>JACMNN010000169.1 GCA_014378555.1 Burkholderiales bacterium | reverse complement strand
GCTTTGGGGCGTTTGATGTTGCTGTCAGGCGGTATGCGAAATCGTCTGCGCGAGAATCTGAAGCAGGCAGGTTACGCCGACAAAGTCACGTTGCTACAAGCGGCCACAGGTATTGGCCAGATGGCAACAGAGACAGCCGGATTGTGGCGAACGCCCGATGACGTGCTGCTCGCGCGCATCAGAATTGTTGACGGTTGGGACGCCGTGCTCGTCGCGCGCGACGCCGGACGTGGGGTCATTTTTTTGACCCCCCATCTGGGCACGTTCGAAATCGTTTCACTATTCATTGGGTCGCAAATGCCGTTGACCGCCATGTTCCGGCCGCCGCGTGTCGCATGGGCCGCACCCATGATGCGTGCCGGTCGCGATCGCATGCAGATTCGCTCTGAGCCGGCCGAGATGAGCGGTATTCGCGCCATGCTCAAAGCGCTGCGTCGCGGTGATACGGTGGGGCTGCTGCCCGATCAAGTGCCTGATGCGGGCCGGGGCGGTGACGGCGCATGGGCTAACTTTTTTGACCGACCGGCGTACACCATGACGTTGGCGCAAAAGTTTGCAAAAGCGACCGGCGCGTTGGTGGTGATGGTGGCTTGTATTCGTTTTCCCGCAGGGGCGGGGTATCGATTAGTGTTCACGCCGTTGGATGCATTTTCTGAAAATGCAGCGGTGTCGGCGCGGCAGTTAAATGTGGCAGTCGAAGCTGCGATTGCGCTTGCAGCCGATCAGTATTTGTGGAGTTACAACCGTTACAAAGTGCCGGCGCAAAGCGCTCCCCCCATTTGGGGAGGCGTGTGATTTGTAAACGAATGGGGTGTGCTCCTGACTCACCTCGTTGGCCGCTCGGGACTAATCAACCAGAAGCCTGGTCTGTTGCAGGAGCGCTGTTGTGACCCTTGCCGGAACCGCTGCGCTGCTCGGCAGCAAGGTTCTCTCGTGGCTGTCGCCACGCACCATCGCGGCGATCAGCGGCCCGTTATCCACTATCGGCTGGTGGCTTGCAAAATCGCGGCGCCGGGTGGCGCTAATCAACTTGCGTTTGTGTTTTCCGCAACTCAGCGAACTCAAGCGCGAAACAATCGCTCGCCAACATTTCCGCGCCTACATGCAAGCCGCGCTCGAACACGGCTTTTTGTGGAACGCGAGCGGGCAGCACATACGCGACTATGTGTCGCTGCACCACGAGCACGAGTGGAAGCGCTTTCAGGACGGCGAAAATAAAACACCCGTCATCTGGCTCTGTCCGCACTTTATCGGTCTTGACGCCGCCGCTATCCGCATCTCCGTCGACACCTCCGGTTGTTCGATTTATAGCGAGCAGAGCAATGCTGATCTCGACAAAATGATGCTCGCGGGGCGCACCCGCTTTGGTAATTCCAAGATCATTGCTCGCACAGCTGGTGTAAAACCGATCATCCGTGCAATCAAATCCGGGCTCCCGTTCTACTATCTACCTGATATGGATTTTGGGGCTCGAGATTCTGTGTTCTCTCCGTTTTTCGGCGTTCAAGCCGCGACCATCACCGGCGTATCGCGGTTGGCAAAACTCACGGGTGCCGTCGTGGTGCCAGTGATCGCGACACAACGACCCAAAGGCGCGGGCTACGACGTGCGCTTCTATCCGGCTTGGGAAGGGTTTCCGTCTGGTAATGATGCCGCGGATGCGCGTCGTGTGAACGCTTTCATCGAAGATCGAGTGCGCGAAGCTGTCCCGCAATATTTATGGACACACAAGCGTTTCAAAACGCGACCACTGAACGAGCCGAGCGTGTATTTATGAAGCGTGCCAACCTGCCTTTTATCGAGCAACCGACCGACGAAAACATTAGTCAAGCGGTGGCGTGGTTACGCGCGGGTGAGGCCATCGGTTTGCCTACGGAAACTGTTTATGGCCTAGCTGCTGACGCCAGCAACGCCGACGCTGTCGCCAAGATTTTTTCGGCAAAAGGCAGGCCCGCGGATCATCCGTTGATCGTGCATGTCGCATCGGCCGAAGCCGCAAAAGCGTGGGCCGCTGATTGGCCTGAAGCGGCGGAAAAGCTGGCCAACGCCTTCTGGCCAGGCCCGATGACCTTAATCGTCAAACGTGCCGCACATGTGCTTGATGCGGTGACCGGCGGACAAGACACGGTCGGCCTGCGCGTGCCCTCGCATCCGGTCGCGCAGTGGGTGCTCAAGCATTTCAGCGATGATTATCAAGGCCTCGCTGCACCTTCAGCTAATCAATTTGGGCAAGTCAGCCCAACCACCGCCGCGCACGTTGCGGCTGAATTTCCTGATCGTTTGTTGATGATTCTCGACGGCGGCGCGTGCGACGTCGGCGTTGAGTCCACCATCATTGACGTGAGCGGTGACACGGTTCGTGTGCTGCGCCCCGGACGTGTTCGTGCGGGTGAAATTGACCAAGTGCTCGGCACGACGTTGGCCGAAAAGGGTGAGGACGCATCGGGTGCGGAGGCAGGCGACCTGCCGCGCGTGCCGGGTGCGCTGGCTTCGCATTACGCGCCAAAAACGCAAACGCTGATGCTCGCTACAGCGCGACTGAAAATGCAGTTGCGCGCGTTTCGCCAGGCACAGGATCGCGGCCCAATGCGCTGCGTGATCACGCATTCGTTTGACGCCGAACCTGCTGAACGGGTGCGCGTGATTCGCCTCGCGGCGGACGCTGAAACATGGGAGCGCGAGTTGTATGCCTTGCTGCGCGCACTCGACGCGGAGCGCTACGGCACGTTGATTATCGAAGCTCCACCCGTAACGTCGGAATGGGACGCCGTCAACGATCGGGTGAAGCGGGCCACGCAGCGCGACGCCGAAGATGGCGTGGAAAATACCGCACCATGAAAATCGTGCTCGCCCCCGATTCGTTCAAAGGTTCGCTCTCTGCTGAAGCGGTCTGCGCCGCGCTAGAGCAGGGGCTGCGTCGCGTGTTGCCCAATGCTGAAATTGTGCAGCGACCGATGGCCGACGGCGGCGAAGGCACGCTAGACGCGGTGCTTACTGCGTTGGCAGGAACCGGCGCGCGACGCAGGCAGGCGCTGGTGCGCAATGCCGCCGGACAGCCCGCAGAAGCAGGTTACGCGCTGTTTAAACAGGGCGTGATTTACGAGGCTGCGCTGATCGAAGTTGCGCAAGTGGTGGGCATTGAGGATGCACACAACATGGCGGTTCCGGTGGGTGATCGGTCGAGCTATGGGGTCGGTGAGCTGATGCGCTTGCTGGTCAACGATGGCATTCGGCACTTCTTCATCGGCCTCGGCGGAACGAGTACCAACGATGGCGGTGCAGGTCTGCTGGCAGCGCTCGGTGTGAAGTTCACCGGCACCTTTCGCCGCGATATTTTGCCGACGCCGAATGGGCTCGCGAAATTGATTTCGGTGGATGTGACAGGGCTTGATGCGCGGCTCGCAGAGTGCGAAATTACGCTTCTGTCGGACGTCAATAATGTCCTCACCGGCGAACACGGTGCCACCAATATTTTCGGTCCGCAAAAGGGTGTGACGAAGACTGACATCGCAAAAGTAGATGGCGTGATTGCGGCGTACGCGGAACGCTTAGAAGCCGCGCTGCAAAAACAGGCCGTGAACAAACCCGGCGCAGGCGCAGCGGGCGGTCTCGGCTATGCGCTGCAACTGCTTGGCGCGAAATTTGAGTCTGGTGCGCAAACCGTTGCACGACTGACCGGGCTTGCTGCCGCGTGCAACAACGCCGACTGGCTGATCACAGGCGAAGGCCGCACCGACGCGCAGACGCTGCTCGGAAAAACGCCGTTCGCTGCAGCGCAAATCGCACGCGAACACGGCAATTCCGGCCTGAAAGCCACCTTGGTGAGTGGTAGCGTCGACGCCGATTCGCTAGGGGTGTTAAGTGCCACCTTTAATGGTGGCTGCTTCTCCATCGTGCCAGGGCCAATGGCGCTCGATCAGGCGGTGATTCGTGCGCCAGAATTATTGGCTAACGCGGTGGAACAAATCGCCCGCATTGCATCGATTCGACCGTAACAGCTAGTAGTTGAATCACTGGTTGCAGCTGGGTGCAGGATATGAAAGGCGCCGAAATCGACTATGCGTTAATGGTTGCGCAACACCCTAGAAATCGGCGTTGCAACCCGAAGCTATCCCCCAACATAGATTGCTAAGCCCGCAGTTCGACTCGCTCAGACCGTTCGCACAACGCTTCGATCACATTCTCCACAAGGTCGCTTTCGACCAGATACGGATTGAACCCACTCTCGTCATGCCAGCGCGCTGATTGCGGTGCGGCGGTCGACAAATCTGGTGTGAAACCCATATCCCACACCGGAAACAGCCTCCGCCATGCCTCGATATAGCGCAGCAGCGTGACGTCTGCGTGGCGCGAGTCGCGCACGATGTGGTTGTATAGCTTGTTCACGGAATGTCGGCCACCTTCTAGACACTGCAACGCATGTGACGGCGATACGCAGAGATAGCCGGTGATGCCGAGGTCGTTGTTACGTTGCCGACTGGCCGCAAGAATCTGCTCGACATCAGCCTTCGACATGGGTTCTGCGAGAGTACTTGCGTAAATAAGTCGGGTAAGTTTCATAACTGAAGTTTAGGCGTGTCAAAGCTGGACAAACTAGTCCTCGACAAATCGTGATTTGTCGACGTGCCGACCCAATTATTTCTTTCCAAAACCAAACAAAATGCGTTTCGCCTCATCGCTTGCCTGCCCGGGCGGCGTGGTGTTCATATCTTTCGCGATTTGGTAGGCACGGATCGTCGCGGGTCGTTCTTTGATGGCCTGAAACCAGCGTTGTAAATTTGGAAAATCGCCTAGCTTCATTTGCTGCTTTTCATGCGGCACGACCCACGGATAGCAGGCCATGTCGGCGATCGAATAGTCACCCGCCAGATACTCGCGATCTGCCAACCGCTTGTCCATCACGCCGTAGAGTCGCGCAGTTTCGTTGACGTAACGGTTGATAGCGTAGGGCAATTTTTCCGGTGCTGAGGTGCCGAAATGATGATTTTGTCCCGCCATCGGGCCGAGTCCGCCCATTTGCCAGAACAGCCACTGAATGCTCTCTTTGCGCCAATACAGCGACTTGCGATTGAGGAATTTTTTTGATTTGTCGGCGAGATACAGCAACATCGCGCCGCTTTCAAAAAGGGTCAATGGTTCGTTGATCGCTGCACCGCGAACGCTTTTTGGTTCGGCCTGCATCGGCTTGTGATCGACCATCGCCGGAATACGATTATTTGGCGCAATTTTTAGGAATTCAGGATCGAACTGTTCCCCTTTGCCAATGTTCACCGGAATTACGCGATATTTCATCTTCGCCTCTTCCAGAAACATCGTGATCTTGTGGCCGTTCGGCGTGGTCCAGTAGTAGAGATCGATCATAGGTGCGAGTTGCGATTATTAAAGTGCTGTTGAGTTATACCCCGCTCCATCGGAGGCGGAGGGTTGGCGACAAGGCGCGGTCGCGAGTCGCTTGCAGATTGCGCCGCTAGTTACGCGTTATTGCTGAAGACGCGAAGAGGCTTCATCAAGGGGTAATCGAACATTTCATGTAATTTATCAATACGGATGCTGGGTTTTTTTGGCAACTCGGTGGTGTTGCCGCGCTGCGTGTTGGGCTGGTTTCCAGTCCCAGCAGTTGAGGGCTGTATTGTGTCGTTGACGCCTTTTAATAGGCCCATCGCCTAAGCTTATAGGTAATTAGTAATCACTCACCATCGGCGTCAGCCGAAACCCGCACAGGCGCGTTAATTGCTTGAAAAGCCTGCGTCCCGCCCCACCTTGGAGATCATGATGCACACAACGACCGCCACGCTTCTGTCCCCCACCGTGACCCCGATGTTCGACACCTTGACGGCGGCAATGAGCGAAGCCGCGTTTGTTCAGGTTGGCGACATTGTGTTCACCGCTGACTACCTGCATGCCCCTGACGAGTTCACCCGCCCCGACGACGTGCTAGTTGAAGGCACCCGTGAGGACCAAGAATTGCTGTTGATCCAACGCGATTTTGAGGGCGCAAAGCTCACCGGCGACGGCGAGATCTGCCTGCGCGACGGTACGTTAATCCGCTTCCTGCGGCCCGCCGCAGTCCACTAACCCGGCTGCTTCGGCTACGGCCGCCGGCCTGCGTTGACACGGACGCGGTGCCCGCGTAAAACGTCTGTCAACAAAACCTAAAAGGGTGGCGCGGTGGACGAACCCAGAGCGACGATTAGGGCGGTTCTTGCTGAGCCGTCATCTGCGGCAGCACTTTCGACGGTGCTGCCAACGGCCCCAAAATTGCGCCGCATGCGCAGTCGTAACCTTTCACTCGTGCTGATCAGTGCCACCGCGCTTGGCGGCCTTGCGGGTTGCGGCAATCTTGAAAGCGGCGCCAGCAACAGCCGCGACGTCTACGCCAACCTCGAAGCCTGCAAGGCCGACTGGGGCACGCCCGGCGATTGTGAAGAAGTTGATGCCAAACGCTCCGCTACCGGCAGCAGCGGCTTTTACGGCCCGCGGTATTCGTCGCGATCCGGCGCCTATGGCTATAACCCCACACCGCGGCCTGGCTCACGCTCGATGGGTAGCGTGGCGTCGTCGGCCTCGCGCAGCGGCTTTGGCGCGTCGGCTTCGCGTCACAGCAGCGGCTCCAGCTCGCATTCGGCGTCATCGGGCAGCTGAGCGGTATGCGCAGAGAGCACGTACCGAAGCGCGATAACTGGCAAAAGCGTTGCGAAGACGCGGGTTTCTCGTTTCATTCGCTTGATGGCTTGTACTGGGACGAGGGCGTTTGCTACCACTTCACGCCCGCGCAAATTCAAACGCTGGAAAAAGCCACAGCAGATCTGTACGCCATGTGCATGGCCGCCGCCGAGCACATCATCGTCAAAGAGCGGTTCAAAGAGTTGGCAATTCCCGAATCCGCTTGGGCGCTGATTCGCGAAAGCTGGAACGACGATCATCCTTCGCTGTTCGGTCGGTTTGATCTGGCTTGGGACGGCACCGGTTCTCCGAAATTGCTCGAATTTAACGCCGACACCCCGACTTCTTTGATTGAAGCGAGTGTTGCGCAGTGGCATTGGCTGGAGGATGTGAAGCCGAAGGCCGATCAGTTCAACAGCCTGCATGAAGCGCTAATTGAGCAGTGGAAATGGCTCAAAGCTGAGCACGGTTATAACCA
The DNA here is from genome assembly GCA_014378555.1 of Burkholderiales bacterium. Classification (GTDB taxonomy): domain Bacteria; phylum Pseudomonadota; class Gammaproteobacteria; order Burkholderiales; family Casimicrobiaceae; genus Casimicrobium. Next base: position 45,255 of record JACMNN010000169.1, on the reverse strand, counting down.
CGTCCATTTCACCTGCGTTGGCGACCACGAAGAAGACGGAGGCAACCTTGATTACCTGCGCGACACGGCCATTCAGGCAGGGCTGCAGGCGCCGTGGATTGCGGTGGAAGAGATCGGTTGGTCGGATGCTGAACTGGCGTTTGTCGACACCGACAATCAGCGCATCGAAACGCTGTTCAAGCTTTATCCGTGGGAGTGGTTGCTGGCAGACGAATTTGGCAACAACCTTCGGAAAACCAAGATGCGCGTTATCGAACCGGCGTGGAAAATGGTGCTCGCGAACAAAGGTTTACTGCCTATTTTGTGGGAGCTCTATCCCGATCATCCGCTGCTACTCAACGCATCGTTCCAGCGCCACAAAGTGCTCGGCGATTACGTAAAAAAGCCGCTATTGTCGCGTGAAGGTGAGAACGTTGAAATCTACAAAGGCGGCGAGGTCATCCGCGCCGACGGCAGCTATGGCGAAGAGGGATTTGTGTATCAGCAATACACGCCCATTCCCAGCTTCGAGGGCAATTTCGTCACCATCGGAAGCTGGATCGTCGGCGACGCGCCCGCCGGCATCAGCCTACGCGAAGATGCGACCGAAATTACGATGAATACGTCGCGGTTCGTTCCGCATTATTTTGACTAGCTGCAGCTAATCTTCGGATAGCCACAAGGAAAAAACATGACCTACGCGCTCAACGAATCAATTCGCTATTTCGACGATTTTCTTATCTACTTTGCAGTTGCATTGCTGCTGCTGGTGTCGTTTACATTGATCTACACCAAGGTGACGCCGTACAACGAAATAGCACTGATTCGCGAAGGCAACACGGCAGCCGCGATTTCGTTGTCAGGCGCACTCCTGGGCTTTGCGCTGCCGCTAGCAAGCACCGTGGCTAACGCCGTTAATCTGCTCGATCTGGTGCTGTTCGCAGTGCTCGCCACCGTCGTTCAATTGATCGTGTTCGTGTTTGCTCGAATGTTGATGCCAGGACTCACCGCGTCGATCGAGGGTGGCAATGTGGCGAAGGCCACGTTTCTCGCCGCAGTGTCGATCTCAGTCGGCATGCTGAACGCGGCCGCGTTAGTTTTTTAGCGACTTGCAGTCAACAACTTTGTGTCAAAAGGGCGATTGGCTGAACGTTGATACGCGATTTACGTATTTGTCGACTATGGCAAAAATAACGATCCTGCCCCAGTTCAAAAAGGCTTTCAGTGAAAAGCCAAATAGAATTTTTCAATGCCAAATAGGCAAGATAGCAAACGAAAAATCATGGCGTTGAACGAGATTTATATCTGGCGCATAGTTGATCTCGGTCACGGTCGAATATCCGCCGCTTACGCGCAAAACGGTGGAAGCTCGCGTGCCGTAGTCGTCGCGATTGATAAAAATTGACCCTAGCGCACGTTCCCATTCGAGCGGAACGCCGGTACTTGGCAGGTGCCGCTCGGATGTCGGCGTGGTGTTGCGCAACAAGCGCACGAGGCGCGCGTCTTGCTGCGCCAAATCTCGTTCAGCAAGCGCATGCCGCAGTCCCTGTTTCACCCGCAACAGCTTCGGCCAATCCGTATCGAGCGATGCATTTGACAACCCGTACTGGCCTTGAACCAAACGTTCGGCAACGCATTCCACCGAATTTAGAAACCATAATTCTCGCAAGCCCTCGCCGACCTGCCCGCACAGAAAATTGAAGCCCTCAAAACGCGGCGCGATCGATGCGAGTGCTGCAATAAACGTCGAGGGCGCAACCGATGATTGAAGAAAATTTTTGGCGATGTCGCCGCGCGACGGCGCACCCTCACGTCGTAGGCTAGGATTACGGATATTGGTCAGCAACGCAAATCGACCGTGCCGCGTGATGCCGAGCCAAGCACCGTTCGCTTTTAAATCGCGGCCCGCGAGGACTGACGAGTCGGGCCACCAATGCATCTGCTCGGTAGGGCGGGCAAAGAATTCATCGCGATTGGCAGCCAGCAGCAGCGGCGTATCGCCCTCCGGGTTCCACGCGAACGCGGCAATGCACATCAGTCGAGTAACTTGAGGCGCTGCACCTTGCCGGACGGCCCCTTTGGAAGATCTTCGACAAAGCGAAACAGCTTCGGCGTCTTGTAGCGTCCTAGCAGCTGCACGCAGTGTTCGCGCAACGTCGCTTCATCGCACTGCGCGCCCGGTTTGAGCACGATGGCAGCAAGTATTTCCTGCCCGTAGTTGACGTCAGGAATGCCTACTGCTGCCGCCTCAAGCACCGCCGGATGCGCTAACAACGCCTCGTCGATTTCACGAGGCGCGATGTTCTCTCCGCCTTTAATGATGAGCTCTTTGATGCGACCGGTCACAAAATAGAACCCGTCTGGGTCGCGATGTCCGAGGTCCCCGGTGCGTAACCAATTATCGGAGGTCATCGCATCGGCAGTTTTTTCCGGCGCGTTGTAATAACCGAGCATCACGTTGTCGCCGCGCAGCTGCAGCTCGCCGGTGACGCCGTCGGCGAGCACCGCGCCGGTTTCGGTCGATACGACGCGTGATTCCACGCCGCATGGCTGTCCTGGCGTGCCGTACTTGCGAAGGCTTGCGGGTTGCGGGTTGCAGAACACCACCGAAGCGCATTCCGTCATGCCCATCGCTTCGATCACGCTCACGCCAAAGGTCTGCTCAAAAGCGCGGTGCTGGTCGGGCGGCAGGGGCGCTGAGGCGGAGCGGACAAAGCGAATCGCCGGCCAAAGCTTGGTGTTGCCGTCGGCGGCGTTCAACAGATAGGCGATGATGGTGGGCACCAGATTCAGCCACGTCGGTTGATAGCGTTCGACCCAACCCCACCATGCTTTCGCCGAAAATTTGTGCGGCGCGACGATACTGCCACCGCTGATAAATGGTGCGACCGTTGCGATGCACTGACCATTGATGTGATACAGCGGCAGTGACGACAACACACGATCGGCGTGGGTCAACCCGTGCCAGTCACACACCGAGCGGCCCGCATGCAGCACATTGGCGTGGGTGAGCAGGGCGCCTTTGGGCTGGCCTGTGGTGCCTGAGGTGTACATCAGCAGTGCCGGTGATTGGCCATGCGCTGATGAGTCAAGTTCGATCTCTCCGTAACTGGCGTGCGCGTTTGCCGCGTCGGAGTCGATCACTTCGACGCAAATACTTTTTGACCGCTCGCTCGCCAGCATCGCCAGCGCCGTGCGCAACTGGGCTTCGTAGTGCGTTGAGGTGAATACGAACTTGATATCGCTGTGCTCTAGAACATAGGCGAGCTGCGCGCCATGCGCGAGCAGATTAAGCGGCGTAGTGACAAATCCGGCAGCCATCGTGCCCAAAAAAATGGTCGCAGTCTGGTAGCCGTTGTGCAGCAAAAATCCAATGTGATCACCGGGAAGCAAATTGTGCGCCGCATAAAGCGCAGCAAGTTGGCGTGCTTCTTTAGCAAACTTCGCGTAGGTGAGAATTTCGCCAGTTTCTGGCGAAATTAGCAGCGCTGCATCGGGTTGTTCTCGTTCGTGCGTGTGCAGAACGTCACGTATCGTGGCGGCAGTGGTCATCGATTGACGTGAGAAAAATAATCAGCAAACAGCACGGATTCTTCGGGCATGTTCTGCGCAATAGGTCGGGCGATACGTGTGATGTTTAGAAAGTTTCGATACGTCAAATTGTCGCTGAAACTATTGCCACCCCAGGTGCCGCAACCCATCGATAAAGAGAACGGCAAACCGTTGTCGAAGCTGCCGCCTGTGGCAATGCAGTGCGCCTGATTCACGATCACGCGGGCGACTGGCAGCGTCAGGCCAAGTTGCAAAGCGAGCGCATCCGCCCGCTCAGGCGCGGCGTGAACACCCACCGAATGCCCGGCGCCTTGATACCCGTAAATGTCGGTCACTACGCGTGCCGCTGCAGCGAAATTTTCAGCCCGATAAATCGCCATCACTGGCGACAATTTCTCACCAGAGAACGGAGCGCCTATGCCAATACCTGTTTCATGCACCATCAAAACGCGCGCAGCCGTCGCGCGACTGAGTCCCGCAATCGCAGCAATGTCTGAGGCTGATTTCGCCGTGACCACCGGTGACAATTTACCCGAAGGAAACATCACGTTTTGCAGTTGTGTTTTTTCTTCAGCATTGAGCAGCATGCATCCTTGCGCCTCAAGCGCTGCGATCATGGCGTCATAAACGGCGTCGACGATGACAACGCTGTTTTCGCTAGAGCAACTGGTTGCGTTATCGAATATTTTCGACCGAACAATTCGCTCGGCCGCCGCCGCCACATCGGCTGTGGCGTCAACGATTACCGCGACATTGCCCGCGCCCACACCGAACGCAGGTTTGCCACTTGAATACGCGGCGCGAATATTGGCCTGAGAACCGGTGGCCACTATCAAGTCAACCTGTTGCAACAATTCGTAAGTTAACGCCTTGCTCACCGGGGACGGTAACACTTGCACCAGATCGTGCGGTGCGCCGATGCGGTCAAATTCTGCGTACACATATCGCAGCAGCAACTCAGCGGTGGACGCGCCTTTGGGCGACGGCGCGAGGATGATGGCGTTGCGGCCCTTCATCGCGTTAATGATCATGTTCGCTGGGGTTGCGCCAGGATTAGTCGACGGCGTAATTGCGCCAACCACTCCCGCCGCCCGTGCAATCTCGGTAATGCCAGTCGCTCGGTCGTCAGCGATCACGCCAACTGATTTCGCGCCATGCAAATCGCGCATCAAGCCGAGTGTCTTGCGATGATTTTTCTGTACTTTGTCGGCCACATTACCAAGGCCGGTGTCGCGCACGGCTAGTTCGGCGAGAGCGCGGTTACGGGACGGCTCCATGATCGCCCATGCAGCCGCAGCACACACGCGATCGGTTTGCGTTTGATCGAAGGTTTCTGCCACGGCCTGAGCAGCGCGTGCGCGCTCGATGAGGCCTGCGATAGTTGCAAATTCACTCATACTAAATGCGGCTGCACATCAGTTGTCCAACTTCGCGCCAGAAGCTTTGGTCACCTTGGCCCAGCGTTCAATCTCGCTGCGCACAAATTTGCCGAACTCTGCAGGTGGCATGCCGCCCGCATCGGCCGCTGCCGCCGCCCAGTTGCCTTTGACCATGGGGTCGTCCAATGCTTTGACGATTTCACGGTGCATCTTGTCGACAATTTCCGGCGGCGTGCCCTTGATCGCCCACACTGCGTACCACTGCGACGCCTCACTATTGGCAAAACCCTGCTCTGCGAGCGTGGGAATTTCAGGGTACTGCGGTGAACGGTGCGCCGCCATCAAGCCTAAGGCTCGCGCTTTACCTGAGCGAATTTGCGCGGCCGATGCACTCATTCCGTCAAACAATACGTCGATCGAGCCACCCAGAAAATCTTGCATGGCTGGGCCCATGCCTTTGTACGGAACGTGAATCATGTTCAGGTTGTGATTGACCTTAAACAGCTCAGCCGTCAAGTGCTGCGATGTGCCAGAACCTGGCGAGCCAAAGTTGAGTTTGCCCGGCTTGGCGCGCGCGTATTCAACAAGGTCTTTGACCGTTTTTACGTCGGGCAATTTGTTCGGTTGCACCACCATCACAAACGGCATCATGGCGAGCAACGTGACTGGCACGAAGTCTTTCTCGATGTCGTAGGAAAGCTTGGGATAAATCGAAGGCGCGATGGTGTGATGCACCGCGCCGATCAGGAAGGTGTAGCCGTCGCCTGCGGTACGCGCTGCTACCGCTGCGCCCACTGTTCCGCCAGCACCACCGATGTTTTCAACGATGAATTGCTGGCCAAGTTGCTTGCTCAGTTGCGCCGATAACGGTCGCGCAAACGTATCTGTACCCCCCCCCGCCGGAAACGGATTTATCAAACGAACGGGTTTGGTTGGCCACGCTTGCGCATAGCTTGGCACGCCCACAACAAGACTTGCAGCGGCGAACCCGGTCGCCAGTAAACGAAATACTGATTGCATAAATGCCTCCTTATGCGAGGTTGGAGGGACCATCTCGGCGTTGGTTCAAACACCAACGCGAGATGGTGTGATGGGCCTAGCGCTTGATTTCAGTATGTTTGTACTTGCTTAAGAAGCGCGTTGGCAGGGCTAAAGCATCGCGCCGGAACGGGTCGCCCAGCTCTTTGGTCACCATGATTTCAAGGATTGTGGTGCGGCCGCGTTTTTGCGCGTCGCATGCTTCGGCCAGTGCAGGACCTACATCGGCCAACTGATCAATGCGCAATCCCTCGGCGCCCATCGCAACGGCAACGTTTGCCCAGTGCGGTTGGTTGTCGAGCGCGACACCCAAATAACGTCGGTTGTAGAAATCTACGTGATTCTTTTTCTCGGCGCCCCACTGACCGTTGTTGAACACAATGGCGGTAACCGGAATGTTTTCACGCACGCAAGTTTGTACCTCGTTGAAGCTGATGCCCCATGCGCCATCGCCGACGTATGCAATTGCAGGTCGATCAGGCGCCGCCAGCTTTGCGCCGATGATGGTCGGAAAGGCATACCCGCAGTTACCAAAACTCATCGCAGCAAACATGGAGCGTGGTTCGTTGAAGCGCAGGTAACTGTTCGACACCGAGCAGATATTGCCGATATCGGTCGACACCATCGCGCGCGCCGGCATTGCTTTTTCCAACTCGCGTAATACCTGCCTTGGATGCATGTACTTCGACGCCTTGGCGACTTCAATCGAGTAGGCGTCGGTCTCGTGCGTCCAGCCATCAAGTTCTTTTTCCCAAGCCTTGCGTTCTTTGGCAACGGTGGCTAAGCGCGCGTCGCGGTTAGCGTGACACGCCAGCGATTTGCCTTTTAGGCGCGCAACCAGGGCTAGCGCCGCAGCGCGAGCGTCACCGCAAATGCCAACAGAAATTTTCTTGACCAACCCGAGCATTTTGGCGTCGGCATCGATCTGGATAATTTTTGCGTTGGCCGGCCAGTAGTCAATGCCGTGTTGCGGCAGTGTGCCGAACGGGCCAAGGCGCGTGCCGAGCGCGATCACAACGTCGGCCTTAGCGATTAGTTTCATGGCCGCTTTCGAGCCCTGATAGCCGAGCGGACCGCACCATAGGCGGTGGTTTGCCGGAAAGCTGTCGTTATGCAAATAGCTATTGCACACCGGCGCATCAAGCAGCTCAGCAAGCTTGATCGCGGCATCAATACCGTTGCCCATAATCACGCCACCGCCGGACAAAATAACCGGGAATTTTGCTTTTGACAGCAACTCGGCGGCTTCGTCAAGCGCGCCTTCTCCGCCGGCGCCACGTTCGATGGTGATCGGCGTTGGAATTTCGTAGTCACCCTCGCCGTAAAAGTAATCGCGTGGAATATTGAGTTGCGTCGGTCCGAGCTCAATGTGGGCGCGGTCAAAGGCACGCGCAGTCATTTCAGCCATGCGTGCTTTGTTGTTTACATGCGCCTGAAATTTAGTGATCTTGGAGAAGATCGGCAGTTGATCAGTCTCCTGGAAGCCACCTAAGCCGAGAGTCATTGAGCCAGTTTCAGGCGTGATCACGACCACCGGCGAGTGTGCCCAATAGGCCGCCGCGATCGGTGTTACGAAATTGGTGATGCCGGGGCCGTTTTGGCCGATGCACACGCCGTGTCGGCCCGACACCCGTGAAAAACCATCGGCCATATGGCCAGCACCCTGCTCGTGTGCGACCGAAATGAAGCGAATGCCGGCGGTCTCGAAAAGGTCCAACGCGTCCATATAGGCGGAGCCCACGATGCCGAAGATGTCGGTTACGCCTTGCGCGACTAGGGTTTCCACGAACGCCTCAGACGGCGTCATTTTTACTTTGCCACGGGTTACGCGGCGATCGACCTTGGTGCTTTGCTTCGCGGCGGTCGCCGAAAGCTTTGCAATTTTCATGATCTTGGTGGTCTTTGTTGATGGTTTGGTTGCCATGAGAACCTCGTATTTGTTGAAACTGGGCGGAAGTGTGCGGCGACAAGGTGTCCCAAGCGTCCAAAAACGCTTAAAAACGAATCCCGTGGTTTCATTTTCTCATTGTTGAGGCAATGTGTGCATAATTAGGCCAGAATTAACTTAGGAATATAAGATGTCAGTTGAACATGAGGAAGAACACAAAGAAGGTCGCGAAGCCGGATCCGCGGCGTTGCGTTCGCTCACCGTAATGGAGTTTGTAGCGAACAGCGAGCGCTCGGTCAGTTTGACCGAGATCATGCAGGCGGGCGGCTTGCCGAAGCCGACCGTGTTTCGCATTCTGACGACCCTTGAGGAGGCCGGTATCCTGCTTCGCGAGCCTGATGCCAAGCGTTATGTGCCCGGCGAGCGGTTGACCAACTTGGCGGCTAATGTGTTGCTGCATTCGCCGCATCGTTCGGCGCGCCGCGCGATTCTCGAAGAACTGGTGGAGAAGGTTGGTGAAACTTGCAATCTGACGATCCCCAACGGCCATCACGTCATGTATCTGGATCGCGTCGAATCGTCGTGGCCGCTGCGAATAAATCTGCATGCGGGCTCTAAGGTGCCGTTGTACGCAAGCGCTAGCGGAAAGCTGTTTCTTGCGCACTCGGCGAAGCGCATGCGTGACCGACTTTTGACCAGCGCGCCGCTGATTGCCCACACTAAAAACACACTGACCTCACTTCGCCAACTTGAACTTGAGTTCACCAAAGTGCGGCGCGGCGGTTACGCGATTGACAATGAGGAATATCTCGCCGGAATTTGTTGTCTGGCGGTGCCAGTGCTCAATGATCAGGAACGCGTGGTGGCTGCTATAGCGGTGCATGGACCGGTATCCAGAATGAGCGAGGCACAGGCCATTGAATTTCTGCCAACGCTCAAAGAAGCGGCCGAACAAATCGGTCAAACGCTTGACTGGTAACGCGGTGGGGACGGATTATCAAGTTACGCATCCGAAACTTTCAGCGTTAATCGAACGAGCGAAAGCGCTGCCGCCGCTGGTGACCGCCGTCGTTTACGCTAGCGACGAGGTGTCGTTGCGAGCGGCCATTGCGGCGGCTGGTGCTGGGCTGATTGAGCCGGTGTTCTACGGATCTGAAGCACGTATTCGTGTTCTCGCAGAGCAACTGCATTTGTCTTTACCGGGGCGCATCGTGGACACCGGCGAATCGGCGGTCGAGGCCGCGCGCCGCGCGGTGAAGGATGCGGCTGATAATCGAGTAGCGGCCCTGATGAAGGGTAGCCTGCACACCGATGAATTGATGGCGGCGGTCGTCGCGCGAGACGCGGGTTTGCGGGCAGAAACCCGCATCACGCACACTTTTGTTTTCGATTTGCCGCGCTACGCAAAACTAATTGCGCTTACCGATGCGGTGATCAATATCGCGCCCGATGTGCGGACCAAAGCAGACGCGATTACCAACGCAGTGCGATTACTCATCCAGCTCGGCGTTCAGGCGCCTAAAGTTGCGATCTTGGCTGCCGTGGAAACGGTTCACGAGCGAATTCCGGCCACCATTGATGCACAGGCACTGGTCGCGCTAGCGGTTAGCGGACGATTCGGCTCGGCAATGGTTGAAGGTCCATTTGGGTTTGACAACGCTATTTCTGCGACCGCCGCGGCGGCCAAAGGTATCGTCTCTGCTGTCGCTGGTTGTCCTGATTTACTTGTAGTGCCCGATTTAAACTCAGGAAATATGCTCTACAAAAGTTTTGTCTATGTGGGCGGCGGTGAATGTGCAGGCATTGTCCAAGGCGCTCGCGTGCCCATTATTTTGACAAGCCGCGCGGATTCGCAATTTAGTCGCATCGCATCCTGCGCTTTGGCCAGTATTGCGCGCTCGAAGGTGTAGCCGCGGCTACCAAATTTGCTAGACTTCAAGGGTTTTCCAAGACACTTACAACTTAATTTGGATCGTAATTGCAGTATGGATTCGGTCAACCTCGCGGTCACTCTTGAATGGCGAAGGCAGTTTTCTACATCACGCCAAGTCCGCATTGCGGTGCTCGGTGCGGTAGCAACGCTTTCCCTTTCGTTCGCTGTATTTCTTTGGTGGTTTGCAGGGGTGTGGATGATTCTGCCCTTTGCCGGCCTTGAAATCGTGTGTGTTGCGGTCGCGTTTTGGTGGCTCGAGCGCGCGGCTAACGACCGCGACTGCGTCGAAGTCACAGAAACACGGGTAAAGATTGATCTTTTCCGAGGACAGCATACGCAGCGCTTCGAATTTAATCGTGGCTGGTTGTCAATGGAGCTTAAGCGTGACCGCATGGGCGGATTACACGGCGTGCGGCTCCGGCAATCAGGCCGTTGTGTGGAATTTTTAGAGTTTTTGCCCGTGTCAGAGCAGTATCAGGCATTGCGCGATCTACGTGCGGCGCTGGCACCTCGCCAGTTTGCGCAACAGTGAGCGTTGGGCGTGTCGAGAATAAATTAGGGTGTGGGTTGTGCGAAACAAAATTGAATTGAACACTATGACTAATCAATTTTTACGGTCGGTCGTATTGCCTTCAAAAGCAATCGCTGTGTCGGCCGTCTCAGCAGTTGCGGCGATGGTGCCGTCGTTGGCGGCAGCCGACTGGAAGATGAACTTGCAGCAACCGAACTCTGCCATTGCGCAGCAGATGTTCGACTTGCACACACTCATCACCGTTGTCTGTGTCGTTATTTTCTTCGCCGTGTTTGGAGTGATGTTTTATTCGCTCTACGCACACCGTAAGAGCAGCGGTCGCAAGGCGTCTCAGTTCCACGAGAGTGCCACGGTAGAAGCGCTGTGGACGATCATTCCGTTTTTTATCTTGCTAGTCATGGCGTTCCCGGCCACCAAGGCGGTACTCGACATGCGCGACACATCCGCGCCAGAGATGACTATTAAGGTCACAGGTTACCAGTGGAAATGGGGCTACGACTACATCCACGAGGGGTTTGGTTATGTATCCACACTGGCCACGCCTCTGGCGCAAATTAAGAACGGCGAAACTAAGGGCGAAAATTACTTGCTGGAAGTCGACAACCCGTTAGTGGTTCCTGTCGGCAAAAAAATTCGCGTTCTAATTACTGCTAACGACGTGCTCCACGCATGGTGGGTGCCTGCACTTGGCGTGAAACAAGACGCGATTCCAGGATTCATCCGCGACGCTTGGTTCCGCGCGGATCGCCCCGGCATCTTTCGCGGTAACTGTGCAGAGTTGTGCGGCAAAGAGCACGGATTCATGCCCATCGTAGTTGAAGTCAAAACGCAAGCGGATTACGACATCTGGCTTGCAGCACAGAAAGACAAGTATGGCGTTGGTAAAACAATCAACGCGGTTGCCGTTGTGGACAGCAAAGTCTACACACGAGACGAGCTGGTTGCTCACGGCAAAACAGTGTTTGAAGGTGCTGGCGGTTGTCAAGGATGCCATCAAGCCACTGGAAAAGGCATCGCAGGACAATTTCCTGCGCTTGACGGCTCAAAGTTAGTCAATGGACCAAAGCTCGATCAGATCACGCTTCTGCTCAACGGTAAAGCAGGTACCGCAATGGCATCGTTCAAACATTTGAGCGACAAAGATCTAGCTGGTGTCATGGCGTACACGAGAAGCAGTTGGTCGAATAAGGCTGTTGAGTTTGCGCAGCCCATCGACTTTGCGAAGGCTCGCAATGGGGGCGTGTTGCCGGCGGGCGCTGTAGCTGCTGCAGCCGTTGCCGACAAGGCTGTCGCCTCGACTGAGGTCGGTGTTTTGTCGGCCAAGGTGTACTTTGCCAACGGCCAAAAAGAGTTACCGTCCAACGCTAAAGGGTCGATTGATGCAGCGCTTGCCTCCTTGAAGGGGCAACACGGAAAAAAGATAGACATCACCGGTTACACCGACAAAGCAGGCGACCGCGTCGCTAATCTTGGGTTGGCAAAAGAACGGGCAATCGCGGTACGCGATGCGCTTGAGGCGGCGGGCGTAAAGCGCGACCAAATCAACATGAAGCCACCCGGCGAAGTAGCGGGCGGGGCCGACAACAAAGAGGCGCGTCGCGTCGACATCAATCTGGCTGCTTGATCCGCATCGGTTCAAGCCACCACGTTCGTACAGTAATAGTTAGTAGCGATAAGTTCAGGAGTAGTAAATCATGGCTAGCGTTCCACATGACGCCTCTCACGGCGCGAACACCGGGCACGGGCACGACCACACAGGGCACGATGATCACCATCACATGCCTACGGGCATCATGCGCTATGTGACAACAACCAATCACAAAGACATCGGTTCGATGTACATGTGGTTTAGTTTTGTCATGTTTTTATCGGGCGGCACGATGGCGATGCTGATCCGTGCTGAGTTATTCCAGCCGGGGCTTCAAATACTTGATCCCGAGCGGTTCAACCAGATGACTACGCTGCACGGCATCGTGATGATTTTCGGCGCGATCATGCCTGCCTTCGTTGGTTTCGCCAACTGGATGTTGCCACTACAACTAGGTGCGCCAGATATGGCGTTCGCGCGGATGAATAACTGGTCGTTCTGGCTGTTGCCGCCAGCTGCGATCTTGTTGCTAGGTTCGCTTCTTGTGCCCGGTGGCGCTGCCGCTGGTGGCTGGACGCTGTACCCGCCGCTTTCGATTCAGGCCGGCATGGGCATGGACATGATGATTTTCGCGATCCACATCATGGGCGCGTCCTCGATCATGGGCTCCATCAACATCATTACCACCATCCTGAACCTGCGCACTCCAGGCATGACAATGATGAAAATGCCGATGTTCGCGTGGACTTGGCTCATTACCGCCTTCTTGCTGATCGCCACGATGCCTGTACTTGCGGGCGCGGTCACTATGCTGCTCACCGACCGCCACTTCGGCACCACGTTTTTCAACGCTGCCGGTGGTGGAGATCCAGTAATGTTCCAGCATATTTTCTGGTTCTTCGGGCATCCAGAGGTCTACATCATCGCGCTGCCCGCGTTTGGTGTGGTGTCACAAATCATCCCGACCTTCTCGCGCAAGCCCTTGTTTGGCTATGCCTCGATGGTTTACGCAACGGCCTCCATCGCGATTCTGTCGTTCATCGTGTGGGCGCATCACATGTACACGACCGGCTTGCCAATGGCCGGTCAGTTGTATTTCATGTTTGCGACGATGTTGATCGCTGTGCCGACTGCCGCGAAAATTTTCAACTGGTTAGCAACGATGTGGCGCGGCTCGATCACATTGGAAACGCCGATGTTGTTCTGCCTCGGCTTCCTGTTCTTGTTCACGCTTGGCGGTTTCACTGGTCTGGTGTTGTCGCTGACGCCGGTAGACATCCAGTTGCACGACACCTACTACGTGGTCGCTCACTTCCACTACGTGATGGTCGCAGGCGCGTTGTTCTCGGCTTTCGCTGCTGTCTACTACTGGGGCCCGAAATGGACCGGCTGGATGTATGAAGAAAAGCTGGGCAAGATTCACTTTTGGTGGTCGTTGATTGCTTTTAATGTCACCTTTTTCCCGCAGCATTTTCTTGGTCTTGCAGGCATGCCGCGGCGTATCCCTGACTACAACATGCAATTCGCTGAGTGGAACATGGTGTCGTCCATCGGCTCGTTCGCTTTCGGTATTGCGCAGATTTTCTTCATCATTGTGGTGATCCGTATGATCAAAGGCAAGAGCGGCATTCGCGCCGCTGCAAAGCCATGGGATGGCGCTGAGGGCTTGGAATGGACCGTACCTTCGCCTGCGCCGTATCACACCTTTGAAACGCCTCCTGCGTTTAAATAAATGACAACCGACACTGACCGAAGTGCCGCAGCGGCGGCGCTCCGCCGCCGCAATTTACGCACCGGATGGATGCTGGGCGGGGTGGCGCTCGCGCTGGCGCTATCCATTTGGTATTCGAAGATCGCGTAAAACAGGGCTGCTGACATGTTTTTCTTCGCTAATCGGGAAATGTTGCGCAAACTTATCGTGTTCGTAGCGGTAATGTTCGTGTTCGGCTTTGCGCTGGTTCCGATCTACAAAAAAATATGTGAAGTTACAGGCGTCAACGACTTCATGAAGCCGGAGCAGCTGAAGAACTCACAAGTCGATTTGTCGAGAAGCATAAAGATTGAGTTTGATGCCAATATTCGCAACTTGCCTTGGAGCTTCAAACCTGAACTCTCGACCGTAACCGTTCATCCCGGTGAACTCACCACGGTGATGTATGAGGTTCATAACACCACAGGTCGGGACATGATTGGGCAGGCCATTCCAAGTTACGGCCCATCACAAGCGGCAGCGTATTTCAAAAAGCTTGAGTGTTTTTGTTTTGCCAAACAGACGTTTGCGGCCCAGGAAACACGGCATATGCCGGTTGTTTTTGTAGTAGATCCAGCGCTTCCCAAAGATATCAATACTATTACTCTGTCGTACACTTTTTTTGAAGTTCCCGGCGCTGCGGTACCGCCAGCCACTAAAACTCCCGTTGGGAAGTTAGAGGCACAGGCAATGCTTAAGCCTTTGCGCGGTTAGTTCGCATACCTCAATCATTCGACAAATTTAGCGAGTCCTGCACATGAGCGCACCCTCTACCACCGCCGCAGTCGGCAAATATTTTGTTCCAGAGCCCTCACATTGGCCCATCGTTGGCAGTGTCGCGCTGTTGACCTTGGCGTTTGGCGCCGTATTCAGCATGAATAGCGTCGAAGCCGGCCCGTACTTGTTAGGCGCTGGCTTTTTGATCTTGTTCTACATGCTGTTTGGTTGGTTCGGCGCGGTGATCAAAGAGAGCGAAGGCCGCTTGTACGGCAAAAACGTCGACGTGTCGTTTCGCTGGAGCATGAGCTGGTTCATCTTCTCGGAAGTCATGTTCTTCGCTGCATTTTTTGGCGCCTTGTTTTATGCGCGGGTGCTTTCTGTTCCTGATCTGGGTTCTATAGATTCGAAAAATCTATGGCCTGAATTTGCGGCTTCGTGGCCCACGACTGGCCCCTACATAAAAGACGCGTTTTCACCCATGGGCGCGTGGGGCATTCCTGCCATCAACACCGCACTACTGCTGACTTCCGGCATTACCCTGACGATCGCCCACCACGCGATGTTGGTGAATCAGCGCAGCAAACTCATTCTTTGGCTTGCCGCAACAATCGTCCTTGGCGCGGTATTTTTGACATTGCAGGTGTACGAGTATGTGCATGCCTACAGCGAACTAAACCTAAAGCTCACTAGCGGAATCTTCGGATCGACATTTTTTATGTTGACGGGCTTTCACGGTTTTCACGTCACCATCGGGGCGATTATGCTGACGGTGATCCTAGTGCGTTCAATTCGCGGCCACTTTGACGACAAGCATCATTTCGCCTTTGAAGCGGCGGCATGGTACTGGCACTTCGTGGACGTGGTTTGGCTGGGTCTATTCGTCATCGTCTACATGCTCTAGGCTGCTGCAACGAGTCTGCCCAATAAAAAGGCGGCTTTAATGCCGCCTTTGTGTTTTGATGGAAGATAGCGCGGACGGGTCAGCGTACGCCTTGCGGCCCGATCCAGCCCAACTTGTAACTCACCATCAAAAACAAAAACAGCCCGACAGAAATGGTGACGCGTATCGTGAGCGCCCGAAGCATTTTCGATGAGCCGCCCTCTCCGCCACGAAATAAATAAAGCAGGGCGGATGCCATTGACACCACAATCGCCACCAGACAGAGTATTACAAGCCATTTCATTTAGCGATTTTAGTGAGAAATGTGTGTCAAGTCAGGAAGTTGCTACCACCCCTCGGCGCAGGTCGTTTCGGCCTAAGCTTTGGGCCTTGATTCTGACGGTTGCCTTCGCCGCCATCAACGTGCGATTGGGCAATTGGCAGGGCGAGAGGGCCGAATACAAAATTGGACAGCAGGCGATGCTGCAAGCCGCGCTTACAGCGCCCGCACTTACTTTTGATAAGCTTCAAACGGGCGCTGATACGGGCGTCGAATTGCGCTATCGCCGCCTGTCGCTGACAGGAGCTTTCGTTGCGGACGAGTTGTTTTATGTCGACAACCGCATCGTCGACGCAAAAGCGGGCTATGGGTTGTTGCAAAGTTTCCTTGTTGAATCTGCTGCGGGTGAAAGACGAACTGTGCTGGTGGATCGTGGTTGGATAAAGGCGTCGGGTATTCGAGCAGCGTTGCCGGTGGTCGATACGCCTTCAGGGTACGTCACGATTAGCGGACGAATCAACACGCCACCTTCACGAAACCCCGGCACCTTTGATAACGACGGGGGGCAAAGGTTGAATTACGTAAACGTTCGGGAGTTGTCGACGCGGTTAAAACGCACTGTCGAGCCATTCATTCTGGAGCAGGCAACCGGCGCTGGTTTCGTCGAGGTTGCGCGGCCTTTGCCCGGAGCCAGCTTCGAGAAAAATCGCGGCTATCAGCTTCAGTGGTACGCCTTTGCGGCAATGGCAGTCAGCATATTTTTGGTTCTTAGTTTTCGTAAAGTAGACGCCGCTTGAAATCTTCCACAAAAATGATCGCGCTGGTGGCGCTGGTCTGTGCGGCACCCTTTATCTCGGCGTGGGTGGCGTACTACTTTATCCAGCCGACCGCTGGCAAAAGCTACGGCGAATTGCTGGAGACGCGGCCGCTAGCTCCGCTGGCTCTGTCAGCCGCTGACATCGAAAAGTGGGACGGAAAGTGGCGACTGGTGCAGCTGGCGCCCGACGCTTGTCCGGCTGAGTGCCGCGATGCACTGTACGCGACGCGGCAGGCGCGCACCATGCTCGGCCGCGAACGGGAACGGCTAATTCGGGTCGTGATCACGCCACGCGAATTGGATCAACAGGTGATGACCGAGAACACTGATTTGCTGGTGCTTTCGGCTTCATCAACGCTGCCTGAAGCCTGGCGCGCAGCGCTTGATAAAGGCCTGTTGCTGATCGATCCGCTGGGCAATCAGGTCATCCTATGGCCAAAAAATCCCGACATCAAAAAATTGAATCAAGATCTGGCCCGCCTGCTGCGCGCCTCGCGGATAGGCTAGGCGCGCAGGGTGGCCCAATGGTGAGCAAATCGTGAGCAACTGGAACCGCACCGGCGAGCGCTGGCGAGACTACTGGATCGTCACCAAGCCGCGCGTCACGCTGCTGGCTGTGTTTACCGCATTCATTGGCATGCTGCTGGTCGACACCTCAATGCCGTCGCTGACCGTTTTGATCGGCGGTAACCTCGGTATTTGGTTGATTGCTGGTGCGAGCTTTGCGATGAATTGTTTACTTGAAGCTGCCGTCGATGCGAAGATGAAACGCACCGATAAACGGCCTTCCGCTCAGGGCACTTTAACCACCCAGCAAATTGTCACATTTGCGCTGATCCTCGGGGCGCTCGGAAGCGCGGTGCTGATCGCCACCACTAACGTGCTCACGTGGGCGCTGACGCTGGCGACGTTTTTTGGCTACTCATTCATCTACACGCTGTACTTGAAGCCCAACACACCACAAAATATTGTGATTGGCGGCGCTGCCGGCGCAATGCCGCCGGTGCTCGGCTGGGCTGCCGTCGCGAATGATGTTTCAGCAGCGCCTTTGTTGCTGTTTCTGATCATCTTCGCGTGGACGCCGCCGCACTTCTGGGCGCTGGCGCTGTATCGGCAGGAAGATTACGAAAAGTCTGGTCTGCCGATGCTGCCGGTGACGCATGGCCGCGACTTCACGCTGCTGCACATGCTGCTCTACACGTGGCTAATGTTGGCGGTGTCGCTGCTGCCGTTTGCAATTCGCATGAACAGCTGGCTCTACGCGGTGGCCGCGCTGGCGTTAGGTTTGCGCTTTGTGCAATTGGTGTCGCAACTGCGCAAAAACTACACCGATCAAAAATCTCGCGCGGTATTTCGCTATTCGCTGACCTACTTAGCGCTGCTGTTCGCCGCACTGCTGGCAGATCACTATCTTCTATAGCGCGACGTAGCAGACGCCCTAAATCTCGACCATTTCGAAATCGTCCTTGCGTGCGCCGCACTCGGGACAGGTCCAGTTCATCGGCACATCGTTCCACAATGTGCCCGCTTTAATGCCGTCTTCGGGCCAGCCGGTTTCTTCGTCGTAGATCCAGCCGCAGATCAGGCACATGTACTTTTTCATAAAACTCGCACTCGGGTATTAGCAATCAAACCTCCAAATTGTAGGGGACTGCAGCCGGTCAAGCGCTGTGAACCTATCGCGCTCATTAGAATCCAAGGGTGAGTACAACAATAACGATATAGGTGACGTGGGTGGAAACAGCCGTAATCGATACGCAGACTGCGAGTCAAACCGCCCCGATCAAGCGCCTGAGGCTGGGCGAGATTCTGCTCGCACGCGGCAAGGTCAGCGAGGACGAACTGGATCGGGTGCTGCGCCTTCAGGCGGCGTCAAGCCGTCCGGAAAAACTCGGCAGTTTGCTCACCACGCTCGGCGTGGTGTCCGCACGCGACATCGCCCAGGCGCTCGCTGCACAGGCCGATTTGCCCTATGTCGAAACCTCCGCCTTTCCCGAGATGCCTATTCTTGAAGAGCGTATTTCGGCCCGCTTTCTCCGCGACTCTCGAGCATTACCCATTGAGGAAGATGAGGACACGCTAACGCTCGCCGTGGCCGATCCGTTTAACGATTTTGTTCGCCATTCGTTCGAGATCGTCACCAATCGCCAAATTCATCGTGTCGTCGCCGTTGGTACGGATATCGATACCGCCATTGAGCGCCTCTATGGCGGCGGCCGCACGTCAGTCGGATCGCTCAACGACGGCGATCTCGAAGCGCGCATTGATACCGACGCGCTGGGGGATGACATTCAGCAGCTCAAAGATTTGGCCTCAGAAGCGCCGGTGATCCGGCTGGTGAGCTTGATCATCACCAATGCGCTCGAAACCCGCGCCTCGGACATTCACATCGAGCCGTTCGAGAACCGCCTAATCGTCCGCTACCGGATTGACGGCGTGCTGCACGAAATTGAGTCACCGCCAAAACGTCAGGCGGCAGCCGTGATTTCGCGCATTAAGATCATGGCGAATCTTGATATCGCCGAGCGTCGCCTACCGCAGGACGGTCGCATCCGGTTACGCATTCAGGGCAAGGACATTGACCTTCGCGTATCGACCGTGCCGACGATGCACGGCGAGAGCGTGGTGATGCGTATTCTCGACAAGGGCGGCGTGCAGCTCAACTTTGCGAAACTCGGTTTCGCGCCGGACATCCTCGCGAAATTTAAAGAAGCACTCGCACAACCCAACGGCATTTTGTTGGTTACCGGCCCAACCGGAAGCGGTAAAACGACTACGCTGTACACGGCACTTGACGAGCTGAATCAACCGGACGTGAAGATTCTCACGGTCGAAGATCCGGTCGAATATCAGATGGCCGGGATCAACCAAATTCAGGTCAAACCGCAGATTGACCTGACCTTTGCCAGCGCGCTTCGCTCGATCGTGCGCCAAGATCCAGACATCATCATGATCGGTGAGATTCGCGATCTGGAAACAGCCGAAATCGCCGTGCAAGCCGCGCTGACCGGGCATTTGGTGCTATCCACACTGCACACCAACGATGCACCGGCCACCATTAATCGCTTGATGGACATGGGCGTGGATGACTATTTGCTGACCAGTACACTGGTCGGCGTGCTCGCGCAGCGTCTGGTGCGCACGCTGTGTCCGCTCTGCCGAGAGCCGCATCAACTCGACGCTGTGGTGGCGAAAGATATCGGCTTTGGCCGCGTCAGTGCTGATCTGCAACCCACCGTGTACAAGGCAGTAGGCTGTGCGCAGTGCAGCAACACCGGCTTCACCGGGCGGATGTGCATTGCCGAAATGATGCCCCTGACCGAGCCGATTCGGAGATTGATCATGCAAAAAGCTAACGCAGGCGACTTGCGTCGCGCAGCATTGGCGGAAGGCATGTTGCCCATGTACGACGATGGTTTGAGAAAAGTCGTGGCCGGCAGCACCACTATAGAAGAAGTGCTGCGGGCCACGCGTGAAGGCTAGACTGATGCGTGTGCCTTGCGCGCTTTTAGGTACGGCGCGCCGCGTCCTCGCCGGCCCAACCAAACTTGGGCGGTAGCCCATGGCACTCTACGCATTCGACGCTGTTCGCCAGTCAGGCGACCCGGTTTCTGCTCAGGTCGAGGCGGCCTCTGAGGCCGACGCCGTTGAACGGGTTCGCGAGCAGGGCCTGATTCTGCTGCGCATTCAAACTGCGTCCGCCGCCGCGTTTTCGTCGCACGACAAAGGCAAAAGTTTTTTTGGCCGATTGCTCGCGCCGCGTAAAGTAACGCGCGAACAAGTCATCGCCTTCACCCGTGATTTGGCCAACTTGATTTCAGCGGGCCTGCCGCTCGATCGAGCGTTTGAGCTATTGGTGAGTTTGGCCGATACCGGGCCGATGGCAGCGCTGTTGCAGGATTTGCGCGACCGTGTGCGAGGCGGCAAATCGTTGTCGCAAGCGCTCATCGAGCATCCGAAACAATTTGACCGGCTGTTCGTGAACATGGTGCGTGCTGGCGAAGCCAGCGGTACGCTCGGGCCGGTGCTGGAGCGTATCTCCGAGTTCCAGGAACGTAGTGCCGAGCTGCGATCCAGCGTGCAGTCGGCGTTGATGTATCCGATGGTGCTGATTGGCGTGGCGGTGATTGCCGTATTCACCATGATCTTTTTTGTGGTGCCCAAATTTGAGTCAACTTTCCGTCAGTTTGGCAAAGCGCTTCCGCCGGCGACTGAAAATTTGCTCGCGCTGTCGCACTGGATGAAAGAAGACGGCTGGATGCTGCTAGTCGGCGCGGCAGCGATTTTCATCCTAGTGCGTGGCCGTTTGCGTTCGCCGCAAGGATTGCTTGCATGGCACCGCCGCAAACTCAAATTGCCAGTGCTCGGGGACCTATTTAGCAAGATCGAAGTCGCTCGTTTGGCGCGGACGCTGGGCACCTTGCTCGGCAACGGGGTGAGCTTGTTGCCGGCGCTCACAATCGTCAAAGACACGGTCGACAATCGGGCGCTCGCTAACTCGTTAGATGGCGTATTGGTTCGCTTGAAGGCTGGTCAGGGCTTTGCGCGACCGTTGATGGAAACCGGCCTGTACCCGAAACTCGCAGTACACATGGTCGCCGTGGGCGAGGAAACTGGTCGTTTGGACGCCATGTTGCTCAAGGTTGCGCAGGTGTATGACGTAGAGGTCAACACGGCGCTGAAGCGAGCGCTAGGCCTCATGGAGCCGATTTTGATTCTGACGCTGGCCGTGGTTGTCGGCGGCATCATCTTCGCGTTGATGAGCGCGCTGTTGGGATTGACGGAATTTAACGTGTAGCGGGTTGTCCTACAGGGCTTATCGTGCGCTAAAGGGTGCAAATTGCTATTACAGCTTTGCATTGAAATGCCCAATCTGTCTAGGTTTGCTGCGTGGTTTTTTCTTTAGTCGATAATTGACTTTATCTAGCGCTAGGCCGCGTCAAATAGACATGTTGTGACAAAGTTATTAAAGTTATGGCGACGAAAAATTAGGTTTGCAGGCAGCATCGCCTAGCGAAGCCAGACCACCGAATTGGAAAACTGAAAGTGAATATGAAAAATTACCAATCTAAACAGCGTGCGCAACGCGGCTTTACGCTGATGGAGTTGCTCGCCGTGATCGTGATTATCGGCGTGCTGGCGGCCACGATTGGCAGCCGTTTTCTCGGGCAAACCGAGGGTGCAAAAGCAGGTGTTGCCAAAGCTGAAATGAGCCAGATGGTGCAGGCGCTTGATCTGTTCAAGCTAGAAATCGGTCGCTATCCGTCGTCGCAAGAGGGCCTTGAGAGTTTGATAAAAAACCCGGGTAGTTTGCCCAACTGGAACGGCCCATACCTGCGCAAAGACAACATTAAAGACCCGTGGACGAATGACTATAAATACACCACACCCGGTCCAAGCAATACCCCGTTTGAGTTGAAATCTCTCGGTGCCGACGGCAAAGAGGGCGGCGAAGGCTCCAACGCGGACATCACCAAGGGCTAGATCGCAGCACGCGAGTTTTCATGCAAGCATCGACCGGAAACCCGCATTCGGCGGGTTGTTCACGCCGATTCGCAGTTGCGCGTTTGCGCACCGGTGCGCGTGGTTTCACGCTGCTTGAGCTGATGGTTGTCATCGTGATCATCGGCATCGTGCTCGCGCTGTCGCCACCTCTGTTCTCGGCCGGTGTCACTTCGGCTGAGCAACGCGCGGTTGCGCGCTCGGTCGCACAAACGCTGCGTTTTGCCCGTTCTGAAGCCATCGCTAAGCGCACCGATGTGGGCGTCGAGTTCAATCTCGAGAAACGCACCTATCAGCTCCCGGGCGGCAAGAAGGGTGGCAAGTGGCCCGAGACGATGCAGCTCGAACTCACCACCACCGCCGCTGAAACAGTCGATTCAAAACACGCTTACGTGCGTTTTTATTCAGACGGTGGATCAACTGGTGGCCGAGTAACGGTGAAGGTCAAAGAGCGCGAATACCGCATTGATATCGGTTGGCTCAACGGTCGCGTCGCGATTGACGAATCGTGAGTCGGTTGCAGCATCCGCAGCAGGGCTTCACGTTGCTCGAAGTCATCGTTGCTGTGGTTATCGCGGCGCTGTGTCTAGCAGCGCTGTCGCAAGTGTTCGCCACGGGGGTGCGCGCCGCGTCTACCTCTAGCGATTACATGCGTGCTATGACGCTCGCCCAGTCGTTGTTGGCAGGCGTTGGCGTGGAAAAAACAGCCGCCGACGGTAGCGAGTCTGGCACGTCGATCGACGGTCGTTTGCAGTGGACTGTCACCATTTCGCCGGAGCCGACTGATGAGGGCGAGAACTTGGTTCGCCCCCCATTGGAACTCAAACGAGTGCGCGCCCGAGTCGTGGCAGCGAGCGCAAACGATGCGCCGGGCAACCGCGGTCGTACCGTCGAGCTAGTCACGTTGCTTGCCGTCCCAAGGCAGACGCCGTGATCTCCCGAAACGCGTTGACAGCGCGTGGCTTCACGCTGATTGAACTGCTCGCGGCCATCACGCTGCTCGGGCTATTGGCCGCCATTCTTATGGGCACGGTTCGCGGCGCGGAACGCAGCACCAGCGCTGCGACCGACGCTGTCGAACGCACCGAGCAATACGCGCGTACGCAAGCCTTTTTGCGTGACCATATTGGTGGCGCGTTACCGCTGCGTTGGCGGCGCGAGGTGAACCAACCGCTAAAGTTCAGCGGCAAACAAAGCACTTTGACGTATTTCGCGCCAGTGACCTCGCAGATTGCCGAGGGTGGCGTGATGTGGTGGCAGCTTGCGGTGGCGAAGTCGTCGAGCCCAAGTAAAGGCAGTCAATTGGTGCTGCGCCGTTTGCCGGCCGCGTCTGACGACAAAGTAGTGCCTGATCTTGCCAGCGCCGACGCTATCGTGCTGGCCGACAACATCGAGACGCTCACGATTTCATACTTCGATCCCGGCGACGACCCGCTGACCAATCCTGATGGCGGTGCTTGGCTCGATAGCTGGGACGAAAACTCTCGCATGCCCACGCTCATCACGCTTCGCGTGACGGAAGCAGGCAACCGTCGCTGGCCCGACCTCACGGTGCCGCTGAAGCTATCGCAGGCGCTCGGCTGCAATTTTGACTTTCAGCGCCAGCGTTGCATCATTCAGGGCACAGCGACGCGATGACAGTTGCTCCGGGTTTCCGCAAACGACAACAGTCGGGCATCGCGCTGATCATGGTGCTCGGCTTGGTGATTTTCCTCACGCTAATTGCGCTGCCGTTTTCCGAAAACCAGCGCATCAGCACGCAGGTTGCCGCCAATACGCTCGGCTCCGCGACCAGCCAGGCCGCCGCAGATGGAGCCGTCAACCGGATGGTTTATGAGCTCAGTCGTGCGCGGTCAGCCGACGTCCAAATTGCCCTGACCCAATGGAAGGCCGATGGCGTGGTGCATGGTTGGGTTGAAAACGGCACGCAGATAGCCGTTTCAGCCAAAAGTGAGACTGCTAAAATCGATTTGAACTTTGCTGCCGAAGCATTACTCAAAAAGGTGTTTACTTTTGGAGGGGCACCGGAAGAGGAGGCGGATGCCATCGTTGCCGCTGTCAAAGACTGGACGGACGCTGATAACCTCAAGCGCCCGAACGGAGCAGAAGCAGACGATTACAAAACCGCCGGAAAAAAAGTGCTGCCATCGAATGATTTTTTCGTGGCGGTCGAGGAACTCCAAAACGTGATGGGCATGACGCCGAAACTCTATAACGCCGTTGCGCCGCTACTAACTGTGCATGGCCGGTCCCCTGGCGTTGACCCGCAAGCGGCTTCAGCAATGATCTTGGGCCTGGTGCCCGGCATTGATCCCGCACAAGCGCAAACTTGGGTCGAGCAGCGCGATCAGGCGTTGCGTGAAGGCTTGCCGCCACCGCCGATTCCATTCAGCAGCCCCTATTTCTCGGGCGGTCAAGCCGCTATACGCATTCGCGCCGATGCCGTAACGGCGTCTGGCATCAAGTCGTCACGCGAGGCGAGCCTGCGTTTAGGCGGTGTGACGCGCGGTCGGCCGCAATTCTTTTTATGGCAAAAGGGGCTGCCTGACAACGCGCAACCGATGGCCCCGGCTAACGGCGTCACTGCAACGGGTGCAGCCAATGGCTGAGATGTACACCACCCCTTCAAGCGCGGCCCAAAGTTTCAGACATTTCCTGTTCTGGTGGCGGCAACAGCTTAAAGAGTGCTTGCCAGTTGTTTTGCGCAAGAAGCTGGCGCAGTCGCGCCGCCCGGTCATGTGGTCGCCCAGCGATGATCGTGTGTGGCCTGCGGCTCAGGCGCTGACGCAATCGCAGCCGTTTTTAAATTCTGCGCTGGCGCAGCGCGGTGGCGCCGTTGCGCTGGTGGTCGGCGAGATGAACGGGTTTCGTCGCGAGCTTGAGATGCCGCTCGCCGTGCAAGATCGTTTGCAGCAGGTTTTGGGTTACGAACTCGACCGCCTAACGCCACTCAAAGCAAGCGAGCTTTATTACGACTTCCGGGTCCGAGAGCGAAACCTCTCCGCTGGCACCTGCATTGTGGAACTGGCCGCAGCACCCCGAATGCGCGTGGATCCGATGCTGGAAGAGGCCAACCGACGCAATCTCAACGTCACGCGAATGTTGTTGGCGCCGTCTGACGTGGACACGCAGCTCGATTTGCTTAAAGCCGCGCGGGCGGCCGCCGACGAAAGCAACAATCGAAACGGCTGGATCACGCCAGCGCTCATCGGCTTGTGCGCAGCGCTTGCGATCGCGCTGGTGGTGTTGCCGCTGTGGCAGATGCGCCAGCACGTTCTGACGCTGCAACCGATTGAAACCACCGCCCGGACCGACGCAGAAGTCGCAAGCGTGGTGCAACGTCAGCTTGAAAAGCAAATCAGCGAATACAACTTGCCGCTGGCCCGTAAACACAGTGGGCCGCTGGTGGTGCAGCTGCTTGATGATCTCAGTAAACGGCTGCCGGACGACACGTGGGCGCAGTCCATCGAGATCCGCAGCATTCCCACACTAAAAGGCAAAGAGGTTGTGCTTCAGGGAGAGACTGGCAGCGGTGGCAAGATTCTGCAAATTGTGCAAGAGTCGCCGCTCATCAAAGACCCGGTGTTCAAATCAACGATGACGCGCGTGGCACCCAATGCCGAACGTTTCCACATCGCGGGCGAAATCGTGCCTGCTGAAATGCCAAAAGCGCTACTTTTGTCCGACGCGACTGCGGTGATCACCGTACCCGTCTCGCCCAGTGCACCTGCCGGTGCGCCAGCCGCAGCCAAGGCGCCGGCGGCCGCGCCTGCTCCCGCGCCAGTTTCTGTCGCTGCTCCCATCACCGCGCCGGTTGCGGCGCCTGGTTTGGCCCCCACGCCCTATGACGCAATGCGGAGATTAGCGACCCCACCTCCGGGCCCCCCACCGAGCGCTGCTGGCGTCGTTCCAAGCCCAATACCGGCAGAGAGACGCCAATGAATCTCCCCAACGGAATCCGTGGTCGAGCATTAGCGGTAACGCTGGTGCTGCTGGTGGTCAGTGCGGTGGTTGCCGCAGTTGCCGTGCCCGCGTATGTGCTCTACAGCCGCTACAGCGACGCCCGCTCGGCACTTGAGGGCCGCATTGAGCGATACCAACGTATCGCCTCCAGCAAAGGCGAACACCAGCGCGCACTTGACGTAATCAAGGCGCGTGAAAGCGGTCGTTTTTTCCTCAAGAATTCCGCGCCCAACTTAGGTGGCGCAGAGCTAACCGATTTGGTGCGACCCATGCTTGAGGCCAACGCCGCACGACTAACTGCCATTCAGCCGGTGACCGTCAAGGACGAGGGCGGCTTTCGCGTGTATTCGTTGAACGTCGGATTCAATGGCACGCCAGCGGCGTTGCAAAAAACGCTGTACGCGCTTGAGACATCTATCCCGTACCTGTTTATTGAAAGCGTGACATTGCGCGCTACTGTGCCGCGCGGTTACAAACCGCCACCAAATCAGGAACCCGAAGTGTCGGCGCAGATTGAAGTCCAGGCCTACGGGCCGAAACTCACGCCCAAAGTCGTTCCGCCGACAACAGTGGTGTCCGCCGGAGGGGTGAGAGGATGAGCGCCTTATTTACCCTTCGTAACGCATTGTTGGCCGTAGCAGCAGCCTTACTTGTCGCGCTCGGCATTGAGTCTGACTGGGGGGCTGCCCTCAGCGCACCGGTGTTGCAAGTGCGCTCTGGCGTTGTGAAACAAGACGCAGCCTCCGTACTGCCTGATTTTCGCCTAGGTTCTGAGGCGAACGCATACAACCAAATAGTCGAGCGTCCGCTGCTCAACCCCAGCCGTAAACCAGCCCCGACGCAACTAGTAACCGCAGCGCCTGAACCGCCCAAGCCCCAAGTTAGGCGTGGTTTGTACCAATTAATCGGTATCACCGACTTAGGCGCCGTAAAAATCGCACAGGTGCGCGAGGTCGCGTCCAACCGGGTTAAAAGTGTCCGTCAAGGTGACCAGTTGCAGGAAATGACGGTCGCCAAGGTTGAGCTTACGCGGGTAACGCTTTCGTTTCAGGGCGAAACCGACGTCATTGAAATGGCCAAGTTCACCGCGTCAGGCCGCGTGCCGCAACCCGCTCCACCACCCGTTGCGATTGCTCAGGCGCCACCGCCAGCTGCGGCGGGGCCTGCGTCGGTGCAGATTCCTCCAGTCGCCTCACCGCCAAACCCCACCATTTCGACGTTTGGGCAGCCTGCCGCGGTAGGGCAACGCGTCTTTCCCAACGGTTTGGTCGCCGTAGATCCACCTGATGACCGTCCGCGCGAAACAATCAATGTTGTCGAAATGCTGGAACGGCGTCGCCTCGCTAGGCAGCAAGCGGGTGGTAAATAGAGTAACGATATGAATAATCGGAAAAATAACATGACAGCAGGACGATTGCGATGGGTAGGGTTAGCTGCAGCAGCGGTTAGCTTGCTCGGGGCATGCGCGCATGAACGTGTTGGTGGGGTTGAATCTTTACCGGCTACCTCGCCGACTTCGTTAAAGCCGCGTGCAGCCGCGAGCGCTCCGCGCTCGAACGATGATCGCGCGGTAAGCGACGCGGTTATACCGCGCGCACCCGCTGTTGATGGCGTGAAAATGGCGTTGGGTAATGATCGTACCTTCCGCGTCCCGCAGGTAACACCGAGCGCGGCAGACGAGGCCGTGGGCCCCATAGTGCTTAACGTTGAAAACGGCGATATTCGCGAGATCGTGCGAAACCTGCTCGGCGATGCCTTAGGGGAAGGATTTATTATCGATCCTGCAGTGACCGGAACGGTGACCGTTCGCACTGCAAAAGGCATCAAGCGTTCAGACATCATTCCGACGTTGGAGATGTTGCTACGTTCGGTGAAAGCCGTACTGCTGAAGGATGGCAATTATTGGCGCGTGTTGCCTGAAGGGGGGGCAAATCTTGGCACTGCAGCGCCGCGTACCCAGCTCCGTCCTGGCTCTGGCTTGAGTGTGGTGATTTTGCCAGTCAAGCACATTGGTGCCAAGGAGCTTGAGAAAGTAATTACCCCATTTGCTAAGGCGCCATCCACCGCTGCTATTCGCGTCGACGAATTACGAAACTTGTTGTTTCTGACGGGTACAGAAGCTGAAATTCGCAACATGCTGGAAATTGCGGAAATGTTTGACGTGAACCTGCTGACGGGCATGTCTTTCCTGCTCTTTCCGCTCGAATCATCTGACGTTAAGACCGTTGCCGCAGATTGGGAAAAAATATTCCCGGCTAATTCCAACCCGTTTGCCGGCTTATTACGCGTGATACCGATCGAGCGTATGAATGCAATTTTGCTGATCGCGCCACAGCGGGAGATGATCTTGGACGCTCGGCAGTGGCTTGAGCGGCTGGATAAAGGGACCGATGCCGGAGGTGGTTCTCGGCTTTATGTCTACAACGTACTTTTCTCGCAAGCGGAAAAATTGCAGGTCATCCTGCAACAAGCAATTAGTGGGCGCGCCAATACGGTGCAAGCGACAGTAGCTCCGGGCCAAGTAGCGAATACGTTGACGGCGCCTGTTTCACCAATTGCGGGTCAAGGCTTGGTTCAACCCGGAAACACGATCAACAACGCCCAGCAAACTGCGGGCAATGCTCAACGCCCCCTCACCGCGGCAACCGGCACCGCAAACAATCAAGCCATTGGACTCGCGCGGAACGCCACCGTGATAGCAGACAAAGACCGAAACGCGTTACTGATTGTCGCCACCCCTTCCGAGTATGCGGCGATTGAGTCGGCAATAAAAAAACTCGACACCGCACCCAAAATGATCGCGATTGAGGTGCAGATTGCCCAAGTCGCGTTGGATGGTGCGTTTTCATTGGGCATTTCGGGAATGTTCAGTGGAAAACCTGAGTCTGCTGCGAACCGACTTACGTCCGATGGCGGCGTTGGCAATTTGAACCCGCTGAATGCCGCAGGCAAGGCAGTCTCTGGATTTAGCTATACGTGGCAGGGAGCGGCCGCTAAGGCGATTCTCAGCACGCTGCAAACCACCGGCCAATCCCGCACGCTAGCGTCGCCAACAATGATCACGCTCGACAATCAAAAAGTATCGTTTACCAACGGTACGCAAATATCAGTGCAAACCCAGTCATCTGTTCAAACCACCACCACGTCGGCCACCAATTCGTTTCAATACATCAATACAGGCCTCACCATCAACATCACGCCGCGCGTCAGTGGCAACAATGTTTTTCTTGAAATTCAGCAACAGAGCAGTACCGCCGGCGCACTGCGTGACGGTAACCCCAATCCAGACATCACGCAAAACTCGCAACAGACCACGGTAATGGTCGCCAATGGCGACACCATGCTGCTGAGTGGTTTGTTTGTGGAGAACGGCAGCAAAACGAGTAGCGGATTTCCCATACTTTCGACAATCCCGGTCGTCGGCGGACTCTTTGGAAACCAAAACTGGAGCTCAAGCCGTTCCGAGTTGGTGATGCTGGTCACCCCGCGCGTGATGGCAACAGTTGAAGATACGCGCGGTGTTGTCGATGAACTGCGTCAGCGGATGGTCAATATAGAGACCACGTTACCGATCGTCAGTACTCGTGAGCTACCAACGTCAAGTGACGCGCGAAAAGAAGTTCAAGCCAAAAGAAATGCCGAAAAAATCCCGCTTGAATTTAATCAATCGCTAAAAGTCCAGCCGTCTACCTCTCAATAGCAATCATGGCTCTGTTGTATTGATACAACAGAGCCATATGAAAATTCACCCTTAATTTGAGCCCTGAAATATGTTTGCGCAGCTCCGTTCTTTCAATTTCGCCAGCCTCGCTGCGACACTTTTTCTAGCCTTGATCGGCATCAGTAGCTGCGCCAACAACACCAGCCTTCAATCAGACGGCGTGGTCCCATTTGACGCTCAAAAAAGAGCTGTAGAACGTTCAGCATCTCGCTGGAAAGCCTTGATAGATAAGCGTTTCGAGGAATCATTCGCCTATCTGTCCACGGCCTCTAAGGCCGGTACAAGCGTGAATGAATACGCTGCGGCAATGCAGCGGATGAGCGTTGTCAGCGCGGTTGTGGACAGCGCCAAGTGTGAAGGTGGCCTATGCGTTGTCAAATCAAACATATCCCTGCCCATATTTGTTCGCGGCGTTGGCACTCGATTGCAAACACTTCCCGTGGAAGAAAGTTGGACTGTGAATAACAACGAGCTTTGGTTGATCCGACGTTAAATGTTGGTGTAAACTTCTTGGAAGGGCATTTGTCCGAAAAAACTAATATTGCTGTTGGTTCTAAAGTGATCACTCAAAAACTCAATGCAGAGGAGTCAAAACTAATTATGAATAATTTTAAGCAAAAAGCGCTTATCTCCGCCCTAGCTGGCGCAGGCGCTCTCGCTATGGCAGGTGCCGCGAATGCCGTGTATGTCAATGCTGATGGTCTCGGCCAAGCACTGGTATATCCGTACTACACCGTTCGTGCCGGTAACACAACGCTGATCTCGGTCGTTAACACGACTACCAACGCCAAAGCAGTCAAGGTTCGTTTCCTTGAAGGTAAAAACTCGCAAGAGGTATTGGACTTTAACTTGTTCCTGTCTCCCAAAGACGTGTGGACCGGTGCGATTGTTCCGACCACGGCGGGTGCAACCATCGTTACGGCTGACAAGAGCTGTACGAATCCAAGAATTCCTGCAGCAGGCGGAGACTTCCGTAACTTCCTGTTTCTGAATGACGCAGCCTCGCTTCAGTCGCTCGACCGTACCCGCGAGGGTTACGTAGAGATGATCGAAATGGCGACCATCCCGCTGGGATCGGCGTTAGCTACAGACGTTACCCACGTCAATGGTACGCCCCCTTGCAAGCTAATTTCTGACGCGAGCTTCACGTCTGCTGCCGTGTTTGCCACTTTGACGCCGCCATCCGGCGGCATCTTCGGCAACGGTACGATTCTGAATGCTCTTGGTGGTGCTAGCACCGGTTACGATGCGGTTGCGTTTGATGGTCTCGGCTACACACGTCCAAATCCAACTGTTGCAGGCAATACGCTCCCAAATTTGGGAAGCGGCGCCAGCAAAGTTAGCGTAGTTACCAACAACGGAAATCTGTTTTTGACTAGCTGGAGCAGCGCAATTGATGCCGTTTCAGCAACGATCATGCATGACAATGTCTATGGCGAGTATGCCTTCACGGCCGATGGCATCATTGGTACTGACTGGGTAATTACGATGCCCACCAAGTCTCAGTATGTAAACGGTTCTATTCCTCGCGCGCCGTTTCAACGCGTTTGGGATACTGCAAACGGTGTTTCGTGCGACGACGTAAGTCTGACCTCGACAGATCGTGAAGAATTCGTCGGTACGATCAACGATGACTTCTCACCGCGTCCGCCTTCAGCAAAGGGCAACGGCCTCTGCTACGAAGCAAACGTAATTTCGTTTGGTGGCGTAACGGGTGCAGGCGCAAGCTTGGTTACCGGTTCAGTGAACGATGTAGGTATTTCCCCGGTTCAGAACCAAGGTCTCGCTGTGCCAACCGCAGGCAAAGAGGGTGGCTGGTTGACACTTGCATTCACCAACCCGAATGCATTCTTAGTGGGTACCGGGACTTCTGTGAACACCACAGGCGGGGTACTACCAGCAGCAGCACCAGCGCCAGTTAACCAAACCTACTTTGGCTTGCCAGTTGTTGGTTTCGCGATCTCGGGTGCAGCTTTCAAAACGGGTAATCCGCAGCAAAACTATACCAATAGCTACAGCCTTAAGTATTCGCGCAACATTCAGTAGTTCTGCGCCGATTCTAAATAGAAAGGACCCTTCGGGGTCCTTTTTTTACGGTGAAAACATTATCGGATGAAAAGGCGTCGCAAGTGCACGCTGGCTAGCGTAAAATTAGTAGACTTGGGGATTATTAATTTAAGGATTCAGCTGAATGAAAAATGTTTTAAGAGTGCTGGGTGCGACGTCACTCTTGCTGTTGGCGACACACGCTAGCGCGCAGTCAGCGTCAACTTCCGGAATTTCCGCGACCGCCTGCTCGCAAAGCAGCAACACACTTGTGTGTACCACCACCACCACTTTAACGCTGCCACCGAGTACAAACCTTACAGGAATGACGTTGCCACAAAGCATTTCGGCCGGCCCTGCTTGCGCGTCTTTAAGTGCGTCGCCGTCGGTATTGACGCCCAACGCCTCAACGCAGATAAGTCTTGCGGTGAACGGCTGTCCAACATCCAGCGCTTACACCTATTCGTGGGGTAGTCCGCTCCCGACCAGCAATAGCGCTACTAACAGTACTAACGCAACGCTAACGCCCAACTCGCCAACACAGATCTACTCCGTGCAAGTGTGCTTTTCTAATAATCCTGCAGCTTGTACTACCTATACCGCATCAGTTAACGTGCAGGCTGCGGTACCTACGTTATCGGGATGTGCGGTCAGTACTACTACAACATCCGTCAACGTCGGCGGATCTGCAACGCTCACAGCAGCATGTAGTAGTGAAACCGGCACAGGGTCGGGAATCAGGTATCAATGGTCGCGCAACAACAACACTATTCAAGGTGCTGTGGGTGCAACTTACACCCTAAGTGGAACATCAGACACCGCTTCTGCAGGTACGAGCACCTACAGTGTTCAGATCAGTAACAATGCGCCGAGCAGCGCGACGGCCAGCGCGGACATAACCGTAACAGCTGCAACCGCTGCGACTACCGATTATTGCCCAGCAACGCCGGTACGTGCAACGTTCAATGCGTCCGAGCCGTACAGAATTTTTTACACCAGCGACTACACGTCAAGTTTTCCAGCCGGTAGTGATTTTGTAATCCAGCTTAATGTTGCGGCCAACGATACAACCGTTAATCGCTATCTCGCGTCCCTCGAGTTTTCAGACTTCGGCTCTTCGCGGGGCGGGCGTTACGTAACCGTATCTCGCAACAAATGTGATTACACCAGTACGGCGCAATTTGTATCGCCGGTGTATCTGGGAGCCAACTTAGCTGTAAATTCAGGCTCTGCAACTTCCGGCATAGGCTCCGACAATCGCTCCGCTGATATACAGTTAGGCGCTGCCGGACGCTGGTACATAAATATTCGTAACGTTCCAGGCGGATGCCCAGGAAACGTCTCGTGCCATGCGCTTTTCAGGTGGGCAAACTAAAAAACACATGGTGACTTGTCGCCCGCTACGGCGGGCGATTTTCTTTGAGCATTAAAAATGAACTTTCGAACTTATATTTCGTTCGCGATATGCGCCCTCTATGCTGCGGGTTCTGCCCAAGCCGTAACTCTCGCGACACGCGGTGAATTGACGGTCACGACCGATGAGTTTTACGCGTACCACTTTATGAGCGCGCCCAGCAAAGTCGAAACCTTACGCGCCAGCCCAATGGAAGTGCAAAGCACGATAACGGAAGTGCTGGCACCAAGGTCCTATCGCCTCACCGCGCCGACGCACGACAAGCTTGATCCGCTTGAGCGCCGCTATGTCGAGCTACAGTTAGAACGTGCCCCGTTATTAGCCGATCTAAACGTTCATGAACGTAGAGCCCGAGCAGCTTTTAGCGCAAACGACGCTGTGACTGTTGAGCGCGCCAAAGAAATATGGCAAACCGATAACAACCGTTTTGTCGTTGACGAAAATGCAGATATCACGCAAATATTTTTCGACTTCAAACTGTTGCCGTTTGCTCAAGTAATCGCAAGGATTGCCGAAGCGGAAAAGGCGCTGGCTAACGGAGAAGCGTTCGACGTTGTGTTGCAAAAATACAGCGACGACAAAAGTGCGAAAGAACACGGCGGAAAATTAATGAAGGTCCGGGCGTCGGGCACAGATGCGCTTTTGGGCAACGTCATTTTTAAAACGTTAAAAGAGGGCGAAGTTTCGCAACCGACACCCTCGCGCATAGGCATTCACATCGTTCGCCTAGATAAAAAAAGAGCCCAAACGAAGCGCGCATTTGAAGAGGTCAAAGGGTCAATAATCGAACAATTGTTGGAAGAAACCGTAAAAAAAGTGAGGTTAACATTTCTGGAAAACGTGTCACGTGTGGCAACCGTTGTTAACGAAAAAGCTTTCGATGACTTTCTCCTAAAGCCCGATCCCGCACTTGATCAAAAACGCCGCGAGCTAATTCGGGATGTCGAAAAGCAAACGATCAAAGCCGACACGCCAGATAAGTAAAGCCACTTACTCACGCGGACTGTTGGCGATTTAAGGACTCGAAAAACTCGACCAAATTTCGCGAACAGCTTCGAGAAGACTCGGCACGCGTTGCGGTCCAACCTGTTTGGAAAAAACGAGCCCGTGCATTCGCCCGCATCAGTGGAGTTTGACCTACTGCAACCGCCACATCTACAAAGTTGCGCTGATTGCAAGCGATGAACTGTGAAAGATCTTTGTTACGCAGCATGCCGCTAGTCTGTCGCGAACGTAAAAAACGACCTTCTAGCGTAATGACTGGCAGTCCGACACTGAGAGCATCCATCGTCGTGCTTCCGCCGCCAAATCCAAACGTGTCAAGAGAAACATCAGAGGCAAGGTTGAGTGCCAAAAAGTCGGGACGGTCGAGTCCGACTAAAAACATGCTGCGTTCAGCGATGTCGACCCCGCGTGCATTAAAGGCGGAGCGAAGATGCATCTGGGCCGCGCGTATGCTGACACTGGTGCCTACGCCAAAGTAGACGAGTCGACCGCGCTTATCCTGTTGCAACACGTCGCATATTGCATCCACAAAATCGGGATTCCACTTCGGTAGCTGCTGGTTGACGAGATAAATGCGTTCTCGGTCGCCGAATCCAAACGACTTCCGGTCGAAGCCACTCACAAGAGGCGCAGCGGCAGGAATAAATCCGATGCCTTCTATGCGAACTACTTTCTCTCGATAGAACGACTCGGGTGACGGCACCTCCGCTGCGTCAGGCACCAAAAAATAATCCATGCTGTGCAAACCCGTGGTGACTGGGTTGCCAAAAGCGGCACACTGAATCGGGGCGCAACGAAGCCCCGCAATCAGCATGATCAGCGGCGACCCCTGCGGCTCGGGAAATAGCAGAAGGTCATTGTCGTCCGCCATAAGCTGTCGCGTTAAAGGTAGCCACAGCGAAACGTCATCCGTGTGGACGCGATGGGTGGTTGCTATGCGTGACAGGCGATCGGTTTCAAGGTCGGACGGCCCCAGCGCGTATAAGCGAACCTCAAACTGCGCGTCTACCAACTGCTTGACCCAGCCGTTAAAGAATCGGCCGGCACTGCTATCGGTAAGTCGGTTGGAGACAATACCTACTCGAAAAATTGGCCTTCGGCTTTGATCCGCAAAGCCCAACGTAGCGCGCAGCGGGGCCACTAGCTCCTCGACAAAATCACCCCACGCAAACTGGATTGCAGTGATGTCCGCATCATGAAAAGCCGCAAAAAAAGGTGTCATTGACAAACAGGACGCGCGCTCGTCCCCCTGAAGGGTTGAGTTGCGTGCCAGCTCTTTCAGCTCAACCAGTTGCGCGAGCAAATGAGCCCGCCACTGCGCTGCGGACGCTTCGCTATCAAAAAACGCTGGAATAGCCAACGAAGCGCGTACCCGCGCGGGGGACAGCGGCGCTGGCTGGGGACACCATTGCCGCGTGCGCATAAGGTTGCTCGCCTTCAGTGGGAATTC
Source organism: Burkholderiales bacterium (assembly GCA_014378555.1). Taxonomy (GTDB): domain Bacteria; phylum Pseudomonadota; class Gammaproteobacteria; order Burkholderiales; family Casimicrobiaceae; genus Casimicrobium. The sequence continues at coordinate 9,818 of JACMNN010000169.1, read as the reverse complement.
GCGCATCACGAATGCCGCAAATAGCGGTCCCGCTTCGGGGTGATTGGGCCAACGCGACACGATCCGCTCAAACGTGATCAAGGCTTCATCGGCACGTTGTGCGTTCGCCAACAAGGTGACATACGCTAGCGCGACATCAATATGTTGCTCGCGATGAAGAGCGTGTGCCTCAGAACCACGCAGCGCACGCTCGGCTTGCCCCGCACTAATCGCCACCTTGGCAAACCATGTCCACCAAACAAAGTTATTGGGAGCCAGCGCCAGTGCGCGTTCCCAAACATTCAGGCTCGAGGTTAGGTCGCCAACGTCAGACAGAACCCGAGCCGCTAGGGCGCACGTTGCCGCTTCAATAGTTTCGCGCGTCAGCAGTTCACGCAGCAACGTGGACGCCGCATCGAGATCGCCCGATTGCGCGAGCGCTGCAGCAGCCAGTCGTTTGGGAATCTCGGCCTCACGTTGATTCGCAGCAGCGCCTCGCCACACTACCAGCAACTCATCAAATCGACGCAGTCGTGTTAACTCAAGCAACTGCTGTGCAACATCAAGCGGCATAACAACCTGCCTTCAAAACGCAAACGGATGCTTCGGAACGAAATTAAGAAGGCAGTTTCTGACTGCCGCCGACTCGAAACGCGAACTGCGAAACGTGTCAGACATGAAGCACCGCCAACACCCCCACAAACACACCTAGCGCGGCCACACCATACATGACGTACTCAACCCACCGTTTTTTGGTCAACAGCGCAATTGCGGCCATAGCAATGGCGATCTGCAGCGCGGTGGTTGCCTGAGCCCAGCGATGATGCTGATGCATTTCCTCGCCGCTCTTCTTGTCCCATGCGGTTGACTCGGCTTCCAGCTTTTCGGCGTCTTTTTTGATATCGCCCTTTTCCTTTTTGTACCGCGCGATCTCTTCGGTGTAGAAAACTTTTTTGGTTTCAGGCGCGAGTTCGAGGGCTAATTCGGAGAGATTTTGCTTGCTGCTTTTAGCCTGGTAATAATTCCACTGATTCGATGCCTCGGTTTTTTTGATCGCCGCATCGTTTTTGTAGAGGCCCGCGTTAGCTTGTGTCGCGCCGCCTTGATAGGCAAATATTGCGCCGACGGTGGCGATGATGGCCGTGATGACCGCGATGCCGCCGGCATGCGTGTCGCCGTGAGCCCCTGCGTGCTCCAACTCGTGGTCGTGGGGGCCGTGTACGTGAAATCCGCCTGCTGACATAGTGTCTCGCTCTCTAGTTCAAAGTAATGGTTTGGCTGACGCTGCCCGCGCGGTCGTGCTTAGCTGCCAACGTAATGCTAGCGCCTGCTTTGGCACGCACAATCCAGGCAAAGCGTTGCCGATCCTGCGTGGCGTTGGCGCCGGGGAAGAAACTCACCAGCGTGTGATTGTTGTTGCGGCCTTCGAGCTGCGTGCCCTCGACCCGCTGTTTGCCCTCGACCAGCGTCGCGCCTTCGGGCAGCGTGATCTCTGCCACCACGCCACGCACATGCTTTTTGGCGCGCGTAAGTTTGCTCACGTCGGTGGGCAGATGCCCGGTGTTGTGCACGCCAAAGTCGATACGCCACAAATCGCCGCCAAGGCTCGTGACTTGGGTTGAATGCAGCTCCAGTTTCGGCGACATCAGCGCTTGGAAAATGATCCAGTCCGGAAACTTTTCAACTTCCTTTTCCATCAGATGTGGAGGTGGATTGCTGAAGGTGTAGAAACGATTCCAGCCGCCAAGTTCAACCTTGCCCAACTCGGGATGGTCGTAGGAATACCAGTCGACGTAGCCCTTACCTTGGTGCGTCTCATCGGTCCATTTGAGTAGCTTTAGGTCATCTTCTACCGGATGTTCGCGGAACCAGTCGATGTACTTATAGCCGGTGATCCCGGCTTCGCGCATCGGGCACCAGATCTCAACCACCCAGCAGTACGAGCCCAGCTCTGTGTAGAGCCAATCCTGCGTGCCAGTGATCACTTCTTTCGGGTGATATTTGAATTCGTGAAAGACGCTGATTGCCGGGTAACCGGTGAGCTCTTCGCCCTTTTTCCCCTGCGTCTGGAACACCCACAAATCCTCGGGCGCCATTTCGTCGTCGGCTTTGGTGCCGAATGGTCGCAGCAGCACGCCGCTCCAGGTGTGGAAAAAGAGCCCGCCGCAAATGTTGCGATGGCTGTTGATGAACTCCACGCAAGCGCGTACTTCCGGCTCACTAGCAGGGAAATCACCGGCACCCAGTTGCTGGCCTTCGGCTCGCCATTCTTCAGGAAAATTGCGATTCAGATCGAGACCAGTTTTGGGGCGGGCTACGGGCAAATTAAAGCCGTCATAGCCTTTAACGCGACCTTCGGAAACGATGCGGAAATAGTCACCACCGACTTCCACTGGGTCGCGGCGCACCATCAGGCGTTGCTCGGTGTGGTGCTTTTTCCACGGGCCATTGACGTCGGCAATGCGCATCATCAAAATGCGACCGTCGCCGTCGATGTCTTCTGCCTCTAGACCCTCAATAGCGTCCTCGTTGTACGGATAAGGACGCGTCGACGAGCGAATGTATTTTGGCTTGTCGGCCATCGCCCATTCCGCACCGTCGGGGTTCACACGCGGAATCACGTACAGCGTGCGGGTGTCTAGCAACCGAGTGATGTCGTCGCGTTTGCCGTAGTTCGAGAGTACCGTGTCGATCAGTTTCAGCGCCGCCACAGAGCCGGAAAGTTCGGTGGCATGGATGTTGGCGTCAACGTAGTACGCGGGCTTGGTCAGCGGTTCTCCGGTGCCGTAATTGGTCAGCGTAATGGCCCAAATAGGGCGACCCTCATGGCTGTTTCCGATCGAGGCCATGCGCGCCAGATTCGGGTGCGCATCGACTGCTTTGCGCAGCAGCGTTGTCAGTTCTTCAAACTTGGCGAATCGGTCGTAGGGAAACATCGTGTGCAACACCAGGAAACTTAATCCGCGATTGTGCCAAATCTTGACGGTTCGACGCGGTTGTTGTGATGATTAATGATTTTGGGGCGAAATCGTGAATTCGAACCATCAGCTTTTGGCTGAGACGCATTGACTCATAAAAAATCGAACTGAAGGGCTAGCCGTTTACTCACCCATCAGTGTACTGAGCGTTGTTGAGAATGTGGCAAAGCTTAGCGTCGAGTTGGGTCTTTAGAGTGGACGGATTGAGGGTCAAGAAATGCATCACGCAAGGAATCGCGCGCCGACCTTTAAGGCCATTTTGTAACTTGGTTGACGGCAACGTTCGCTGCACCGAGTCCTCTTGCGATGGCGACGCAGAAGGTGCTTTGATTGAGGCGGAAGGTGCGCACGCTGTACTGGGATCGCCTAACGGCACGCTCAGACTTGACCTGTCGAGTGGCGTGTTAGGTCTAGATCCAGAAGGCAGCGCTGCGGTACGCTCATCCCTGGTGACCTGCGTAGTGCCTTGCGATTCGGGTGCTATCGATGCTGAGGGCGACGGCGCAGAGGACGCTGTTTGCGCAACGGATTCGCTTGGTCGGATGTCGCGCCAGACGGTGGCATCAAAATGTTGTCGGGCGAAACATCGCGATGCAAAATACGGCCTTGCCTTTGATAGACGTGCATCCCAGATGCATGTCGATTTACAGCTAGCCGCGAGGCCTAGCTTTGCGCTTCGTGAACCGATAGCAAGAGCGTTTCCCAGTTCGCCGCGAAGCTTGCAGTATCGAAGAGCGGGAGCGCCGTGCGCTTCTCACGAAGCATTAACTGCGCAGCGAAAATCTCGGTCGGATCAACGATGAGTTGTCGCAATCGCGTTTCATATTCCGCTATAGAGTGGGTTACGAAATTTTGCAGATTGGCAGCGTTGGCCAAGCTTGCGCCCACGCGCCCCTGAAACGCATCGCCGATGCATGTAAGCAGCGGTACGCCCATCCATAATGCATCGGCACCAGTTGTGTGGGATGAATATGGAAGCTGATCAAGTGCGAGGTTGGCGGACGCGAGTCTGCCTAGATGGCTCTCGATATCGGCATGTGGAGCCCATAAAATTTGCGACATCACTCCAAGCTCTAAAGCCATGGCGTTGATTGCTTCCCGCGCGGATGCGTTACTGTCAAGCATCCACAATACAGCGCGCGAATTGAGTTGCAGCGAGGCTAACCAAATCTGCATGAAATTGCGATTCCATTTGGTTGAAGCATTGAAATTGCACAGAATCAAAGCATCCTCGGCAAGACCCAGTTGCAAGCGTGGAGAGGGTGCGGGGTGGGCGCGCCAAGCGTCGTTCGCTTGGTAACACTCAGGTAGACGCAGCACTCGCTCCAGATACAGTTGTTCATGTTCCGGCGGCACCACGATTGCATCTGCAACGATGTAGTCAATCCCAGGTATTCCCACCGTGCCGGGGTATCCCAGGTAGTGGATGATCACCGGGGCGGGTTTGCGCGTGACAATTCCGACGCGAGCCGCATTAGTGAGCCCTTTTAGATCAACCAGTATGTCAATTTCGTCGGTACGTACGACGTGTGCTGCTTCGTCATCGGACAGGTCGTTGAGGTCGCGCCAAGCAAAATTCGCCAATTTCAAACGCTCTCGATATGCGTCGGACGTGCGCGGTCCGTAGCTGTACACAAAACATTCAATACGATCACGGTCATGCGCTTCGAATAATCCCGCGATCAGCATGCTCGTGGCGTGCTGGTGAAAATCAGCGGACAAATAACCCACTCGCAAACGAGCTTTCTTCGCTGGTACGGTTCGTTGCACTACTCGCATATCGGAGGAAAACTGGGCACCGTAGCGGCGCGTGTACTCTTTCAATTGCCGCTGCGGTAATTCACTGAGTAGTAGTGCGAACGGCGGCAAATTCACGTCAGTCGACCCGGCAGCAATTACAGAACACAGGGCCTGTTCCGCCGCGTGAGCATCATGCCATCGGCACTGCTCCTTGAGTGTGTACCAGCGCTCACCGAGCAAACCTAGATGCGTGGGTTTTCGACACAAAGCACCATCTAGCAGTGACTCAGCCGCTGTCCAGTTCTTTGCTTTTCGTTCCAGCATCGCTAAAGCTAGCGTCGCATCATCATCCACAAGCCCAGTCGAGAGCGCGGCGTAAAACGGTTTTGCGGCTTGCGCTGCACTAGGCGTTTCCAGCAGCGCCCAAGCCAACTGCAACAAAACTTCCACATTATTAGGTTCTAACGCGGCGAGACGATTCAGGCGCAGTGCATATTCGTTTAGCTTCCCCAGCGCACGTAACGCCGCAACTTCCGTGCGAATGAGAGCGGGGATTTCCCCGCACCTCGCCAAACCGGCGCGGGCGACGCTCAACGCATAATCGTGAAGACCTTGCTCGCCTGCGAGCTCTGAGCGTTCGACGTAAATGACCGGCAGCAGATCGCTGATGTCATACCGAGAAGCGCCCCCAAATGCACGCTCGAGATGCATGACCGCTTTGGCAGAATTCTTCAACGCCCGCGCATATTTGGCCATCCGTAGGTTTGCCTGCGGATGATCTGGAATGACCTTGAGTGCCTCAATGCAATGCAACTGCGCGCTGCGAGTGTCGCCTGCCACCTCTGCTATCTGGGCGGCTTGCCAAAGCGTATTTGCAACGTTCAGGCTCAAAGAAAACGCGCCTCAAGCGCCGCGACCGCTGGCAATGTTTTGCCCTCAAGAAATTCAAGGAACGCGCCGCCCGCCGTTGAGATGTAGCTCACCTGGTCGGCAATGCCAAATTTATTGATCGCAGCGATGGTGTCGCCGCCGCCTGCGATGGAGAACGCCGGGGACGCGGCGATTGCCGCTGCGATAGCCTTGGTGCCGCCTGCAAACTGATCAAATTCGAACACGCCAACCGGGCCGTTCCACACGATGGTTCCTGCGTTGGCAATGATGGCGGCAAGGGCTGCGCTACTGTCCGGGCCGATGTCTAGGATTAGGTCGTCGGCAGCAACAAAGTTGATTGATTGCGTGGTTGCCGTGGCGGTCGCAGAGAACGCTTTGGCGCAGACCACATCGGTCGGCAACGGCACGCTGGCACCGCGCGCGGCCATCTTGTCCATGATGCTTTTAGCGTCCGCTACCAGATCAGCTTCGGCCAGTGATTTGCCGATGGCGTGCCCTTGCGCAAGCAGGAACGTGTTGGCGATCCCGCCGCCAACGATCAACTGATCGACCCTGTCGGCGAGGGAGGCGAGGATGGTCAGCTTGGTTGACACCTTAGAGCCCGCCACAATCGCCACCAATGGCCGCTTGGGTGCGTTCAGTGCGGCAGCAAGGGCCGTGAGTTCGCCCGCCATTAACGGGCCCGCACAGGCCGTTTTGGCGAAGCGCGCGATGCCCTCAGTGGTCGCCTCAGCGCGATGCGCCGTGCCGAAGGCGTCGTTGGCGTACACATCACACAGTTCGGCCATCTTTCGGGCCAGCGTCTCGTCGTTTTTCTTCTCGCCCTTATTGCAACGGCAGTTTTCCAGGAGCACTACCTCGCCGGGGGCGACGCTGAAACCGCCATCAACCCAATTGGCAATCAGCCGCACCGGCTGGCCGAGCAGTTCCGCCAAACGCACCGCAATGGGTGCCAGCGAATCTTCAGCATTCAACACGCCTTCAGTGGGCCGCCCCAGATGGGATGTCACCATCACCGCCGCGCCTGCTTGCAAAGCAAACGCAATGCCTGGCAGCGACGAACGGATGCGCGTGTCGTCGGTGATGTTGCCGGCATCATCCTGCGGCACGTTGAGATCGGCTCGGATGAAGACGCGCTTGTTTTTCAGATCGAGGTCGGTGAGGGAGATAAATTTCATGATGGCCAATAAAAAGCGCACCGAAGTGCGCTGAGTGAATCAAAATCTACTTGAGTTTGCCAAGCCACTTCCAAGCGAGAGGCAGGGTCGCCACGCCAAGCAACGTCTTAACAAGCGTCGCAGCCCAAAACGGCGCGACGCCCACCATGAACGCTTTCTCGACACCCATCAACGTTGCCAGCCACGCCACACCAACAACGAAGATCAACCCGTGACCGACGCTCATGGCGATCAGGGACTTTAACGGCGACCGGTCAAAGCCACGCTCTGCAAGCCAACCGCAAACCCACGCGGCCACCAAGAAGCCAAGCAGGTAGCCGCCGGTCGGCCCCATCATGTAGGCAAGTCCAACGCCCTTCTCGGGGGTGCCGGCAAACACCGGCAAACCGAGCGCACCCTGCAACAAGTAAAGCGCGACGGTAGCCGCGCCGAGTCGCGAACCGTACGCCATGCCGATGACCAGCACCACGAAGGTCTGCATCGTCATCGGTATCGGCCAGAACGGAATTTGCGTCTTCGCAGACACAGTCAGCGCGAGCGTGCCGACCAGCGCCAGCAGCACGTTGCGTGCGGTGCGCGCGCTGCTCGATTGCGCGGGCCAGAGGGTGTGAGCTAACGTCAGCAATTACTTGGCCGCCATCAACGCAACCGTCGTGTCCAACATACGATTGCTGAAGCCCCATTCGTTGTCGTACCACGAGCACACTTTCACCAGACGGCCCGACACCTTGGTGCAAGTCGCATCAAAAATAGACGAATGCGGATCGTGGTTGAAGTCGCTGGAGACCAACGGGCCGTCGCTGTACGCGAGCACATTCTTCAGCGCGCCGACGCTGGCGGCTTTCATGATCGCATTGATCTCATCAACCGTGGTGTCGCGCGCGGCGACGAACGACAGGTCGACGAAAGACACGTTGATGGTGGGCACGCGAATCGAGAAGCCATCGAGCTTGCCGTTCAATTCCGGCAATACCAAGCCCACCGCTGCGGCAGCGCCGGTTTTGGTCGGAATCATATTGTGCGCGGCGGCGCGGGCGCGACGCAGATCGGTGTGGAAGACGTCGGTCAACACCTGATCGTTGGTGTAGCTGTGAATGGTGTTCATTAAGCCATTCACAATGCCCACGTTTTCGTGCAGCACTTTAGCCATTGGAGCCAAGCAGTTGGTGGTGCAGCTGGCGTTGCTGATCACGGTGTGGCTCGCTTTAAGCACGCTGTGGTTGACGCCGTAAACGACCGTCGCATCAACGTCTTTGTCACCGGGTGCGGAAATAATGACTTTCTTGGCGCCACCGAGAAGATGACCGCCAGCCTTAGCTTTGCTGGTGAACAGGCCGGTGCATTCGAGCACGACATCAACGCCGTGCGCGCCCCATGCAATGTCTGCCGGATTGCGCACCGCGAACACCTTGATGCGATCGCCCTCGATCACCAGATGATCGCCTTCAACGGCGACGGTTTTGCCAAACTTACCGTGAGTGGTGTCGTAGCGCGTCAGATGCGCGTTGGTCTCGCTGTCCCCGAGATCGTTGATGGCCACGATTTCGATATCGGTGCGACCCGATTCGTACAACGCGCGAAGAATGTTGCGACCGATGCGACCGTAACCGTTGATGCCTACTTTGATTGCCATGTGTCTTTCTTCTCTTTGTTTGCCCCCTCTCCACGGGGGAAAGGGTTGGGGTTGGGGTGAGGGTGCGCGCACACCTCGTCATTCAATATTTTGGCTTGGGCGCTGCCACCCTCACCCGCCCTGTCGGGCACCCTCTCCCCCAGGGAGAGGGGACCACTAGAGCAGTGTCTTGGCTTTCGCCACCACGTTCTCCACTGTCAAACCAAAATGCTTCATCAGCACCGGCGCAGGGGCTGATTCACCGAACGTGTCGATGCCGATCGCCGCACCCGGCGTTTGTCCGCCGTGAATGTATTTCCACCAGCCATCGGTCACACCTGCTTCAATGGCTATTTTCGGCAAATCGGGCGGCAACACAGCGAGTTTGTAGTCAATGGTCTGCTGATCGAACAACTGGGTGCAGGGCATGGACACCACGCGCGCTTCGATGCCGTCCGCCGCGAGCGCTTTCTGTGCGGCAAGTGCCAAGCCTACTTCCGAGCCGGTTGCGATCAGCACCAGCGCTGGCTTCAGCACTTCCGACACGATGTAGCCGCCGCGACGAATCAATGCTTCGTGCGACGCATCGCGCTTGATCACCGCCGTGTTTTGTCGCGATAAGCACAGCATGGTCGGGCCATTCTTGCGCTCAATGCCGCTGGCGTAGGCGACCGTTGATTCCATCGAATCTGCGGGGCGCCACACCTGCAAACCGGGGATCAAACGCAGCGACGCAATATGCTCTACCGGCTGATGCGTTGGGCCATCTTCGCCAACGCCGATGGAGTCATGGGTGAAGATGTAGATCACCCGTTGCTTCATGATCGCGGCCATACGAATGGCGTTGCGTGCGTAGTCGCTAAACACCAGAAAGGTGCCGACGTAGGGAATGATGCCGCCATGCAGTGCCATGCCATTGGCGATCGCGCACATGCCAAATTCGCGCACGCCATAGCCGATGTGATTGCCCACACCTTCGGAGGTGACGGCAATGGATTGCTTGTGATTGGTCAGATTCGATCCGGTCAAATCGGCGGAACCGCCAATCATTTCGGGCAGCGCAGGACCGAAAAATTCAAGCGCGTTTTGCGCGGCTTTACGCGTGGCGACTTCTTTGTCGACCGCGATGGCGGCATCGATCGCTGCTTTCAAAATATCGGCGTAGTTTGCCGGCAATTCGTTGCCGAGGCGACGCTTGAGTTCAGGGTCAGCACCCGCAAACGCCCTGTTCCATGCGGCTTCCAGCGCCGCACCGTTGACTTTTGCGTCCAGCACAGCGTACGCCTCAGGCGGCATTTCAAACGGCGGCAGCGTCCAGCCCAGGTTGGCGCGCGTCGCAGCGATTTCGTCGCCCATCACGGCGGTGCCGTGCGCCTCGGCGGTGCCGTGTTTGTTGGGCGAGCCGTGTCCGATATCGGTTTTGCAGATGATCATCGTGGG
>JACMNN010000168.1 GCA_014378555.1 Burkholderiales bacterium | reverse complement strand
GCATTAGTGTTGATGCCCATGAGGGAGGCTGCATCACGATCGTCCGAGGTGGCGACCACCGCTTTGCCGTAAATGGATTTGCGATTAAAAATTTCGACCGCGGCCATCATGGCGAGCGCGCCGACGACGACCACAATTTCCATCGGCAACACGTTGGCACCGAACAGTTTGATCGGGGATTCCGACAGCGGCGATGGAAACTTCAGGTCATCCTTGCCCCATATATTTTCTGCCACGTTTTTGAAGATGATGGCGAGCGCAATGGTCGACATGATCCAGCCAAATTCGCTCTTGATTTTAATGGCCGGCCGCACGCCAATCCATTCCACGAACGCGCCCTGAAACGCGCCGAACACGATGACCAGCGGGATCATCAGCCAGTAATTCATATACGGCCCACCGTGGATATTGCCGACCAGCGACAGCCCAACCAGCGCCCCCAACATCAGCGATTCGCCCTGCCCAAAGTTGAGCGTTCCTGATGTGGCAAAGGTCAGTTGATAGCCAAAGGCGATAACGCCATAAATCATCCCGAGCGCAACGCCGCTGTAGATGAGTTGCAAGAAAATTTCCACAGTAAACCCCCGTTAGGAATAGGACACACGCAACAAAAATCTGCGTGAATTTAGTTCTGGATTTTCGCCTTCATGCGAAAAATTTTTACGACGTCACTTGTCTAATATACCGGTATCAAACGAACAATAAAAAAGCCGGTACGACCGGCTTTTTATTCAGACGATATTTGGCGTCTGTTTACTTCTTGGTGCGAACTTCGCTGCCTTTTTTCTTGTCCTCGTCATAGGCGTAAATCACACGGCCATCCTGGACCTTGCCGATGACTGGCATGTTCATGGTGATCGCTTCATGATCGGCTTTTGAGAACGGCTTGTTGTAGGTGGTTACAACACCGTCAACCGGCGCTTTTAAATCCTCAAGCGCTTCGCGCACTTTCGGGCCTTCCGTCGATTTGGCCTGAGCGATCGCGGCTACCAACAAGTAAATCGAATCGTAGCCCTGCGCCGCAGAAACTGGCGATGGAATGCGATCCACTTTGTACGCCTTTTGATAGGCAGCGATGAAGCTGGTGCGCTTTGGCGTGTTGGCCTCTTGGATGAACGTTTGCGGCATGGTTGCGCCGTCGGCATTCTTGCCGGCATTGTCAATGAAGTTTCCCATCGACAGCGTCCACGATCCCATCATCGGCACTTTCCAGCCAAGTTTGACCATGCCGTTGGCGATCTGCGCTAACTCCGGGCCAATGCCGTAGGTGATGATGATTTCAGCGCCAGCTTCTTTTGACTTAAGAAGCTGTGGCGTCATGTCAACGTCTTTGATGTTGTACTTCTCAATGGCCACCGCTTTGATGCCCTTGAGTGCTAGTGCTTTTTCCAGATCTTCGCGACCGAGTTGGCCGTAGTTGGTGGAGTCGGCAAGAATCGCAATCTTCGTGAATTTGCGACGGCCAAGCAACTCATTGACAATCATCGTTGACTGGATGGTGTCGTTAGCTGAATTACGGAATATGTAGTTGTCTGGCTGATCAGCGAACTGCTTGGTGATCTGCGACGCGGTGGCCACGTTGTTCATCACCGGGATTTTGGCTTCTTGGTAGAAGCGCTGGGATGCGAGCGCAACGCCAGAGTTGATGTAGCCAAGCGCGGCCACCACTTTTTCTTTGTTGATCAGCTCTTGAGCGATCTGCACGCCACGTTCGTTCTTCGCTTCGTCATCGCGCTCAATCAGTTCGATTTGACGGCCCAATACGCCGCCTTTGGCGTTAATCTCGGTGACAGCCAGTTTGGCGCCGTCACGCATCGACACACCCATAGGGCTTGAGCCGCCCGTCAATGGCCCTTGCAAGCCAAACTTGATAGTGTCCGCCGCAAACGCGGTCATTGCGCCCGCAAGCACCATCGAACCAAAAACCATTTTCCGAACTAAGTTCACGCAAGACTCCTGAAGTGTTGATTGCTTTGCAGTGGTTGTGAACCACTAATCTAACGGATTCTAAATCGGGCGCAGCCAAGCCGTGTAAGGTAAACCACGACCCGCAGCGGTTTTGTTGGTGCAAGTTTCGATAAGACGCGCAGGTGCTACTAGGCGGGTAATTCCGCCCCGGTTTAGGCAAGGCAGGCAAATGCAGTTGCGTTCGCTGGCAAATTACGGAAACCCGGCCGTGACTGGCGTATTCGGTTTAGACGTTGAACAAGAAGTTTAGAACGTCGCCGTCATGCACCACGTATTCCTTGCCTTCCGCGCGCATCTTGCCGTGTTCTTTCGCGCCGTGTTCGCCTTTAAACTGGATGTAGTCGGCAAAGGCAATGGTCTGCGCACGGATGAAGCCCTTTTCAAAGTCGGTGTGAATTGCGGCGGGCGCGCGCGGCGCAGTGTCGCCCTTGTGGATGGTCCAGGCGCGCACTTCCTTGACGCCTGCGGTGAAATAGGTCTGCAAACCTAACAGCTGATAGCCAGCGCGAATCACGCGATTGAGGCCCGGCTCTTCAAGGCCTAGGTCTTTCAAAAATTCCATCTTGTCGGCGTCGTCCATGTCGCCGATTTCAGCCTCCATGTTGGCGCAAACCGCCACCACTGGTGCCCGCTCTTTGGCCGCGTAGGCAAGCACCGTCTGATAGTGCGCATTGTGCTCCAAGTCAAGCGCATCGGCGACGTTGGCCACATACATCGTTGGCTTTGAGGTGATCAGGCTCAACTGTTTGATCAGTATCTTTTCTTCGTCATCCAGCGCGAGCGAACGCACCGCTTGGCCAAGATCTAAAACCTTTTGACACTTTTCGAGCAGCGGCAACATCTTTGTCGCTTCTTTATCACCGCCCGTGGAGCGTGACAATTTGGTGAAGCGATGCAGGGCCTTTTCAACGCTCGCCAGATCTGCGAGTGCGAGTTCGGTGTTGATGACTTCGATGTCATCAATCGGCGAAATCTTGCCCGCGACGTGAATCACGTTGTCGTCTTCGAAGCAGCGCACCACGTGCGCGGTGGCGTCACATTCGCGAATGTTGGCAAGAAACTGATTGCCTAGGCCCTCGCCCTTGGATGCGCCTTTGACGAGGCCTGCGATGTCGACAAACTCGACCGAGGCGGGAACGATGCGCTGCGGATTGACGATTTCCGCCAGTTGCGCAAGTCGGTAGTCCGGTACTTCCACGATGCCAATGTTTGGCCCAATGGTGCAGAAAGGATAGTTTTCTGCAGCGATGCCCGCCTTGGTGAGCGCGTTGAAAAGCGTGGATTTGCCGACGTTCGGAAGACCGACGATGCCGCATTGAACTGCCATGATTTTTATTTTCGCGATTAGGAATTTGCGTAATTATCTCGCGAGCGGTGAATCGGCCGCGGCACATAGGCTGCGCACCCCGCGCCGTCGCCCTGCATTTTGGGAACGCGGCGGTCTGCGCGCCAGTTTGGCGGCAAACGGCACGCGCTGTGTCCTTTTGGGGGAGAATAAATGAATGAATATCCTTTATCTGCATGGCTTTCGCTCAAGTCCGCAATCGATGAAGGCGCGCTTGATGGCGACCCACTTTGCGCGGACTGAACACCGCTTCATCTGCCCGCAACTGCCTGCTAGCCCGGCATCCGCGATGGATTTGGCGTGTGAGTTCATTGAGGATCGAGGCGAGGCAGCGCGCGATTGGGCGGTCATTGGCTCATCTCTAGGCGGCTACTACGCAACCTATCTCGCCGAACGCTACGGTTGCCGCGCCGCGTTGCTTAATCCCGCGGTGCGCCCCGACCTGGGTCTTGGCGCACACGTTGGCGTGTTGACTGCGTTTCACAGCGACGAGCCATTTGAATTCAAGCAGGAATATCTAGATGAACTTGCCGCGCTGCGCGTGGAGCACATTACGCAGCCCGAACGCTATTTTTTACTCGCGGCCACCGGTGACGAAGTGCTCGACTGGCGGGAAATGCGCGACCATTATTTGGGTGCAAAGCAGCACATCATTGACGGCAGCGATCACTCGATTGGCGAGTTCGCGGACTACGTAGATGAGGTCGCGTTGTTCTGCGCCGCTCGTTTGTAGGCGCTGTAAAACTCACCGCCACGGTCGCGGCCTCAGAAACCGCGCCTATATGGTGAAGCTGGCTACTCCGACGGCTTCACGCCGCCGTCATCCATGCCTGCGGCGATCTGCGAATAGCCATTGTCAACATAGAGAATTTCGCCGGTCATTGCGCTGGCCCAATCGGACAGCAAGAATGCGGCCACATTACCCACTTCGTCTGCCGTAATGTTGCGCCGCATCGGCGACACCGCCGCAAAGTTTTTGAGCATGGTCGAGAAACCTGCGATGCCCGCCGCCGCTAGCGTTTTGATAGGCCCCGCGCTGATGCCATTCACCCGCGTACCCTCCGGCCCCAAGGTTGCCGCCATGTAGCGCACATTGGCCTCAAGCGCGGCTTTGGCCACGCCCATGGTGTTGTAGTTGGGCACGCTACGCACTGCGCCTAAATAAGAGAGCGTAAGCAATGCGCCGTTGCGCCCTTTCATCAGCGGACGTGCCGCCTTGCCCAAGGCTGCAAAACTGTAGGCAGAAATATCCATCGCGGTCATGAATGAAGCGCGTGAAAGGCCGTCCAAAAAGTCGCCGGCAATCGATTCGCGTGGCGCGTAGCCAATCGAATGCACCACACCATCAATCCCGCCCCACTCGCTACCGAGCTTCGCGAACACCGCGTCAATCTCGTCCTGTTGGGTGACGTCCATGCCCATAATCAGCCCACCGCCGAGTTCCGGCGCGAGCTTTTCGACCCGCGCTTTCATCGCCTCGCCGGCATAGGTGAAGGCGAGCGTCGCACCCTCACGCTTGAGCGCTTTGCCGATGCCAAAGGCGATCGATCGGTTGGACAGCAGGCCGGTCAGGAGAATGGTTTTGTCTTGCAGTAGGGGCATGGGTTGAACCGATGAAGAGTCGAGCGGATTCTACGCCGGTAAAATCAACAGGTTTTTCGCCCACCCGATTAAAGCTATGCCCACGCCCATGACCCCGAAAGAAATTGTTGTTGAACTGGATCGGCACATCGTCGGGCAGGCGGCCGCAAAAAAAGCGGTGGCTATTGCATTGCGTAACCGCTGGCGCAGACAGCAGGTGCCTGAGCCGTTGCGCACTGAAATCACGCCTAAAAATATTCTGATGATCGGGCCGACCGGCGTCGGTAAGACCGAAATTGCGCGGCGCTTAGCCAAGCTCGCCAATGCGCCTTTCGTGAAGGTTGAGGCCACCAAATTTACTGAGGTTGGCTACGTCGGTCGTGACGTCGACACGATCATTCGCGATCTGGTTGAAATTGCCATTAAGCAAACGCGCGAGCAGGCTGTGAAAGCCGTGCGTGAGCGAGCGCAGGATGCAGCAGAGGAGCGGGTGCTGGATGCGCTGCTACCGCCCCCGAACGCTGTGAATTTTGACGACCTGAAGCCGACCGACAACGTCACGCGGCAAAAATTTAGAAAGATGTTGCGCGAGGGTCATTTCGACGAAAAGGAAATCGAGATTGAGGTGGCTGTCGCAGCACAGCAAATGGAAGTGTTGGCTCCGCCGGGTATGGAGGAAATGACGCAGCAAATTCAGGGCATGTTCGCCAATATGCGGCAAGAGCGCAAAAAGTCGAAGTGGATGCGCGTCGATGAGGCGATGAAAGTGTTGCAGGATGAAGAGGCCGGAAAGCTGGTCAATGAAGACGAACTGAAAGCGAGCGCGCTGGAAAACGCTGAGCAAAACGGCATCGTCTTTCTTGATGAAATCGACAAGATTGCTACGCGTCAGGAGACTGGCGGTGCAGACGTTTCTCGGCAGGGCGTGCAACGTGATCTGCTGCCACTGGTGGAGGGCACCACCGTCAGCACGAAATACGGCACCATCAAAACCGATCATATTTTGTTCATCGCGAGCGGCGCATTTCACGTGTCAAAGCCCAGCGATTTGATTCCCGAATTGCAGGGCCGGTTTCCGATTCGAGTGGAACTTAACGCGCTCACCGTTGCAGATTTTGAGCGCATTTTGACCGGCACCGACGCCAGCCTGACGCGGCAATATTCGGGGCTTCTAGCCACTGAGCAGGTGACGCTGGACTTCAAACCTGATGCGATTCATCGACTGGCTGAGATCGCGTTTACGGTGAACGAGCGGCAAGAAAATATCGGCGCACGGAGATTGCACACGGTGATGGAGCGCCTGCTTGAAGACGTCAGCTACAGCGCCGATTCGCTGACCGGACACACCATTGATATCGACGCGGCGTTTGTCGATGACAAGCTGGCTGGCATCGTCAAGGACGAAAATCTGTCGCAGTTCATTCTGTGAGCGACGTGGCGTCAGTGATTGCTCCACCTCGGTTGCTCAGCAGCACATTGCTGCTTCGCCTGTTCGCTCCGTTTTCAGCCGCCTATTTCACCTCAGTGCTGCTGCGCAACGTGAATGCCGTGGCCGCACCCGAACTGGTCCGCGACTTCGCGCTAAACCCCGCTGATCTCGGGCTGCTAACAAGTCTCTACTTTATGGCTTTCACGCTCGCACAGTTACCGCTTGGTTCCTTGCTTGATCGCTTTGATAGTGCGCGCGTCAACGGTATGGCGCTGATCGTCGCTGCAGCGGGCACCGCACTTTTCTCGGTTGCACAAAACACAGTGATGCTCGGCGTGGGACGCGCGCTGATTGGGCTCGGCGTGGGCGTGTGTCTGATGAGTTCGTTGCGTGCGTTTTCGATTTGGTTGCCGAGCGCGCAGCAGCCGATGGCCAACGGGGTGATGTTCGCGGTCGGCACACTGGGCGCGATTGCCGCAACGGTACCCGCGCAATGGGCGATTGCGTCTTTCGGTTGGCGCATGGTGTTTATGGGTTGTGCTGCACTCATCGCGTTCTCGGTGATCGCATTGTTCGTGGTGCCACCGTCGTGCCGTTCGCAGGCACCGGCCACCGCGCTGGTCAGCATGCGCAGTGCGCTTGGCCATGTGTGGCGTACCGGTCAAGCGCGCCGTGCTTTTCCTGCGGTTGCATTTGCTGCGGGCGTGATGTGGGCGGTGCAGTCTTTGTGGGCCGGTCCGTGGCTGTCAAACGTGGCGGGGCTTTCTGGCGATGCGCTAGCCAACACGTTGATTTGCATGCCGGTCGGCATGTTGGTTGGCAATTTGTTTCACGGCTGGACGACTGGGCGGTTGCGTGCAGCGGGCAAGGATGGCTTTGTCTACAACCGTTGGATGATGTTCGCGTTTGCGCTGAGCTTGATTCCGTTTGCACTGAAGTCAACGCTTGCCCTGCAACCGCTGTTTTTCGCGTTCGGATTTTTCGGTGCTGCGACCAACAACTACTTTGCGCTGCTCGCTCCGTACTATCCGAAAGAGATTGTCGGTCGTGCCAACGCAGCGCTCAACATGGCGCTGTTCGCAGCGATATTCTTTCTGCAATGGGGCATTGGGGTCGTGGTAAATTTTTATCGAGCCGACGCGTCCGGCGCTGCAGTTAGCGCCGAAGGATTCGCGGTGGCGTTCGCTGCATTGTTTGTGCTGCAGGTCGCGTTGCTTGCATGGTTGTGGCCCGCGCGCGACAACGTGGCGCACGATAATCACGCATGAGCGTTGCCTTACGAATTCTTGAAATTGTTGTGCCGGTGATTGCCATCATCGTGCTCGGTTACGCGCTGGGTCGGTTGTGGGGCAAACCGGACATGCGGGTGGTGAACCGGTTGAATCTTGAGGTGTTCGGGCCGTTTCTGGTGCTTGCCAATCTGTCTGACAAAGGTGTGGATTTGCTGTCGCTGTGGCCGCTGGTGGTCGCCTCGATCATCATCGTGTTGGGCTCTGGATTGTTGGCATGGCCGTTCGCCAAACTGTCTGGGCAAAACCCGCGTACCTTCGTGCCGCCGATGATGTTCAACAACTGCGGCAATATGGGTTTGCCGCTCGCGCTGTTCGCCTTCGGCCCGACCGGCGTTGCCGGGATGGTTGCCCTGTTCGCCGCGTCGAACCTGCTGCATTTCACCGTCGGCGCATTTATTGTTCATAAGCATGCCGAGTTCAAACTGCTGCTAAAAAGTCCGATGGTGTGGGCAACCATCATCGGCGCCGCGCTCGGTTTGTCGGGTACCAATTTGCCCGACAGCGTGCACGCACCGATGAAAATGATTGGCGATTGCACCATCCCGGTCATGCTGCTGGCGCTAGGAGTGCGCATGCTGGACGTCAAGCGCGAGGACTTCTCGAATTCACTGCTCGGCGCGGCGGTGTGCCCATTGACGGGTTTGTTCGTCGCCGGGTTGTTAGTCAGCGTGCTGCCGATGACGAAAGAGCAGGTTGGGCTGATTTATTTGTTCGGCTCGCTGCCGCCGGCAGTGCTTAATTTTCTGGTTGCCGACTACTACAAACAAGAGCCGGAAAAGGTCGCCTCGATCGTGCTGGTTGGCAATATTGCCAGCATCGTATTTATTCCGTTGGGGCTGCTGTTCGCGTTGCGATGAGGCGTTGTCCTTCTCAGCGCAACCGGGCAATTGGCAGCTGCAGCTTTGCGGCGATAACCATGGTGGCAATGGCACAGATCGATAAAACGTCGCAAGTCGACCAGTGACTATTTTCTGTGCAGAGTCCGAATGGGACTTGGGTAACCGCTTGAAGTTGTAGATGATTTATTAGCTGCATTCTCGAAGTTCGCTCTAAACTCGTCGGCCTCCGCCTTCGCGATTGCCAGCATGAATTTAGCGTTGTTTTGCCTCATCCGGGTACGCTGTGTCGCGCGTTTGCCGATGTTTTTTCTGCCAGCGCTGCTGGTTATGGCACCGGTCTCCGCGCAGCTCGCCACGCGCGCCATGCCCGCGTATGCCAGCGCCGCCGAGATCCCGGTCAGTGAGTTCTTCCGGCTGCCGAGTTATTCGCAGATGGCGATGTCGCCGGATGGTGGAAAACTTGCCGCGCTGGCCCCGATCAACGGCCGAGAAAATCTGGTCGTCATTGACCTTGAAACGCGCAAGTCAACGGCAACCACGTCCTTTAATAGCGTTGACGTCAACTGGTTTACCTGGGTCGACAACGGTCGGCTGATCTTTCGCGCGTCGAACCGTCAACTTGAAACCGGCGTCGGCCGTCGCGGTGCGATGATCGCCATCGACGTTGACGGACAGAACTCGCGCAACATTGCCGGAGACATTCGCGGCGGCTTCGACATTCTGTCCAGAACCCGCGACGGTAGTGGTGAGCTAATTGTTTCCACCAATTTGCGCGACCTTGATTCCGATGATGTTTATCGACTCAACACGCGTACCGGACGGACAAAATTGCTGACATTCGACAGCCCCGGTCGAGTGGTTGCCTGGGTGATCGATCAAACGCTCGAACCAAGGGTTGCGTTGCGCCTTGAGCCGCGAGAATCGGCCAGTAAGCCGCGTCGCCGTACGCTGTGGCATCGCAAGTCGGCCAACGACTCGTGGGCGCAGATTGGCGAGTCCGCCGGCGACGTGGATCGTATGTTGCCGCTGGCCTTTGACGAAGACAATCAAACGCTGTTGGTTAGCAGCCGCAATCAGGGTGACCGTAGTGCGGTGTATCGCTATGACATCAGCAGCAAACGACTCGGGGAGGTGGTTGCACAGCATCCGTGGATTGACGTGGCCGGTGGCTTGGTGATCCACCCTGGCAATGGTCGCGTGCTCGGCATACGTCACAGCGCTGAGATGCCCGGCGCGAGCTGGTTTGATGAACGCTATGCCGCCATTCAAGCCGGTCTCGACAAGGCGCTACCTAATACCGTCAATCGGGTCACGCCGGGCGACGACGCCGCGCGTTTTCTGCTCGTGTTCGCACAATCGGCCACCGACGCCGGAACCTATTACATTTTTGACAGCCAAAAACGCGCGTTGGATCGGGTTGCGGCAACGCGCGAGTGGCTGCCGCCTGCGCTGATGTCTGAGCGTCGCTTCGTGATGTATAGAGCGCGCGACGGACTCAATATTCCGGCATGGCTTACCGTGCCGCGTGGCGCCGAGGCGAAGAACCTTCCGCTGATCGTCCATGTTCACGGAGGCCCGTGGGTGCGTGGCTATCAGGGTGTGCAGTGGGGACGTTGGCCCGACGCGCAATTTTTCGCCTCACGCGGTTATGCCGTGCTTGAACCGGAGCCGCGCGGATCGGTTGGATTTGGCGCCAAGCACTACCAGTCGAGCTTCAAACAGTGGGGGCTCGCGATGCAGGATGACATCACTGATGGCGCGCTGCATCTGGTCAACCAAGGCATTGCTGATAAGTCGCGCATGTGCCTGTTCGGCGGCAGTTACGGCGGCTATGCAACGCTGCAGGGGCTGGTGAAAGACCCTGATTTGTGGAAGTGCGGCCATGCTTACGTGGCCGTTACTGACATTGAGCTTAAGCAAAACGTTACGTGGTCGGACACCGCACGCTACAGCGATTATTACGAGACCGATTTCAAGCGCTGGATTGGCGACGCGGCAACGGATCGCGAGCGATTTGATGCCACGTCGCCCGCAAAGAACGCTGCAAAAATCAAGGCCGCAGTGATGTTGACCATGGGCGGGCAGGATCAGCGGGTGCCAATCGTTCATGGCACCACCATGCGCGACGCGATGGAGAAGGCGGGCAAGCCGCTCGACTATCACGTCTATTTGGACGAGGCGCATGGCTTCAACGGGCATGCAAACGTGGTTGACTTCTACACCCGTACCGAGCGATTTTTTGCCAAGCATTTGAAGTAAATTATCACGGCTTCCGAAATGCATTGGTGGTTTTTACACGCGAAATTGCTGCGGATATAAGGCGCTGACGCTACTGCAGCGGCGAAATAATCACCAAACACTCCCCACGCGCGCGAGAGCAGCGGCCAAAAAAAGTGGCCCGAAAGGGCCACTGCTAGGTGATGCGAATTAAGTTGTCGGTAAGGGGAAACGTGTCGGATCAAACGGTAATGTTTTGATCCGACGCGGTGTTCACTAGACTGCCGACGCCCGCATTGTTAGTGCTACTTGCGGATACCTTTCAGAAGGCTTTTTGCACCGCCTCTGGTGAGCACCAAACCCATGCTGGCCAGAAGCAGCGTGAGCACAGCGAGCACGCGAGCATCGAGCGCTGGGACTGGCAAGGCATCGCTGCCAGCGGTGTTGCTGGCGCAGCGGCTAGGCGTCTGTCCGGTCACGTTGGTGCAGGCGGTGTTGACCACCATCTGCCCTTGCGCAACGGTGCCACGGAACACAATGTCGACGCGCTGGCTGGCCGTGGCCGGAGCGGTGTCGGGCGTGTATCCCAGCGTGCCGGTTACCGTGAGGTTGGTGTTGCCGGGGTTAAAGCCACAGGTGGCCACCGAGGTCTGCCCAGGGGTGCCCGTCGGCGTGCAGCTCAGCGAGCCGGTAACGAAGGCGACACCTGCTGGCAGTGCATCGCTGACAGTGAAGCCCACGGGTGTTTGACCGGCGTTAGGCAACGCGTTGTTGATTACTGTGACCGTCCACTCAAGCGTGGTGCCGTCGATTACGCGGGCGCGCTTGCTGATAAATGGCGGGTCGAGTGGCGTGAGGGGATTAACAATTGCCCCGGTCATGGTTCCGGCTGCGGCTAATGGGGCTGCATTCGGTTGTGTATAGGTCGGTGCGGCCCAGGCATAACCCGCCGGCGCAGCTGGGCGGCTGGCCAAGGTTTCGCTGATAACGCAAGCACTGCTGCCTGCGGGCATCGACAGTGTGGTGTTCCCGGTGTTTCCTGCGCTGACCAGTACGCTGCCACTGTAGCTTGCCGTTGGGGTTAAACAAGCCACTGAGAACGGGAAGCTGCCGGTGACTGCCGGAAATCCTGCAGGCCCGGTGACGGTTTTGCTGACCGTTAACGTGCCGGGGTTGCCGGTGAGCGTGTTGGTGAATGCGGTGCTGGCGGTCGCACCACTGGGGATGACGATATTGCCGTTGGGCCCTGGCGTGGTGCCCCAGGTGTAGTTTGGAATCGGCGCGGGTGCGGTCTCGGCCACACTGCAGGTGCTTCCCGTAGCAATCGGGCCGACCGTAACACTGCCGGTGGTGGCCCCACTGGCTAGCGCGATGCTTTGGCTAGTGCTAACAGTTGCGCCTAGTGCGGTGGTTGCAGGTGTGCTTGTGGGTGCGCTACAGCTGATCGTGAAGTCAAAGGTGGCCGCTTGTGGCAGCGCCATGCTCACGGTTTTGTTAATCGTCAGACTGCCACTTTGAAGTGGATTGGCAATTGTTCCGATCGTGGTTCCCGCTGCGGGCAATGGGGCTGCATTCGGTTGTGTATAGGTCGGTGCGGCCCAGGCATAGCCCGCCGGCGCTGCTGGACGGCTGGCCAAGGTTTCGCTAATAACGCAAGCACTACTTCCTGCGGGCATCGACAGTGTGGCGTTGCCGGTGTTGCCTGCACTGACCACCACGCTGCCGCTGTAGTTTGCCGTCGGAGTTAAACAAGCCACAGTGAACGGGAAGCTGCCGGTGACTGCCGGAAATCCTGCAGGCCCGTTTATCGTTTTGCTGACTGTCAACGTGCCCGGGTTACCGGTGAGCGTGTTGGTGAACGCGGTGCTGGCTGTCGCACCACTAGCTATAACAATATTGCCGTTGGGGCCTGGCGTGGTGCCCCAGGTGTAGTTGGGAATAGCCGCAGGTGCGCTCTCGGCAACACTACAGGTGCTACCCGCAACAATTGGACTCACTGTAACGCTACCAGTGGTGGTCCCGGTGGCCATAACG
>JACMNN010000167.1 GCA_014378555.1 Burkholderiales bacterium | reverse complement strand
CTCTGGGTCAGCAACAACGTAAAAGCGGCCACGCCGGTATGGGCGATCGCCCGCGCGCAGGCCGAGAACCGCAACATTAATGCAACGACCAACCCCTACTACACCTACATCAGTGCTGTTGCGGTGGTACCCGGAAACGCCAACATCATGTATGTCGGCCATAACGATGGCCGTGTTTTCAAGACCATCAACGCGACGGCGGCTACGTCCACGTGGACCGAGCTTACGTGTGCCGGTTCGGTCTATCCTGTGTACTTTCGACAAGTGCTTAGACTACTTGTCGAGCCCACCAATCCCGACATCGTTTACGCCGGACACGGTGGTTACTTTACCGCGAATCTCTGGAAACTGGACTCTACGAGCGCCACCACCGCCTGCACCAATATCGGCGGCGGCCTTCCGCCCGGCCCGGTGCGGGCCATCGCCCGACACCCGACGCAAAGCGCATGGCTTTATGCGGGCACCGAAGTAGGCTTGTTCTCCAGCGAAAATCTGGGTTCAACCTGGAAAACGGCGACCGATGGACCGGCTAACGTATCAGTGGAAGATATGACGTGGCAAAACGGCAACACGCTCATTGCCGCCACTCATGGCCGGGGCATGTTCAAGGCCGTCGTTGGTACCGCGCCTAGCTGTGCGTTTAACCTGACACCCGTTCCGGTGGCTGCAGGCGCTTCCGCGAGTACCGTCTCGGTTGACATTTCATCGACGCTGTCAACGTGCACATGGACGGCAGTATCGGCAACCAGCTGGATTGCGCCCGCAGTCAGCAGCGGCAGCGGCAGCACGCGGCTCTACCTAAACGTCGCGGCCAACATTGGTACACCCCGTGCAACCAACATCACGGTCGCCGGAACATCAGTGCTTGTAGAGCAGGAAGGCACACCGCTGTCGTGCTCGCTCGATCTTGACGGTGACAGCCTTTTTACGCCGGCTACTGATGGCGTGCTGCTGCTGCGCTACAGCTTCGGCTTTCGCGGCACCGCCCTGACGCAGGGTCTAGGCTTCACGGCGGCTGCAACGCGGCAGACAGCGTCTGCCATCACCAGCTACATCGAAACGCCAGGTCGTAGTTTTGACATTGATGGTGACGGTGCGCTAACCGGAACGGATGCGTTGTTAGCCATGCGTGCACTGCAGGGCCGCAACGGCTCAATGGTGACAGTAAACGCATTGTCGACCTCACGAACCCGCAGCCCCGCGCAGATTCAAACCATTCTTGCGCAGTGCTTGCGTTAAGGGCCTGAGCGCCAGACGCTACCGAATTCAAATCAGATTTAAATGCCCACCACCAAACTGTCGCGACACGGCCAAAAACTTGCAATATCTGGAGTGATCGATTAGGGTGTTGCCTCGCGTAAATTGCTACTCGTCGGATGGTCCAGCGGGAGCGGCATGAGCCTCGACCCCGCGCGCCTGCTGCAGGAAGTTCGACTTGCGCAGAAGGCGCAGAGCGATATAGCGGCCCACAGCGCGCGCGCTGAAGCCGTTAAGGGCACAGCAACCATCGATGACTTCGTCGACGGTCTCGCGTCGGCGTGGAAAGACGGAGAAGCCCGGCCGACGCGTCAGAAGCAGCCCGCAGTCAAGCACGGGCGGACAACTCGGGTGGATCCGTTTGCTGATGTATGGCCGGTGGTCGGGGGCGGGTTGCTTGCCGAACCGGCAGTGTCAGCCAAGGTATTGATGGAGCGATTGGCCAAGGTGCCTCCGGACCTCGCTTGAACACGAGGATGGCGGAATGATGAATAATTTTCGCGTGCAAGCCTGACAAAAACGTAGACCCGACTTTCGCAACTTCAATGTCTGGAAGTTCAAATCGATCGCTCTCGCTCCGACCATGCCGAACCGGTGACCGCACCGCCGATTTAGCCATCTAGACATGCTGATTTCCGCTACGTCCCGCCAGCCACTCTTCGGACATTTGACCCGCGCATCGCGCTAAGTGCAACACCGCACAGACGCCCCGACGAACTAGACGCGGTCTGCGTCTAGTTCGTCGTAGATCCAAGCGCGTACGCCAGGTACTTTTTGGCCTTTTCACTACAGCAAGAAAATCACCATGCACACTGAAATTTTGAAAGTTATCGGAATGACATGCGGCGGTTGCGTCAGCAAGATTGAGGGCGCACTTCGGGCGGTTCCCGGCGTAAGCAAAGCAACAGTGTCGCTGGCGAATCACGAGGCAACGGTGCCATTAAGCGAGGGCCAGACTTCGCACCAGCAACTGCAATCCGCTATCGAGAGAGCCGGATATGGCGTTAAGCAGAACGGTGTCGGAGCAACGGCACCTGCTAAGGGCGGGTGTTGCGATTAACCGCTGACCACCACGCATACGGTCACGAGCTTAAAGGGACTGAAAGCGCATGCCCTGTTGCCGCACGCCGTGCACTTTTTTCCGTCGCATTTGGCAGCGCTGGCGTTCGGTCACAGCGCAAAGCGAAACGTTGCTGGTGACAACGCAAAGCCCATCGCTAATTCATCATTCTTGGATTGCTTGAAGAACGATAAAAGAAATAAAGAATCGTCAGTGATTCGCGACGCTTACAGCTGCTTATTCAGGATGCAACGACGGGCGGCTTTAAGCTGCTTGCCAATGACGGAGTCCAAGACTACTTACCCGTGAAATTCGCGGCGATGAAATTGCCTTGGGCGGTGAAAAACATGTAGAGGCTCTGCTTTGTTTTATCGGTCGCCGCGGCGTCCTTGAACGTGACCTTCCATTCCTTGCCGCGCTGGCCATCCACCTGTTCGAAGCTCGCCGGCTTGATGGCTTGCCACGATTTGTCGATTTTGACGTTACCGATGAGTGCCCGAACGATGCGCGTTTTCGACACAGTGCAAGCAGCGCGACCATAACGGTGAGCGCTACGATCTGTCCGATTGCCACGCCGTCGTTGACACTTAGGATGCGCAGCAGGATACCGGTCTTGTCGTCGCCGAGCGGTAGTTGTTGCAAACGCGTCGACAGACCAAATCCATGCAACAGGCCGAAGCCGAACAGCACTGCAAGCAGATTCGGCGAGGCGATCGGAAAGTGCTTTTGAAAGCCGCCGTTGTTGTCAACGCCCTTGTAGATGACGCTGATGGCGATCAGCGCTTCGACTAAATAGTAGTTCCACGTGATCTGCAGAAACGTTGCAAAAATGAGTGTGATGCAGTGCCCAAGCGTGACGTGCATCGGTGTTTGCGCACAGCCAACAAGTGGCGCCCAATGAGTGCCGCAATTTTTGCAGCTAGAAACTGCAGTAAAAGAGGCGCTCGTTTAGCTGCTGGCGCGATTGAACAGATCGCGTTGCACCCGCTCATCAGGCGTCATAGCAAGGCTAGGTTTCGGAGTGCCATGCGGAAGGTTGTCGGCTTGGACAAGTTTGCCGTCACGTAGGTCGGAACGATGTCCGACCGGCAACCATCCAGCTTGGCCACCAACGTCGCGAAATCCGTCTGCCGTCACCGGATTTTTGCGCCAGTCAGCGAGCTCCTTTTGCACTTGGGCGCGGGTTACCGTGCTGGGCATGGCGTGAAACTGAAACCCAACCTCGCCGCCGTCGTACGAGGTGGCATTAGTGGCAAACGCCGGAAGTGCGAAGGCACCAGCGAGAGAAGTAAGGATGATTGATTGACGGATTGACATGATGAAGTTCCATTGGGGTGGGGTAGAAACTCACCCGACGAATAAGGTTTGCCGGGGGTGACACAACGTTTGCAGCACAGGAGAGAATGTAGAGTCTGTGCCACGACGCGACGCTTGCGCGAACATTACAAATTCGTAATGTGGGGTTACCGACTTGCCTGAGATACTTGGCGCGGTAAACCCATCCGACTGAGTTCCGACAATACGCTGCGCCTATGAAACTGCTGATCATTGAAGACGAAATACGTGCCGCTGAGTACCTGAAGCAAGGTCTCAGTGAAAACGGTTATTCAGTGGACATCGCACACACCGGCACCGATGGTTTGCATGTAGCGGCTAATGGCGATCATGATTTGATCATCCTCGACATCATGCTGCCCGGCATTGACGGCTTTGCAGTGTTGTCGGCACTGAGAACCAGCAAAACGACGCCGGTGTTGCTGCTCACGGCCAAGGGCCAAACTGACGACAAGGTGCGGGGGTTTGATCTGGGCGCCGATGACTATCTGGTCAAGCCATTTCAATTTGTCGAATTGTTGGCTCGCGTACGGGCGCTGCTTAAGCGAGGCAAAGCACCCCTTGGCAGTCCGGTGTTGCGCGTCGCCGATCTGGAGGTTGACCCGGTGCGACACCGGGCAATCCGCTTGGGCCAACGCGTTGATTTAACGGCCAAGGAATTTGCGCTTTTAACGCTGTTGATGCAGCGCTCCGGTGAGGTGCTTTCACGTACCCAGATCGCGTCGCTCGTTTGGGACATCAACTTTGACTCCGACACCAACGTGGTGGAGGTGGCGATACGTCGATTGCGCGCAAAAGTCGACGACAACTTTGCGAATAAATTGATTCATACTGTGCGTGGCGTCGGCTATGTGCTCGAACACCGCGTGACAGCGTGATTGCCACGTTGGCGCCACTGCGCACCCTCGCCGGACGCATCGCGTTGGCTGCCGCAGCGTTGGGACTGGGGGTCATGCTGGTGGTAAGCGTGCTTGGCTACATCGCGCTGTCGCGAGAGCTCAAGTTACGCGCCACTGACGACATTGAGGCGAAGCGCGCGCTGTTGCAGCACATTCTTTCGGAAATTCCGTCAACCGCCGCTTTGACCTATGGCCGTCATCGTCTGGATGACTTGCTGATCGGACATCGGGACTTACATCTTGCAGTGTTTGATGCGTCCGGGTCGAAGGTGATCGCCACCTTTTCTCCGCTCGCGCGTGATGCATCGCCATTGATGCTCGAAGCGCTAACGTCTTCCCGCCTGTCTGATGAAAGCCCAATGCGCGAGTGGACGGCGCCCTCCGGCCAACGTCTTCTCGTGACTATGGGCACAGCGCGATTTGCCAATGGCGAATCAACGCAAATCGCGTTATTGCAGGATCGGCAAGCAGACAGCTTGCTGCTGTCCCGCTATGCACGGGCATTGGTCATCGCGTTGCCACTGGCGTTGCTGATTGCGGTGGTCGGCGCGTGGTTTACGGCGCGTTCGGGACTTCGTCCGCTGCGTCGGTTTATAGAGGTGGCGAGCTCCATCAGTTCGCAGTCCTTAGCAGGGCGCATAGACGTGGTGGGCATTCCATTCGAGCTTCATGAGCTCGCGACTTCTTTCAACTCGATGCTGGCACGGATTGATGAAGGAGTAACGCGATTGACACAATTTTCTGGAGATTTAGCGCACGAGATGCGCACACCTATCGCCACTCTGCTTGGCAGAACTCAAGTCGCTCTGTCGCAGATACGAGATGTTGAGTCGCTACGCGACACATTGGCAAGTAACGTCGAG
>JACMNN010000166.1 GCA_014378555.1 Burkholderiales bacterium | reverse complement strand
TGGCGAGAGCTGGGAGGGCGGGCCGGTGCTACTGTCGTGGCCTGCGGTCGAGGCGGGCTACGACCAGTCCGGCATGGCGCTGGTGATTCACGAATTTGCGCACAAGATTGACATGCTAGACGGCGCGGTTGACGGCCTGCCACCGCTGCGTGGCCCCGCGCGTAGTGCGTTTAACGCAGCGATCAATGCAGCGTACAAAGATTTTTGTCGACGCGTTGACTCAGGCGAGGAGACCGCGATTGATCCGTACGCGGCTGAGCTGATTGAAGAGTTTTTTGCAGTGACGTGTGAAGTATTTTTTGCCGAACCCGAGCTGCTGTTGCACGAGTACCCGACCTACTACAGCGGGTTGCAGTCGTACTTCAAAGTAAACCCGATTGCAGGCACGTTGAGCGATCTGTAACTTTTCGGGGGAGGGATCAACCATAGGGCGGCGACTCTTATTAACCTCCGCCAGTCCGTTCGCCCTGAGCGTAGCGAAGGGTCTGATTCCGGCGCTATCAAACCCTTCGGCTGTGCCTCAGGGCAAACGGTGATGTTGGTCCTAAATCAGCGCCGCCAATATCAAACCCTTCGGCTGTGCCTCAGGGCGAACGGGATGTTTGCGCTGACTTCAGCTGCGCGCGTCATCACGCACGCAGCCTCCCGCGCACTCGCCTTTTGACCGAGACTGACCCCATACTTTTGCGACATCGACTGAAAACCGGTACGTTCCGATGTGGCGTCGATGCCTATCAACTTTCACCAATCCGTTCGCCCTGAGCGAAGCGAAGGGTTTGACGCCAGCGATATCAAACCCTTCGGCTGCGCCTCAGGGCAAACGCTGATGTTGGTCCTAAATCAGCGCCGCCAATATCAAACCCTTCGGCTGTGCCTCAGGGCGAACGGGATGTTTGCGCTGACTTCATCTGTGCGCGTCATCACGCACGCGGCCTCCCGTGCACTCGCCTTTTGACCGAGACTGACCCCATGCTTATGCGACATCGACGGAAAACCGATACGTTCCGACATGGCGGCGACTTCTATTGACCTCCGCTAATCCGTTCGCCCTGAGCGTAGCGAAGGGTCTGATGCCGGCGCTATCAAACCCTTCGACTGCGCCTCACGGCAAACGGTGACGTTTGCGATTAATCAGCGCAGACTTGCGTTGACTTTTTCGAGCGCGCTTGACCCCGGGCAAAGTTGCGCAACGCCCATCGCGTTTAGCGCATGAGCGCTGGTGTTCAGCGAGGTGTGCAAATCGGTGGCGAGTGGATCAACATACAGCAGCCCGGTCACAATTTCGCCGCGTGCTTGATGTGCCTGCATGTAGCTCATGGCGCTGTATCGGTCGGTCGCATCGTAGTCGGCACGCAGCTTGCGCAGGCGCAGCATCGAACCGTCGTGCTGCTGCACGTCCACCAGTTCGCCTGGCGCGTACATGGTGGTGATTTCGTTGCGCGAGGCTATGAAATCGATGCGGTTGACGGCTTCGTTATGTTCGCGCACGTAGTCGTAGCTTTTGGTGCTGCCGGCGTGATTGTTAAAGGTTACGCAAGGGCTGATGATGTCGATGAACGCTGCACCGCCATGCTCCATAGCACCTTTGATGAGTGGCACTAGTTGCTCCTTGTCACCGGAGAAACTGCGGGCCACGTAAGTCGCGCCAAGTTGCAGCGCGATGCCGACCAGATCGATGGGACTGTCGCTGTTGATCACGCCCTTTTTGCTTTTCGATCCGCGATCGGCGGTGGCTGAAAATTGGCCCTTGGTGAGCCCATAGACGCCGTTGTTTTCCACGATGTAGGCCATGCGTACGCCGCGGCGCATGGCGTTGGCGAACTGGCCGAGACCAATGGACGCCGAGTCACCATCGCCAGAAACGCCGAGATACAACAGATCACGATTGGCTAAGTTTGCACCGGTGAGCGCGGACGGCATGCGTCCATGCACGGTGTTGAAGCCGTGCGACGCGCCAAGAAAATAGTCCGGTGTTTTTGAGCTGCAACCAATGCCCGATAACTTGGCGACCCGATGCGGTTCGATGTCCAGTTCCCAGCAGGCCTGAATGATGGCCGCAGAAATCGAGTCATGCCCGCAGCCCGCGCACAACGTGGAAATGCGGCCTTCGTAGTCGCGTCGTGTATAGCCGACCTTGTTAGCGGTCAGTGTCGGGTGATGCAGCCTGGGTTTGCTGATGTAGGTCATGCGGCCACCTTGATCGGTTGATTGACTGGCAGCGGAGGCGTGAGCGGAAGCACGGCCGGTTGCACGATTTCACGAATGGCGCGGGTGATGAAGCGTGCTGTGATCGGTGTGCCGTCGTAGTGCAGCACGCGGATCAGTTGCGCCGGATTTAAGTCGAGTTCGTTGACCAGCATCGAGCGCATCTGCGCATCACGATTTTGCTCGACCACAAAAACTTTTTCGTGCGCGGCGATAAATTGCTTGACCGAATCGGGGAATGGAAATGCACACAGCCGCAACGCATCAATGTGTACGCCGTCGGCCTCAAGCACATCAAGCGCTTCATGCATTGCCGGTGTGGTGGAGCCAAAATAAATCACGCCGTATGAGGTTTTTTTCGGGGCATTACGTAGCACCGGCTGCGGCACCAGATCAGCGGCCGTTTTGAACTTGCGCAGCAGCCGTTCCATGTTGTAGGTGTAATCCGGTCCGCGTTCCGAATAGCGCGCATACGGATCGCGCGTAGTGCCGCGGGTGAAAAAACTGCCTTTGCTGGGATGCGTGCCAGGCAGCGTGCGCCACGGAATGCCGTCGCCGTCTACATCTTTGTAGCGTCCAAAATCGGCACCCGCTTCAAGTTCCTCGGCGGTCATCACCTTGCCACGGTCCAAGTCGCGTGAGTCGTCCCAAGTGAACGGTTGGCACAGGCGCTGATTCATGCCAATGTCGAGATCGGTCATCACAAAAATCGGGGCTTGCAAGCGGTCCGCCAGATCAAGCGCTGCCGCGGCATGCTCAAAGCATTCATGCGGGTCTTGCGGGAACAGCAACACGTGCTTGGTGTCGCCATGTGAAGCATAGGCACACGCGATCAGGTCGGCCTGCTGGGTGCGTGTTGGCATGCCGGTGGATGGTCCGCCGCGCTGCACGTTGACGATGGTGATCGGAATTTCAGCGAAGTAGGCAAGACCGATGAACTCGGTCATCAGCGAAATGCCGGGGCCGGAGGTTGCGGTGAAGGCGCGCGCACCATTCCAGCCCGCACCCACCACCATGCCGATGGAGGCAAGCTCGTCCTCAGCCTGCACGATGGCGAAGTTGTTCTGTCCCGAGACGGGGTCGACGCGGAACGTTTCGCAGTACTTCTGAAAGGCTTCCGGTACCGAGGTGGACGGCGTGATCGGATACCACGCGGCCACGGTGGCGCCGCCGTAGACCATGCCGAGACCGATGGCGCTGTTACCGTCGACAAAGATCTGCTCGCCCACCTGATCGCTTCGTTTGACGCGAATGCCAAGCGGTGCCGTGAGGTTGTTTTTTACGTAGTCGCGGCCCAAATGCAGCGCGCGGATGTTTGGTTCGAGCAGGCGCTCCTTGCCTTTGTACTGCTCGGCGAAAAGTGCTTCGAACACGTCGGCATCTACATCAAGCAGCACCGACAGGGCACCGACATAGATGATGTTTTTAAACAACTGGCGTTGTCGTGGGTCGGTGTACCCAGCGTTGGTAATTGCGGTGAGCGGCACTGCGATCACGTTCACGTCGCTGCGAAATTTCGACGCTGGCAACGGTCGCGTGCTGTCGTAGAACAGGTAGCCGCCGGGCTCGATTTCGGCAACATCGGCATCCCACGTTTGCGGATTCATGGCCACCATCATGTCCACGCCACCGCGACGTCCTGCGTAGCCCGACTCGCACACCCTGGCTTCGTACCAGGTCGGCATGCCCTGAATATTGCTCGGAAAAATGTTGCGCGGACTCACCGGCACGCCCATGCGCAGAATCGCTTTTGCAAATAGCTCGTTGGCCGAGGCCGAGCCCGAGCCATTGACGTTGGCGAATTTGATGACGAAATCGTTGACCGCTGCAATGGGCTTCATGCCACCACCTCTTCGAGTGTTTTCACCTGCGCACCATTGCGGCACGCTGCGCCCGCCTGCGTGGTGTTCAGCAAAAATTTCTGCATGTCCCACGCCCCGGTCGGGCAGCGCTCCGCACACAGGCCACAGTGCAAACACACGTCTTCGTCTTTGGCCATGATGCGTCCGGTTTTCAGTTCGCCTGAGACGTACAGCGCCTGCTGATGATTGTTGGCGGGCGCTTGCAGGTGTTGGCGCAGTTCCGCCTCGTCGGCATTTGCGGTGAAGGTAATGCAATCCATTGGGCAAATGTCGACGCAGGCATCGCATTCGATGCAGGCGGTATCGGTGAACACGGTTTGCACATCGCAATTCAAACAGCGATGCGCCTCTTTAAACGCAGTCGCCACATCAAAACCAAGCTCCACTTCGATCTTGATGCTCGCCAGTGCCATTTCGGCTTTGGCCCACGGAACTTTAAATCGCAAGTCGTTCGACGTGTCGTTGTCGTAGCTCCACTCGTGAATGCCCATCTTCTGCGACATCAGATTGGTCATCGGATCGGGGCGCTGTTGAATGTCCTCGCCGTGCAACAGGCGATCAATGGACACCGCAGCCTCATGTCCGTGAGCGACAGCGGTGATGATGTTTTTCGGCCCAAAAGCCGCATCGCCACCGAAGAACACATGGGCGATGGTTGACTGATGCGTGGCCTTGCCAAGCATTGGCAGACCCCACTTATCGAACTCAATGCCGCAATCGCGTTCGATCCACGGGAACGAGTTTTCTTGGCCGACGGCGAGCAGTACGTCGTCACATTCGATCAGCGCATCTGGCGCACCGGTCGGCACCAGCGTGCGCTGACCTTGGTCGTCAAACACCGCTTTAACAATCTCAAAAGTCATGCCGATCAGCTTGCCGCCTTCCAGCACAAAGGCCTTCGGAACGTGATAGTTGATGATCGGAATGCCTTCGTGCATGGCATCCTCTTTTTCCCATGGCGAGGCTTTCATTTCCTCAAAACCGCTGCGCACAATCACTTTCACTTCATCGCCGCCGAGACGACGCGACGAGCGGCAGCAGTCCATTGCCGTGTTGCCACCGCCAAGCACGATCACCCGTCGGCCAATTGTTGTGATGTGACCGAACGAGACCGACGCCAGCCAGTCGATGCCAATGTGAATATTGGCCGCCGCCGCCTTGCGCCCCGGCAAATCGAGATCGCGTCCGCGCGGCGCGCCGCAGCCGACGAACACCGCGTCGTAATTTTCGGCAAGCAACGCATTCATGGAATCGATGCGCTGGCCACTCTTAAAGGTAACGCCGAGATCGAGGATGTAGCCGGTTTCTTCATCGATCACCGACTCCGGCAACCGGAAGCGTGGAATCTGGGTGCGGATAAAGCCACCCGCCTTCGCTTCGCCGTCAAACACCGTCACGTCATAGCCGAGCGGTGCCAGATCGCGCGCCACGGTGAGCGACGCCGGACCGGCGCCGATGCAGGCCACGCGCTTGCCGTTTTTTGGCGACAGCGCGGGCATCCGAAGCCGCACATCATCCTTCATGTCGGCGGCGACCCGTTTCAGGCGACAGATCGCAACCGGCTCGGGGGCCGCACCGTTGTTTTCTTCAACGCGACCTCGTCTGCACGCGGGCTCGCAAGGACGGTCACAGGTGCGCCCCAAAATGCCGGGAAACACGTTCGACGTCCAGTTGATCATGTAGGCGTCGCTGTAGCGACCCTGCGCGATCAGGCGGATGTATTCGGGAACGGGAGTGTGAGCCGGACAGGCCCACTGACAATCGACGACCTTGTGGAAATAGGTCGGATTCGAGATATCCGTACGCTGCAAGTTGCCTCCTTTTAGGAAGGCCTCTGTCGCCCGACTGAAACAACTGCAAATGTCAACGAGATCGGACAGGCAGGGTCTTCGTCGGCTTTCGGTTTGTGCTCAACCGCAATAATTTTTCGCTGCGACGCACAAAACGAAAGTCGTGGGACAGTCTATGCCAAACACTTTCTAAAGTGTTGCCGGGTCAACTCAAATCTAGAACTTCAGCTCAGCCGGTAGGTATTTCGCCAACAGGTCTTCGTAGTACGGTTTCACATCAGCCAGTTTTGGTCGATTCGGATTTTTTGAATACAAATCGTACGGGTTGAAACGCTGCACCCAAGGCTTCATTTCGTCGTCTTGCGCGTTGCACAGATGCTGATATTCGTTTTCGCGATGCCAGGCGTAGAAGCTGTGAAAACGAATCATGTACAGCGCAGGCATCGGCAAATACGGTTTCAGCATGTGATACAGATATTCGTCGTGGCCCCAGCTCATGTGAACGGCCTCTAACCCACATTTTTCGCTGTAGACACCCAGCGGCGTTTGTAATTCGGGCCGCTGTGAATCTGGGTTCAGCGCGAAAAACTCTGAGTAAACGTTCTTCGACGAATAGGCGCAGCCGGTAGGGAAGGTGTCGCCCACGACCGCCCACTGCGGCTCGCCGAACAGGCACAGCACTTTGCCGATGTCGTGAATAAAGCCGGTGAGCACCATCCAGTCCGGCTCGTTATTGGCGCGCATCGCCTCGGCGGTTTGCAGCAAGTGGTCAATCTGCGGCAGCGCGGTGTCAGGATCGCTGTCGTCCACCAAAGTGTTTAAAAAATCCAGCGCGGCCCACGGCGTCATGGTGGTGCGGTTGAAACCGAGGTACTCCGCCTTTTTCTTGAGCACAAAATCATGGGTTTGATTTTGATGGTTCAGGCGATAAAACTCGCGCACCGTGTCGACGGCGTCAGAGCGCTGCGGCGCGGCGTAATCGCGGTACGTAGACTTTTTTTCTTCAACAACAATCATCATGCACTCTCCGCCAATTTTTTTAGATTTTTGAGCCCGGCTTCAAAGTCGGGGCCAATCATTTTGTCCGTAAACAGTCCGAACCAGCGAAACACCGGGTTCATGCCCGCGTTGCCGTTGATGTCGCAGCTCACCTTGGTGCCCGCACCATTGAGCGTTAGTGTCAGGTCGCCTCATTTAAACCCGTTTAAACCCACTAAGCTTGTATTTTCTCGCAAATTTAACGAGTGCGCTACATTCCCGGCGCATAGCCGCCACGGCCTCATTGCGCCGCTTCACCGATTCCTGTAAACCCGCAGGGTCCGAGAGCGTTATCGACGCGGGCCAAGCTCGTGCCGCCAAGTTACACCAGGAAGAAATAATGAAACGCACCCTACTCGCCGCCGCTTTTGCAACGTTCGCAGCCAGCGTGAGCTTCGCGCAAGCAACGATCAAAATCGGCGAGATCAACAGCTATAAAGCGCAGCCCGCCTTTCTTGAGCCCTATAAAAAAGGTTGGGAGTTGGCGCAGGACGAAATCAACAAAGCGGGCGGCGTCAATGGCCAGAAGATCGAAACCATTTTTCGCGACGATAACGCCAATCCGGGCGACGCCGTTCGGGTTGCAGAAGAGCTCGTTGCGCGTGAAAAAGTCGCGTTGATTTCTGGTACTTTTCTCTCCAACATTGGCCTCGCGGTGGGTGACTTCGCCAAGCAGCGCAAAGTGCTGTTCGTCGCCAGCGAACCGCTATCCGACAAATTGACCTGGGGCAACGGCAACGCCTACACCTACCGCCTACGCGCCTCTACCTACATGCAAACGACCATGCTGGTGCCCGAAGCTGCCAAGCTCAACAAAAAGCGCTGGGGCATTGTGTATCCGAACTACGAGTACGGCCAGTCTGCAGCAGCCTCGTTCAAAAAGCTGCTGATCGCCGCGCAACCGGCGGGTGGTGTGGAGTTTATTGAGCAAGCCGCGCCGCTGGGCAAGATTGACGCGGGTGCGGTGGCGCAGGCGTTGCTCGACGCCAAAGTTGACGCCATTTTCAACGTCACCTTCGGCGCCGATTTGCAAAAATTCGTGCGCGAAGGCAACACGCGCAACCTGTTTAAAGATCGTCCGGTGGTGAGTTTGCTGTCTGGCGAACCGGAATACCTCGACACACTGAAAGACGAGACACCGACCGGCTGGCTGGTCACCGGCTACCCATGGGAGCAGATCAACACGCCTGAGCACAAGGCGTTCCGCGAGGCTTACTTGGCCAAATACAACGATCATCCGCGCTTGGGCTCGGTGGTCGGCTATGCAACCGTGAAATCCATCGCGGCGATGCTCAAAAAAGCGGGATCCACCGATACCGCCAAAATGCAGGCCGCGATGAAAAATCTGGCGGTGGACACCCCGTTTGGCAAGATCAACTGGCGCGCCCAAGACAACCAGTCGACTATGGGCGCCTACGTCGGCCGCTTGGCACAAAAAGACGGCAAAGGCGTGATGACCGGTTGGCGCTACGTCGACGGCAAAGAAGTGCAGCCGACCGACGAGGACGTGAAGCGGCTGCGTCCGCAGTAGCGGAAAGCGCTTGGGAAGGCGCTTTGGGCGCGGTTGAGCACCCCTTTCCAGAGCGCTTTGCACAACGAAACGAGACAGTTTTGCTGCACCACGGCAAAATACGGGCATGCTTCGTTTAATTGATCTAACCCTCGCCCGCGGCTCGGTGCCCTTGATAGAGCGCGCCACCCTCACCATTAATCCGGGCCGCAAGGTCGGCATTGTCGGCGCCAACGGCGCTGGCAAGTCCACTTTGTTTGCGGCGCTGCGCGGGCTGCTGACCGCCGAACGCGGCGACATTGCCATGCCTAACGGCTGGGTGATCGCCCACGTCGCACAGGAAACGCCGCCCAGCGAAATGACCGCGCTTGAATATGCCCTCGATGGCGACGTCGAGCTGCGCAATATCGAAATCGCGCTCGCCGCCGAAACCGATACGCCCAATGCTGACGCCGCGAAACACGGAGAAATCCTCGCGCACCTTTACGAGCAGATGGAACATGTCGGCGGTTACGCAGCACCGTCGCGCGCCGCCGAGTTGCTCGCTGGCTTGGGTTTTGAGAACGAAATGCAAAGCCGCGCCGTGGCCACCTTTTCTGGCGGCTGGCGGATGCGTTTGAACTTGGCGCAGGCGCTGATGTGTCGCAGCGATTTGCTGCTGCTTGATGAGCCCACCAACCACCTTGATCTTGATGCCGTGATGTGGATCGAGGACTGGCTGTCGCGCTACCCCGGAACGCTGTTGGTGATCACCCATGATCGCGATTTTATTGACCGGGTATCGGATCAAATTCTGTTCTTCGATACCAGCAATCCGAAAGCGCCAGCCAAGCTTAAGCTGTATACCGGCAACTATTCAAGCTTTGAGGATCAACGCACCGTCGAGCTGTCGGTGCAGCAGGGCGCGTTTGAAAAGCAGCAGCGCACCATCAAGCACCTTGAGTCGTTCATCACCCGCTTCAAAGCCAAGGCCACCAAGGCCGCACAGGCACAGAGCCGGGTTAAGGCACTGGAAAAGCTGGAGCGAATTTCGGCGGCTCATGTGGACTCTCCGTTCACCTTCGGTTTTAAAAAACCGGAGGGCGAACCGCGGCAATTGCTTAAGTTTGCCGACGTCTCACTCGGCTACGATGACAACAATATTCTCACCGATGTGAATTTTTCGCTGCTGCCAAATTCACGCATCGGCCTGCTCGGAAAAAACGGTGCCGGTAAGTCCACGCTAGTGAAAGCGATTGCTGGCGAGCTGAGTGAGCGCACCGGTGAACGGATCGAAGGCCAGCACCTAAAAATTGCTTATTTTGCGCAGCATCAACTGGAGCAATTGAGGAACGACGAATCCGCGCTGTGGCACCTCGATCAGCTCGACAAAATGCTCTCAGAAACGCGCGGCTATCCGCGGGCGCGTGAGCAAGAGCAGCGCAATTTTCTCGGCGGATTTGACTTTCGCGGTGATCGCGTCACCGAAAAAGTGGGTGTTTTTTCCGGTGGCGAACGGGCGCGTTTAGTGCTCGCGCTGCTGGTGTATGAGCGGCCTAATTTGTTGTTGCTTGATGAGCCCACCAACCACCTTGACATGGAAATGCGCCAGGCGTTAACGCTCGCGTTGCAGGACTACGAAGGCGCGCTGGTGGTGGTCGCCCATGACCGGCACATTTTGCGCGCCTGTTGCGATGAGCTGTGGCTGGTCGCCGATGGCACGGTGAAGCCGTTTGACGGGGACCTCGACGACTATCGCGATTGGTTGCGCGAGCAGCGGGTGAAGCCAGCGAAAGTAAAAGCGGCAAAACCGGCCAAGGTGGCGCTTGAGGCGACCGCCAAAGTGGTGCCGAAACAAGAAGACAAGCGAGTTGACGCCGAGGAGCGGCAGCGCCTAACCACAGCCCGTCGGCCGATGCAAAAGCGCATCGATTCGATCGAGAAGGAGCTTGCCAAATTCACCGCTACGCGTGACACGCTGGATGCGTGGCTCGCCTCCGAGTTGGCGTATGCGGCGGAGGAGGCGTCAAGCCTCGGCGACAAGACCCGCCAACGCGGCGAACTCGCCGCGAAAATCGCGTTGCTGGAAGAAGAGTGGATGCAAAAACAGGAAGAAATGCAGTGGGTGCGGTAGGTGCCATGCATCAAACCCTTCGCTGCGCTCAGGGCGAACGGCGTTCCGCAAGGTGGCCGGCACCCCGGCGCTGCAGCATGCATCAAACCCTTCGCTATGCTCAGGGCGAACGGAGCTGAAACAACCCGATATGCTCAGGGCGAACGGAGCAGAAACAACCCGCTAAGCTCAGGGCGAACGGTTATTTCTCCTCCGTTCGCCCTGAGCGTAGCGAAGGGTCTGACGCCAAGGACAATCTATGAGTACGATCCCGGTTATCGACGTTGCCACTTTGGGCGATAACTACGCTGGCTTGGGCGCAGCGCTTGGCCACGCAGCACGCGACATCGGCTTTTTCTGCATCACCGGCCATGACCTTTCGCAACCTTTCCTTGACCAAGTTTTTGCGCAATCAAAGCAGTTTTTCGCGCAGGATTTGGCGGCGAAAGACGCACTTTCCATCCGCCATTCTCCGCACAATCGTGGCTACGTGGCGTTGGGCGAAGAGCGGCTCGATGCATCGAAACCGGGCGACGTAAAGGCCGCTTTCAACATCGGCCTCGACCTGCCGCTCGATCATCCGGAAGTGCTGGCGGGCAAGCCGTTCCGCGGCGCCAACGTGTGGCCTGATGCGCTTGCTCTACCCGAGTTCAAGCCGGTGATGCTTGCGTATTTCGCTGCGTGTCACGGGCTGGGCATGCATCTGCATCGTGCGCTCGCGCACGACTTGGCTGTGGCCGAGGACTTCTTCGACGACAAGCTCGATCAACCGCTCGCTACGCTGCGTTTGCTGCACTATCCGCCGCGCCCAGAACATTTCGAGCTTGGCCAAAGAGGCGCAGGCGAGCACACCGACTACGGTAATATCACGCTATTGGCAACCGATGATGCCGGCGGGTTAGAAGTGCGCACACGAAGCGGTGACTGGATTTCGCCGCCCACCATTCCCGGCGCACTGATTTGCAATATCGGTGATTGCCTGATGCGCTGGACTAACGACGTGTATGTTTCAACGCCGCACCGCGTGGTCAATCCGATGGGGCGTGAGCGCTATTCGATTGCGTTTTTCCTCGACCCGAATCCGGACGCGGTGGTCGACTGCTTGCCGAGTTGCGTGACGGTGGAACGGCCTGCGCGGTATGCGCCAACCACCGGCGCGGCGTATCTCAAATCGCGGCTCGATGCGACCTATTCGCATCGTGAAAAGTTGTAGCAACTTCTTGTGGAAAGCCTTGTTGCATAAGCGCTAAGTGCGTTTTTTTGAGAAAGTCGATAAGCCGAATTTACTTTGCCAAGCCCTGATTAAATGGGCGATACATCAAAAAGATGTACCGAGGTAGAAGCAGTCGAAGCCGCGATTTCACCCGGCCTTCGCCGCTCCTAAATCAGCGCACTGTTACCGGGCAATCGCCACCACATTGCCATCGCGAGCACTTGCCGCCAATGCGTCGATGGTCAGCATGATGTCAACGGTTTCTGCCGGCGTCGCGCCCGGCCAACTGGCCCAGCCGTTGCGCACCAAGTCATAGAACGCTTCGCCCTGCACGCGAAAGCCCTGCGCTGGTTCTAGTTTGATGATCTCTCTCGGCGCATCAAGCGCGATGCCGCGTTTAATCACGATGTGCGGCGGCAGTGCGTCGGACGTGTCGTTGTAGAACGTTGTTTCAATGCTGCCCGCGTCGCCGACGATCACCGCGTGACGATGCCGAGCGGTGCCAAAGCTGCACGAAATCTGCGCCAGCAAGCCACTCGGGAAATCAATCGAACCGATCAGCGTGCTGTCTACACTCCTATCCGTGAAGCGCGCCATCGCATGCACCCGCGTTGGACGCTCGCCGGCAATCATGCGCACCAGGCTCACCGGATAGCTGCCCGCGTCCATCAGCGCACCTCCCGCGAGCAAAGGATCCCAGCGGATATTGCCGCTGACCGGCAGTGGAAATCCGAACGACGCCTGAATCAATTGCACCTTGCCGATAGCGCCCTCGCGCAGCAGTTCCGCGAGCTTGATGGTCTGCGGCTGCGCGCGATACGGATAGGCCTCGACCACGTACACGTTGTTGGCGGCTGCGGCGTCGAACATCAACTTCGTTTCTGCCGAATTTGCCGCGAACGGTTTTTCGCACAGCACATGCTTGCCCGCGTTGGCCGCTTTGATCGTCCACTCGGCATGCAAGTTGTTGGGTTGTGGGTTGTAGATCGCTTCAATCGTTGCGTCCGCAAGCATCGCTTCATAACTGCCGAAGGATTGCGCGATGCCGTTTTCTTTGGCGAATGCTGCGGCCTTATTGGCGTCACGGCTGGCGACAGCGCACACATCCACTTTGGCCGAGCCGTTGAGCGAGGTGATGAAAAGGCGAGCGATGTTGGCCGCGCCGAGGATGCCGATGCGAAGCGGCTTAAACGTTTCGTTGCTCATAGTCGTGCTCAAGCGTAGCTGTAGAAACCGCGACCGGTTTTGCGGCCCAAATACCCCGCTGCGACCATCTCTTTAAGCAGCGGTGCGGGGCGATATTTCGGGTCGTTAAAGCCTTCGTAAAAGACATTCATCACCGCGATCATGATGTCGAGGCCGATCATGTCGGCGAGTGCGAGTGGGCCGATGGGCTGGTTGGTGCCCAGCTTCATGCCAGCGTCGATGTCTTCGGCGGTGGCGAGCCCTTCCTGCAAACAGAAAATCGCTTCGTTGATCATCGGACACAGAATGCGGTTGACCACAAATCCCGGTGAATTTTTCACCGTGATCGGCGTTTTGCCGAGCGCCCGTGCCAACTCTTGTGCAGTGGCAATGGTTGCATCACTGGTGGCCAGTCCGCGGATTAATTCCACCAGCGCCATCATCGGCACCGGGTTGAAAAAATGCATGCCGACGAAGCGATCGGCGCGTTGGGTGGCAGCGGCCAGTTGCGTGATGGAGATTGACGAGGTGTTGGTCGCGATGATGGTCTCGGGCTTGAGCGTAGCGTCGAGATCTTTGAGAATTTTGACTTTGAGCGCTTCGTTTTCGGTCGCGGCTTCAATCACGAAATCGCAGGCGGCGAGATCGGCGAGTGTGCAGGTAGTCTTCACCCGTGCCATCGCAGCGGCCTTAACCTCAGCCGTGATTTTTTCTTTTTTCACCAGCCGATCGAGACTGCTGCTAATGGTGGCCACACCTTTTTCCAGCGCTGCAGGATTGATGTCCAAGATCAGCGCGTCAATACCCGCCACGGCGCACGCTTGAGCAATGCCGTTGCCCATGGTTCCGGAGCCGACGATGCCTACGAGTTTGATGGTCATGATTTTGTTCCTAGTTTGCTATAACGGAATGGATTGACTCCGTTCGCCCTGAGCGTAGCGAAGGGTTTGACTGCGCACCATCAAACCCTTCGCTTCGCTCAGGGCGAACGGGGGGTAGGTTCCTCCCCATTTTACGAGTTGCGGCCTGCTGCAAGATGCAGGCAATGACACAAAACAAAGCCGACGATGCCTACGAGGTTGATGGTCATGATGTTGTTCCTATTTAGCTGTAACGGAATGGATTGACTCCGTTCGCCCTGAGCGTAGCGAAGGGTTTGACTGCGGGCCATCAAACCCTTCGCTACGCTCAGGGCGAACGGGGAGTAAGTTCCTTCTTACTTTACGAGTCGCAGCCTGCTGCAAAATATCAACAATGACACAAAATAAATTGGCAATTGGCGTGGGCGCAGCGCTGATTGCGGGGCTGGTGTGGGGATTAGTTTTCGTGGTACCGCTGTTGCTGCCCGACTATCCGGCGACGCTATTGACGTTTGGGCGCTACACGGCGTTTGGATTAATCACATTACCGATTGGCTGGTGGCAGCGGGAAAAGCTTCGCAAGTTGAAGCGGGCCGATTGGTGGCTGGCGACGCAGCTTTCTATCGTCGGAAACATCGCCTATTACCTCGCGCTATCCGCTGCGATTCAGCTTGCGGGCGCGCCGTTGCCGACGTTGATTATTGGCACGCTTCCGGTGGTGATTGCGGTGTGCGCAAACCTTGGCGATCGCCAATTTTCGTGGGCGCGATTGCTGCCTTCGCTGGCGTTAATTGGACTCGGTTTGTTGTGTGTGAATGCCGATCAACTGGGGCGACTCGACGGCACAAACGCACTAAACGCCTACCTATTG
This sequence comes from Burkholderiales bacterium, assembly GCA_014378555.1. Classification (GTDB taxonomy): domain Bacteria; phylum Pseudomonadota; class Gammaproteobacteria; order Burkholderiales; family Casimicrobiaceae; genus Casimicrobium. Next base: position 10,408 of record JACMNN010000166.1, on the reverse strand, counting down.
GGCGCCGCATTCGCGGTGCTTGCCAACGCGGCCTGGACTTGGTATCCGATCCACAACGCACGCTGGTTGCGCGCACATCCAACCCACAACTCGATGACGTGGGCGACCGCGCAGGGCTTGGTGACTTTGCCGATGGCGTTGCTGGGTTTGTCGATCGCAATCGCGTACTTTAAAGTGACCCAGGACGTGAGATTTGTCGATTCATTGTGGGGTCCACGGCCGATGCAGTTTTGGCTGCTGATGGGGGTGATTGGATTTTCGGCATCGTGGGTCGGCACGCTGATGTGGAACATCGCAAGCAAAAATACACCGACGGCACTTACGGGGCAGCTAATTGTGTTCGAGACGGTCGCGGCGTTGGGTTACGCCTATCTCGTGTATCAGCGCGCGCCAAGTGGCTTTGAGATCGCCGGCATTACGCTACTGGTGCTGGGCGTGATCGTTGGCGTTCGGGGCTGGTCGCGGGCAACCTAGTGTCTTGGTCGCCCCGATTCAGCTGCACCTTAGACCATCCGCCAACTCAAATTGCGCCCTACGGTCAACGGCACAATCGTCTCGCCAGCAAAGGCAAATTCATTCGGCGGTGTCCAGCTTTCGCGCTTCAGCGTGACCTGGCCCACGTTACGCGGCAAGCCATAAAACGCCGCGCCGAAGCGACTCGCAAAGTCGTCTAATTTATTCATTGCAGCCACCGAATCAAACGCCTCCGCATACAGTTCTATGGCCGCGTGTGACGTGAAGCACCCCGCCGCGCCACAACAAGCTTCCTTGTTGTTTTTGGCATGCGGTGCGCTGTCGGTACCGAGGAAAAATTTTGCCGAGCCCGAGGTGGCGGCTTGCAACAAAGCCTGACGGTGCTTCTCGCGTTTCAGTATCGGCAGACAGTACAAATGCGGGCGAATGCCACCCGTAAAAATCGAGGTGCGGTTGTAGAGCAGATGCTGCGGCGTGATGGTGGCGGCGATGTTTGCGCCGCTGGCGGCGACGAATTCAGCGGCTTCAAGCGTAGTGATGTGCTCCACCACCATTTTTAACGCCGGAAAATCGCGCGCAATGTGCTGCAGCGAACCCTCGACAAACAACGCTTCACGGTCAAACACGTCGGTGGTGGGGTCAGTCACCTCACCGTGCACGCAGAGCACCACGCCGTGGCGTTGCATAGCTTCCAGCACCGGGTACACCTTGGCAAGTGCTGTGACGCCTGAATCGGAATTGGTGGTTGCGCCGGCCGGATAATATTTAAACGCATGCGCGAAGTCGCTTTCCGCAACGCGCGCAACTTCATCAACCGGGGTTGCATCGGTCAGATAAAGCGCCATCAATGGCGAAAACTGCAAGTCCGTTGGCACCGAACGCAGAATGCGCTCACGATAATCAGCCGCCATCGACACGGTCGTGACCGGCGGCTTTAAATTCGGCATCACCAGCGCGCGACCAAATTGCCTGGCCGTCAGCGGCACCACCGCGGCCAGCGCTGCGCCGTCGCGCAAATGAACGTGAAAATCGTCGGGTCGCCCCAAAATAATCGAATCTTGCATGCGGCTTGTCCTATGTGCATCGCGTGAAATGAAGCAAACTGCTAGGATTGAATTATGGCTTCCCGTTCTGTCCCAACCCCGGCAACCGCTGCAACTGCTGCCCACGCGGATCACGCAGGGCATTCGCACACAACCGTTGAACTGACAACGGCTGCTGCGGATGCGCTTGCCCGAAGGTTGGTTAAGGAAAGCGGCGGCCGCAATACCGAAGCGCGGCGCAACGTTTTGGCGTGCCTGATTGCCGCAGGACGGGCGTTGTCACATGCCGAGATCGAGGCGGAACTTGCCGGCACCGATCTCGACCGCGTGACGCTGTATCGGGTACTGGAATGGCTGGTTGAGCAGTCGCTGGCGCATCGCGTCGGCGGTTTGTCAGGATTTGATCGCGCCATGCGCTTTGCTTTCAGCCGTCCCGAGCGACGCAACGCGCATGCGCATTTTCAGTGCGTACAGTGCGGCACCACGATGTGCCTGGACGATGTTGCCGTGCCTGAACTGCCGGTGCCGGGCGGAATTGAGCTGCAGGGTATTGAGCTTGCGGCGTTTGGTTATTGCGCTTCGTGCAGCCTTGCCAACCGCGCAGTGGCCGCTGAAAACAGCGCACGATGACGCTTTTGTTAAAAGTGTAGCTATAATCTGCGCCGCTTACGGTGCTCGCTCAATATGCCAAAGTATGATTGAGCGGCGCCGTCGAATGCCACGATGACACACATAATTTACCCGTAAAGTATCGGTAGAGTTCTATGCCAACAACTAAGGCCAAAGCCGCCCCCGCCGCCAACAGCAAAGCCGCCACAGCCGCCACCACTGCGCCTGACAGCAAGGTCGCCGCAACGGCCCCCAAAGCGGCGCCAGTTCCAGCGGCGCCGGTAAAGGCGGCTGCGCCAAAGGGCGCGACCGTACTGTCGATGAACGGCCATAAGCAATATGCCGGACTGACCGAAGCTGAAGTGCTTAAGCAGTCCGAGGCCGAGTACATGAGCGCGGAGCAACTGGCTTTTTTCAAAGAAAAGCTGGTTGAACTGCGCGGACAGATCCTGCACAACGCCACCGACACCGGCGAGCACCTTCGTGACAACGAAGTGGCCACCGATCCGTCGGATCGCGCAACTCAGGAAGAGGAATACACGTTAGAGCTGCGCACCCGTGACCGCGAGCGCAAACTTCTGAAAAAGGTCGACAAAGTCATCCGCATGGTTGATGACGGCAGCTTCGGCTGGTGCGAAGAAACCGGCGAGCCGATTGGCTTGGCGCGTTTGATTGCCCGCCCCACGGCTACCCTGTCGATCGAGGCGCAAGAGCGCCGCGAGCGCATGCAGAAGCTGTTCGGCGATTAATCGGCCACTAGCGCTGCGCAGCTGCAGGCCAAAGTGTCGACTTTGACCTACACCCTGCCCGCCACCAGCACCGTATGCTTCGTCTTTCTCGCCCCCAGTTTCATCAAGGAAAAAAATGAGTGCACCTTTCTCCCTCCCGCCACTACCGTACGCAGACACCGCGCTTGAGCCGTTGATCTCGGCCAATACGCTGTCCTACCACTACGCCAAGCACCACAAAACCTACGTCGACAACCTGAACAAATTGGTTGAAGGCAAGGATTTGGCCAGCATGTCGTTGGAACAAATCATCATGGCTTCCAGCGGCAAAGCCGACATGGCGGGCGTATTCAACAACGCCGCTCAGGTCTGGAATCACACCTTTTATTGGAACAGCCTGAAGCCCAATGGCGGCGGCAAACCCACCGGCGCGATTGCAGCGGCGATCGACAAAGACCTCGGTGGTTACGATAAATTTAAAGCAGACCTGTCAGCTGCTGCCGTCACGCAATTCGGCTCTGGCTGGGCGTGGCTGGTGTCGGATGCAGGCACCCTCAAAATCGTCAAAACGGGCAACGCAGAAGTGCCGTTGACCAAGGGCCAAAAGCCGTTGTTGACCATTGACGTGTGGGAACATGCCTACTACCTCGACTATCAAAATCTGCGCGCCAAATACGTTGAAACGTTGATCGACAAGTTGCTCAATTGGGACTTCGCCAACCAGAACCTGGCTGCCTAATCGCAGTCAGCAGCTCAGGTAGGTTCGAGGGTCGGTTTTCCGGCCCTTTTTCGTTTTCTAGCACGCAAAAAATAGACTTTGACTCCGCCACTGCTCACCGTTCGTGATCTAACCCACCGCTTTGCTGGCCGTGCCGAGATCGCGTTCGGCAGCTTCACGCTCAATGCGGGCAGCATTCTTTTGCTGCGCGGCGCATCGGGATGCGGCAAATCTACGCTGCTACATCTGTTGGGCGGCGTGCTTTCCATTGCGGCGAATAGCGGCAGCGCGGTGCTCGATGGCCGCGATATTGCGGCAATGACGCCGCCTGCGCGTGACCGCTTGCGCCCTAGGCTTGCCGGCTGGATGCCGCAGCGTCAGCTCATGATCAACAGCCTTTCGGTGCTCGATAACGTGTTGCTTCCGATGGCGCTGCTGGGAGGCGTGAACACGGAGGTACGCCGTCGGGCGACTAGTTTGTTGGACTCGCTGGCAATCGTTGAGCTGGCGGCGCAGCGCCCAGCAACACTTTCGGTCGGGCAAGCAGCCCGCGCCTGCCTGGCGCGGGCATTGCTCGCCCAGCCCAAACTGTTGTTGGCCGATGAGCCCACGGCGGCGCTCGATGAAACCAGTGCGTGCTTGGTGGCTGAGCAAATGCTTGCGTTCGCGGCAACCGGCGGCGCGGTGCTGGTGTCCAGCCACGACCGGGCGATGCGTTCTTTGCTGGAGGCCGACGCGGTGGCCGTCATTAACGAGCTGGCGTTGCCGCGATGATCACCCGCCTCGTGTTCCGTTTTTTGTGCGATCGACCGTGGCAGTTCGCGCTCGCCGTCACCCTGTGCGCACTCGGGCTCGCCAGCGCCATCAGCATCGTGTGGTTGCAGTCGCTGCTCGAAACGCACGCCAGACGCCAAGCCCAAGGCATTGACATCGTGGTGGGCGCGCAGGGCTCAGCGCTGCAAAACGTATTGGCAGCGGTGTATTACCTCGACGTTCCCAACGGCAATATTCGTTTGGCCGAAGTCGATGCCCTTCGCGCTCATCCAATGGTTGCTAAAGCCATTCCTATAGCGTTGGGCGATTCGGTAGCGGGCGCTCGAATCGTCGGCACCACGCCCGAGTTCGTGGCGTTTTATGGCGCAACGCTTGCTTCGGGTGAATTGCCAGCGGTGCCGATGGATGCCGCGATTGGCGCTGCCGTCGCGGCGCGTACCGGTTTAAAAGTGGGTGACAACTTTGTCGGCGCGCACGGCCTTGGTGACCTTGGTGTAGATCATGAGTCCCACCCGTACCGGGTGTCGGGCGTGCTCAATCCTACCGGGCGAGTGATTGACCAGACGGTGGTGACATTGCTCGAAAGCGTGTGGCTGGTGCATGAGGGCCATGCCGCCAGCGCCGAAAAAGAAGCCACCTTTGCGCTGCTTCAGCTTAAGAGCCCAATTGCGATGGCGACCTTGCCACGCTTGATTAACCAAAAAGCCGGTTTGCAGGCGGCGGTGCCGGCAATGGAGTCGGCGCGGTTGCTCATCAGTTTTGACTGGGTGGCGCTGATCGTCAAAGCGTTTGCCGGGGTGCTGATTGTCGCGGCGATGGCCTCGCTGCTGGGCGCGCTGCTGCAGGCGTTGGCGCGGCAAGAGCCGGAGCTGGCGGTGCTGCGCGCAATGGGCGCCAGTCGCGCGCAGCTCGCCGCGTTGATGCTCGGTGAGTCAATGGTGTTGGTCGCGGTCTCGTCGGTTGTCGCCGGGGCGCTCACGGCTGTTGGCGTTTGGGCGCTGCAAAGGTTTGCGCTCGCCGGATTGCTGATTGACGTCGAGCAGGGATTTTTATTCTGGCTGGCTGGTCTACTGGTGGCGACGCTAATGGCAATTGTTGCTACCATTCCCGTCCTTTGGCGCATTGCGTCGGTTGACGTTGCCGCCCAGCTTTCATCTAGGTAATTGCTATGCAGATTGTTTCCTCGATTCGCCATCGTCTGGCGCCCACGCTTTTGTTGGTCGCTACGACGGCCTTTTTAGGGTTGGCAAGCGTAAGCGCGAACGCGGTCACTCCGGTTCCCGCCGGTGGCGCGCTGATGCCTGCATCACAATTTCTGCCCGAAAAACCTGGCTTCACCTCGTGGCGCGTGCTCGCGCAGGTGGAACTGGTCAAGCAAAACAGCAAACTGCTGCCGACCTTCGCGCAAACCGTGACCGCGCTCGATGGCAAGGTGGTTCGCGTGCAGGGCTTCATGATGCCGCTCGACATTGGTGACAAACAGCGCCGCTTTTTGCTGGTGGCTGCGCCGCCCCATTGCTCGTTTTGCCTGCCTGCCGGGCCGGACGCCATGATTGAGGTGCGCGCCAAATCAGACGTGCGCTACGGTTTTGATGCGGTGTCGCTGTCAGGCAAATTGCAGGTGCTTAAAGACGATCCGGCAGGGCTCTACTATCGGCTGGTTGACGCAGTTGTTGCGCAGTAACTGTCGTCTGGAGATCACTGCGAATGAATGACGCCAAAGTTTTTGTTCCAACTGAGGCGCCTTTTCCCAGTAATAGCGAGCTGTTGCCGGCTGTTGTTAGCAAGCACGGCAAAGCCTGAGACAAAGGGCAACACAGTTGCCGCAGCTTATTAGCGAACAATTTTTAAACCATTGTCATTTGTCGTGTAAAGGTGTAGCGTACTGCTATGGCATTCAACCTTTTTCAAAAGTCAAACAAGTCCAGCGCGGAAAACCGTAAGCTGGAGCTTGAGAGCGTTCCGATCACCAGTGGCAACTTAAAGCGCGGTGACAAACCGGTGCCCAAACCACCGGCCAAAATAATCGGCGACACCGAAACGGGCAATTGGGTGCCGCAAGCAGGAAAAATCGAGGTCGACGACTCGGCCGAGCTCGGCCCAGCGCTCGAAAACGCTGCGCTTATGTTTGCACACGGCAACGCCAGCGCTGCGACCGCCGCACTCACCCACGCGCTGAACACGCCGGAGCGGACACAACCAATGGTGTGGATGTGCTTGTTCGACCTGCACGCTCGCGCCGCCGATCGCTTCGCTTTTGACGAATTAGCGCTACGATTTGTTGTGCAGTTTGAACGCTCGGCCCCGGCTTGGGACGAACTCGCCACCGACGGCACTGGCACAACGGCCAATGTGCAGCAATCGGCGCGCGCGAAGCCTAAATCGCTGCTGCGTGGCGAATTGACCGATCCGCAAACGCCGGTGATCGTGTCACTGACTGAAGCGGCCAAGCGCAAGGATGCCGCGCCGCCGCGTTTTGATTTGGACATTGTTGATCTCGACAGCGTTAGCGACATTTGCGGCATCTTGCTAGCCGGCTCGCTCGCGGCGCTGCGGCGTAAAGGCGCGGTGATCTCGTTTCGCGGGCTCGAGTCCACGCTGCGCCGACTCACCACGCCGCTACAGTCCGGCACACGCTTGCTTAAGGGCCAGTGGTATTTGGTGCTCGAGCTGTTGCAGTGGTCAGCAAACACTAGCGAATTTGAAGATCGCGCGGTGGACTTTGCGATCACCTTCGAAATTTCCCCGCCGTCGTTCGAACCGCTGACCGCCCTGCAGCGCAGTGTGCTGACCAAGCAGCCCGAGGATCCGCTGGTGGAGCAAGAGTTGTTGCTAGATGACCGCGTCACCTGGCTGGGTGATCTGAAAGGTGCTACCAACCCGTGCCTGAAGCTTGTGACGGCTGAAGCGGCAACAACCAACCCGGTTGTGGTCGATATGCGCCAGGTGTCGCGCATCGACTTCGTGTGCGGCGGGGCGATCGCCAACGCGTTTACGCGCTTGATGGCGCAAGCCATTGATGTGCGCGTCATCGGCGCGTCGCCTATTGTGCAAATCCTGCTGCAACTCACCGGCGTACCCTCCGCCCTTTTTGTGAAGGGCGTTTAGAGCTCGTTTCGTAAATAATACGCAGGGTCCGGCTCGCTTTTATTTACCGATAATCTCTTCAACCCACGCCCCGGTTTGACCCGCTGGCGCTGCTATTTTTTCTCCGCATGGATTCAAAACTCGATTTTCATGGCACAACCATTGTGTCGGTTCGCATTGGCAATTCGGTTGCCATTGGCGGCGATGGACAGGTCACGCTGGGCAACATGGTGGTCAAGTCCACGGCGCGCAAAGTGCGGCGGCTTTATCACGACAAAATCATCGCCGGCTTTGCCGGTGCGACCGCCGATGCGTTCACGCTGTTCGAGCGCTTTGAAGGCAAGCTGGAAAAGCATCAAGGCAATTTGACCCGCGCTGCGGTGGAGTTGGCAAAAGACTGGCGGCAAGATCGCATCCTGCGTCGGCTTGAGGCAATGCTGGCCGTGGCCGATCACACAGCGTCACTTATTTTGACCGGCAACGGTGATGTGCTTGAGCCTGAAAACGGCATTATCGCTATCGGCTCTGGCGGTGGATTTGCTCAGGCGGCGGCGCGGGCGCTGACCCAACACAGCGCATTGTCGGCGCGCGAAATCGTCTCCGAATCGCTTAAAGTCGCGGGAGAAATCTGCATTTACACCAATCAAAATCACACCATTGAAGAGCTCACCTGGTGAGCGATTTTTCGTTCGATGTGGCTGACGTTTTGGTGGTGGGCGGTGGCCCAGTCGGCTGGGCGTGCGCGCTGGCCGCGCAAATTGCGCTGGGCAAACGGGCGCGGGTGGCCGTGGTTGAACGTGAGTTGTCGCACCCGTCGGCAGCGGATCAAGCGGAGCCAACGCTTGCGTCGCGGGTGTACACCATTTCCTCCGGCAACCTCCGCTGGCTGACCGAGCACGGCGTAAAGTTTGACCTCGCTCGCAGCGCCGCAGTGACCGACATCGTGGTGTCTGGCCGCGATGGTCAGGAATCGATGCGCATCAGCGCCAACGACGCAGGCGAGGCGGAGTTGGCCAAAGTGCTCGAGCACGAAGCGCTAACCCTCGCCATCAGCACCCGCGCCCAGGCGCTCGGCGTGCAGAAGGTGCACGGCACGGTGGCCTCTTTGCACGATCTCGATGGGCAAAAACTGATCGAACTTGCCGATCGGCGCATGTTGAACGCACGGCTCGTGATCGCGGCCGACGGCATGCAGTCCAAGTTACGCGACCTGTCGGGCATCAGCGCCACCGCCATTGTGCGCAGCTACCCGCAGCAGGGCGTGGTGGCGCATTTGCTGTGCGCGCAGCCGCATCGCGGCGCGGCGCGGCAGTGGTTTTTGCCCGATGGAACAATTTTGGCGTTGCTTCCGCTGCCTGACGTCGACCAAACCGCTGCCGTGTCGATGGTGTGGTCGGTCAGCGAGGCGCGTGCCGACCAGCTGTGCACGTTGTCCGAGGCGGATTTTCTCGACGCCGTGAATAGCGCTTCACAGCACGCCGCCGCCGCGACGCATCGGATCAACAGCGCGCAACGGTTTCCGCTTACGTTGGTGCGCGTTGCCAATCCGGTCGCTGAACGGCTGGTTGTTGTTGGCGACGCCGCCCACGCCGTACATCCGCTTGCAGGACAGGGCGTTAATTTGGGACTGGTTGATGCGCGCGTCCTGCACGACGTCTGGCAGCATGCCGACAAAGTCGGCGCCGACCCCGGCCACGCGTTACTGCTCGGGCGCTATCGCCGTGAGCGTTTCGGCCCAACGCTCGCCATGCAATTGGCGACTGACGGGCTTTTTCGACTCTACAATCAAGCGGATCATCCGTTCCTGATGGCGGCTGGCGACGCGGGAATGCGTCTTTTAGGCCGTCTACCCGCGTTTCGTCGCACGTTGTCTACCGCTGCGGCGCAGTAAACGCTATTACTTCGCTTAATCCGCGTCCGTCCACTCACTCCCGTTACGTCCGCTGTATCTCAAGGATTTTTATGAAACGTACTTTTGTCGCCTTGCTCGCCGTTGGTGGCCTGCTCGCCGCGTGTAACGCGCAGCAACCGCCGGTCGGCGCTGCGCCCGTCACCCCCGCCGCTGCGTCGGCCGTCGCCGGGCCGACATCATCACCCGCCAAGCTGGCCGCAGTCACGCAAATGCTGGAAACCCGCTTTAAAGGCGCGCCGGTTAAAGGGCTGCGCAACTCGGTATTCCCCAATATGTTTGAAGCGATGGTCGGTGACGACATCATTTATTTCGACGACAGCCTGAACCACTTTATCGTGGGCAACCTGATCGAAACCGCCTCGATGACCAACAAAACCGAAGAGCGCACGGCCGAGTTGAATGCGATTGACATCAAGCTGTTGCCGCTGGCTGATGCCATCAAAGTGGTGCACGGCAAAGGCGAGCGCGTGATGTATGTGTTCACCGACGTCGACTGCCCGTTCTGCACCCGCCTTGAGCAAACGCTGCAAACCATGGACAACGTCACCGTCTACAACTTCATGTTCCCCATTGACTCGCTGCATCCGCAGGCGACGCAAAAGCAAAAGGTTATTTGGTGCGCCAAGGATCGCGTCGCCGCATGGCAAAACGCCTCGCTTCGCGGCGCTCATGTTGTGGGTGGTGACGCCAGCTGCGTGAACCCGGTGGACGCCACCAAAGTGCTCGGCCAGAAGCTCGGCGTACGTGCCACGCCGTCGTTCTTCCTCGCCGACGGACGCATGGTCGCCGGTTCTTTACCGAAAGACCAGCTTGAGAGCCGATTGAACGCCGCTCAGGCCAAGATGGCTTCGAAATAAATTCCCTTAACCCGTTCGCCCTGAGCGCAGCGAAGGGTTTGATACATCCGAAATCAAACCCTTCGGCGATGCCTCAGGGCTAACGGTTTGAAGGAAATTATTTAGAGGCCATCTTGGCCTGAGCGGCGTTCAATCGGCTCTCAAGCTGGTCTTTCGGTAAAGAACCGGCGACCATGCGTCCGTCGGCGAGGAAGAACGACGGCGTG
>JACMNN010000165.1 GCA_014378555.1 Burkholderiales bacterium | reverse complement strand
GAAGATGTGCGCGAGCAACTTGGCCTGAAGCCTTGATTGCGCTCACGTTCGGCAGGATGTTGGCACTGCTGATGCTGGTCGTGACGTGGTGATCTGGACGATTAACTACACCGACACAGCCAGCAAGCAGTTGCGCAAACTGGGGTCCACTTGTTTTCGGTGCAATAACTAGCGGTAGGAAGATCAAGCACTGGCGTGGGGGTGGTCGTCTAAGTGTTTGATTGAATTGGCTTTCCTGTTCGTGTTTTTGTGATGCGCTTTGCGGCGTCAAGCAGTGATCGGTTTCAAGCGCTACGCGTTCGGATCGACGTTGCCAATGACGGCATGATTGCGCTGGCGTAGCGCTCGGTCGGAAACCGGAAGACGCCACGCAGGTTGATCCCTTCAGTGCGGGTAGGCGCAATCTTTCTCATCAGTTCGGGCGCAACGTGCTGGCGCCGATTGGGCCAGCCTTGCAGCACTTGCTGCATCTGCATCGTGTTCCATGCCTTCACCAGATTAGCCAGCAGATTCAGGAAGTCGGCGACCGACTGAATCAACTCTGCCGTGATCGCTTCGGCGGATTCGCGTTCAATCGTGTTGAGTGCGTTGGTGAGGATGCTGCGAAGCGTACGATCATGGGGAATCAATAGTTTGTGCTCGTAGAGCCAGCGTCTGGAAAATCGCAGCAGTTGATCGGTATCGCCCGAGCGCGCCACCTCGTCGCGCACAAACCGGACTAGGGCGCGGCGCTGGTGTTCGCTCATCCACGTGAATTCGAGCACGTCGCAGGCCATGCGCTGGTGCTCCATGAGTGTGGCTTCGCGCGTGTACAACGCCTTGAGCGAGGCCAGCTCCGGGCTGGCAATGCCGAGTTGCGCACCCAGGTGCCGCCACAGCGTTGCACTCACCATGCGTTTGGCGTCGAGCAGTCGGCCACTGAGTCGCAGAAAACCGATGTGCAGCGGCAGCCCAAGCTTGTGCGTGTCAGCGCGCCGCGCGTGGATAAGATCCAGTTCGGCGCGGGAAAACGTGAAGAAAGCCTGCAACTCGAAGGCGCTTAACTCTTTCGGAAGCTGCCGAATACCCAAAAACGTGCTTTGCCAACCTTGCATGATTACCCCCGCTGAAAGGAGGCTCACGATACCCCTGAAAAAGCGAACAGGAAAGCCAATTCAATCAAACACTTAGCCGACCACCCCCACGCCAGCGCTTGATCTCCTACCGCTAGTTATTGCACTGAAAACAAGTGGACCCCTAACGGCGCTGCTCGATCTGCAAGGCTGGTTCGCCAACGAACTGCAACGTCGACCTACCACGACCACACTGGCCAAGGCCCGCAAAACCTTCCTCGACACGCTGAAAGCGCCCGATTGTTCTCGCCAACGCCAAATTGAGCCTATTTCAACCGCTATGCCGAAGACCAAGTGAGCCAGTCGACCGAACACCAAACCGCATACCCATTTGTCCTGGGTTCGAGCAAGGTGGCAGCGCTGAGTTGACGACATTAGGCTAGGCCGCGCGAGCTGCGCATCGAGCCGAGTGACGTGCAACATGTTTGTCACATTGAATCATTACGCTTGTCGTGAAGGATGTGCTGCACCCGCTGATCGCGTATTTTTCTGCGGCTAGTAGCTGTACGTTTATGCCTTTGGCATTTAACTTGCTAAACTCAGATCGACGCCCACGCAAAAGTATTTCCAAGGTCTTTGCTTCATGAGTTCTCAAATTTACTCAGTGCGAACCGAGCACCTAATCGGGCTCGCTTTGCTGATGGGGGCGGCGTTGATGTTGTCAATCGCTGCGGCGCAGCTCGCGTGCCCGTTCAACGTGTCTGGCGGCTCGGGGGCTCGCTTCACGGTGGACGGCGTGTTGTTGAGCCGCTACGCCAGCACGATGCGTGGCGCAGCACTCAGCAACGGAGTGCTGCCGATTGGCGGCGACGTCTCAGCCATTGAAACAACGATCCGCGATAACGCCAGCCGGCTTGATCTCGATGGGGACCGCTTGTTCACGGCTAACGACGCGCTTATCGCAGCGCGGTATTTGGCCGGTTATGACTCATCACGTTGGTTACTCGGCATCACGCTCTCCGCGCAGGCAACGCGACGCACCGGTGACGATATTCGCGCCTACATCGCCCAGGGCTGTCCGCTGCCGTCGGCATCAGCCCAAGATGACGCTGCGCGTTTTTTAACTCAAGCCACATTCGGGCCCACCATCGCCACCATCGACACCATGGTGAACACCGCGCAAACCCCAGCGCAGTGGATGGACGCTCAGCTCGCATTGCCGCTGCACGATCCGTCGCACTGGAAATATGTGGTGATTGACAAAGGCCCGCGCGGCAATAGTCGATTTATCAACTCGGTCATGGAAAGCTTTTGGTTGCAGGCGGTGCGCGGCTCGGATCAGCTGCGCCAGCGCACCGTATTTGCGTTGTCGCAATTGTTTGTTGTGTCAACGGTCAACGGCGCGGTGGACATTCAGCAAGATGCCCACGCGAGCTACCTTGACATGCTCTCGCGCAACGCTTTCGGCAATTTCCGCACGCTGCTTGAAGAGGTCACACTGCACCCCACCATGGCGGTTTATCTTTCGTGGCGACAAAACGAAAAAGAGGTGCCAGGTGGTCGCCAACCGGACGAAAATTACGCTCGCGAAGTCATGCAACTATTCAGCATCGGTCTTTGGCAGTTAAACATTGACGGCACGCGTCGGCTCGATCCGGTCACAGGGCAAGCAATTCCAACCTACGGCCAGAACGACATCAAAGGCATGGCGCGCGTGCTGACTGGATGGAACTGGGGCCAAGTGGTAGGTGAGTCTGGCTACGACCCGGACAATTTTGGTTCTCCACCCGTTCGTTGGGATTTGCTGCTGCAACCTTATTCGGCCCACCACTCCACCAGCGAAAAGCGCCTGTTGAACGGCGTGGTGATTGCGCCGCAGAGTGTTAGCAATCCGCGTGAAAGCATGAAGGTGGCGCTCGACACCTTGTTCAATCATCCAAACGTAGGCCCGTTCATCGGCAGTCAGCTCATCAAACGCTTCGTGATGAGTAACCCAAGCCCTGAGTACGTGACGCGCGTGGCCAAAGCATTTAATGCCAACGACTCTGACGTGCGCGGGGACATGAAAGCGGTGCTGCGTGCGGTGCTGCTCGACCCCGATGCGCGCAGCAATAGCATCGCGGCCGGGGCCACCGCAGGCAAGCTGCGCGAGCCCATCGTGCGCTATGCCAACTTCATGCGCGCGTTTGACGTGAAGTCGCAAGCGCCGATTATTTACACGCTGTGGAATCTTGAAGACCCCGCGAGCAGCCTTGGTCAAAACCCGCTGCGCTCACCGTCAGTGTTCAATTGGTATCGACCCGATTACGCGCCACCCGGTGCCATTCTCGCGCAGGCGCTGGTGGCCCCGGAGTTTCAAATCACCCATGAAACCACCGTCACCGGCTACTCAAACTTCATCACCGACGTTGCCGAGCGGCAAACTGAAAGCTTTCGCACCATCATGGCGGAGTACGGGCTGATTGACGAGTATCTCGCGGCTGACGTGAGCGCTGAGCTTGCCCTCGCTGGCGATCCTGACGCGCTCATTGATCGCCTCAACCTGCTGCTGCTGCATGGTCGCATTACTCCGTTGCTGCGTGCCACGGTCAAGCTCGCCATCAACAATATCGAGATGACAAGCTATCGTGGCCGCGACAAACGTGTCGCCACCGCCACCGCACTGATCATGGCCAGCCCGCAATTTGTGGTGCAAAAGTAAACCCACAGGACAACACCCATGAGCAACATTAATCACCATCTAGGACGGCGCGCTTTTCTGAAACGCAGCGCCGCATTCTCGGCGCTCTCAGGCGGATCGTTTCTTGGCAATCTCGCCATGATGAATGACGCCGCCGCACAAACAGCAAGCGACTACAAAGCGCTGGTGTGCGTATTTTTATTGGGCGGCAATGATCACGGCAACACCATCGTGCCGACCACCACAGAGCTGTACGACGCCTACGTCGCGGCACGTGGCGGCGTATCGCTGGCCAGAACAAGTTTGCTGCCTATTACCCCGTCGGCCACAGCCATTGGTGCCTATCCCGGGCCAACCCTCGGCTTGCATCCGAGTTTCACGGGTGTGAAAAGTTTGTTCGAAGCAGGTCAGTGCGCAATCATCGCAAACGTTGCCACGTTAATGCAGCCCACCACTAAAACTCAATACGCAAACGGCGTGCTTCTGCCCGCACAATTGTTCTCGCATTCCGACCAACAAAACTCGTGGCAAACCGGGCTTCCGGATTCGCCATCAGCAACGGGCTGGCTCGGTCGTGCAGCTGATGTGATGCTGAGTCAGAACGGCGCAAGTCCGGTTTCGATGTGCATGTCCCTTGGCGGCAACAACATGATCCAGGCCGGTGCCAACGTGGTGCAGTATCAGTTAACCAATCAGGGTTCGGTACAAATCAAAGCTGTCTCGCCGCAAGATGGTTTTTACGGCAACGTGGCCAACGCCGCATTGTTGAAGCAAGTCATTGAGGAGAGCGGCAGCAACAATTTATTTGAAAATGAGTACGCCAAAATTATTAAGCGCTCAATCACTGCGGACAGCGCGGTGCGGGACGCGCTTGCCGGTGTGCCCGGGTCTACAGCGGCCTTCGTCGCCGGTAATCCGCTAGCGGCGCAGATGAATCTTGTTGCCCGAATGATTGCAGCGCGCAGCGCGCTCGGACATAAGCGGCAGATTTTTTACGTCACTTTGGGAGGCTTCGATCTTCATTCAGCCCTGCTTAACGATCACGCCGGACGGCTCGGGTTCGTGTCTACCGCGCTTGAAGCGTTCTACAACGCAACGGTTGCCTTGGGCGTGGCCTCAGACGTCACCGCATTTACCGCATCTGATTTTGGCCGCGCGCTGCTGGCCAACGGCGATGGCTCAGATCACGGCTGGGGCGGCCATCATTTTGTAGTGGGTGGGGCGGTTAAGGGCGGGCGCTTGTATGGCCGCTATCCTGACACGTTGCTGGGCAGTGCCGACGATGTGGGCGAAGGCCGCTTGTTGCCATCAGCCTCCGTTGACGAATACGCTGCGGTACTCGCACGTTGGTACGGCGTTACCGACTTAACCGCGGTGCTGCCGCACTCCAATCGGTTTAGCAATTACAACATGGCGTTTTTGTAGCGCGGCGCACGTTTTAAAACAGCGCGTCTTGGTCTGACGCTGCGCATGCCGCGCGCGGGCTCTTAAAGTCAAAAGCAATGTCGGTGTCGTCTGATGCGGTCATCGTGGCATGTGTCATGCCTTCGTCAACGTGCTCGGTGGCATCAGTCCGGTGCTCTAAATTTTCTTGACTGGGCGCTGAAACGGCCACCGCTATTGCGTGAGAATCGGCTATTACCGGGCGTACAAATGCGCGTGATTCAGCGGGTATGAGCAGCGCCACCGGAACGGCGGGTTCCGTTGCGGACCGCCGGCGTGTGCCGATCGCGAGGATGCCTACGCGTTGCATCTGGGCGGGTAGGGTCACGGTTCGAGCGCGCGGGAACAGGCCACCGTACTGGATTTGCGCGCGGAGTTGTCGCGGCTCTGATTGGGGTGATCTCGTTTTGCGTGCTATTTGCAGCGCTTGACAGTGGTCGCACGCTGGCCGAAACCGCCTTTTGTCGTGGCTAAGTTGCCGCGACAGCGCGTCGAACTGTTTACAGATCTGCTCCAACTGCCCTGTTGTGTTGGCCAATTTCTTTTTGAGGTTGTCCCGTTCAATTCGCAATTGACCGCCTTCCGCGCCACACGAGCGCTGGCGAGCCAGACCGAGCAAGCGGATGAAAACCTTCTGCAATACCTGTCGCCGCTGGGCTGGGAGCACAGCTATCCCACCGGCGACTTCGTTTGGCGCAGCAGCACGCGTCTCGGGCAGTGGAAATTTAGGCCGCTGCGGCCGATGACGTCGGCTTAACGCGCTTTGTTGTCCGTTTTCTGTTGTAACCCTAGGACCTGTCGTCACAAGATACAAGTCCAGAATATAACGCATCGGATTTTGACGATAGCGAGGAACGAAGATGCTTTCTTTGCGTAGCGTGTGGCGACACCCCGCCAGCCCTTGAGCGCAAGGAAAGCGTTCTCGATCAAGTGTCGTGACTTGTAGATGTGCTCGTCGTATTTGCGCTGCACGATGCGGTTGCTTTTTGGCGGGATGACCGGGCTCATTTTTTGAGCGCCCACCAGCGTCACGATTGCATCGGCGTCGTAGCCTTTGTCGGCAAGCAGATGCTCGGCACTTCTTTGGTCAATCAAAGCGGCCGCATAGGTGCAATCCGCCGTGGGACCGTCTGTAACAATGACTCGGAGCGGCATACCATGCGCATCCACGGCCAGATGTACCTTACTGTTGAGCCCCCTTTTGTAAGGCCCATCGCTTCGTTGCCTCCGACCGCGCCCGCTGTGTGCGGATGCACTTTAATGTGGCTTGCGTCAATCATGAGCCACTCGTAATCGGGAGCCTGGATCAGCTGCTCGAGTAAAACTTCCCACGCCCCGCTGTCGCGCCAGCGACAGAAGCGGCGGTGGGTGTTCTTCCAGTCCCCATAGCTGGGAGGTAAATCTCGCCACGGCTCTCCCGTACGCAGTATCCAGAACACAGCATTGAGGAACTGTCGGTTGTCGCGACCTATCCCGCCCCACTGCCCAGTGCGTCCCTGGAGGTGTGGCTCAAGTAAAGCCCACGCGGCGTCCGTGATGTCGTGACGTCGGGAGGCTTCTGGCACGGAGGAATCATTAAAAATTTAATCTTTATATTCTACATATCTTGTGACGACAGCGTTTAGGTAACTGTGTGGCGGCACAAAAATTCTTCGATGGCCGGGTTGACGACCTCCGGGTGAGTGACTGGGCCCATGTGGCCCAGATCCTCGAATTCCAGCGTCTCTACGCGAGGCAGGGCTTCGGCCAGTAACCGCGTCACAGCGCGGGCAGACGCCGGGGAGTTCTTGCCCACCATTAGCAGCACCGGCATCGGCAGGGCACCGAGGGCTTTCAGCGGTGTGGGTTCTGAGAAGAGCGCTTGACACCAACCCTGCACATTGACCACGGCCGCCTCGATCGCGGTCCGTCGCGACTGAGGCGTCGCGGGCCAGGCGCCTGCGCCCATCCAGAAGTCGATGAAGTGCTCAGCAGCAGCGCTGCGGTTGCCCGCAGCGAGCGCGGCGCCAGCGCGCTCTACCGTCTGGCGGATATCGTCGGCATCGTTGGGTCTCGGGAACGCTGCGTCAACCAGAGCGAACAGTGTGGGCTCGTAAAGTACGAGCGCGCATATTGATTGCGGTTCCTGCGCTGCCGCCACCAGCGCCACCGCACCGCCATAGGAATGGCCAACCAGAGAAAACGGAGTGCCAGCACGAGAACAAATCGGTGCCAGCAACTTCACCTCCTCACGCAGCGAGAGCGGGCGGTCCGTCGGCCAGTCCGGACCCTTTCCGGCGCCATGCATGTCCGGAGCCAGCACATGAAAGCCACTGGCCAGCCTCTCCATCAACGCTCGCCACTGCGACGAACTGCTGGCGTTCGAATGCACGCATACGACGCCCGGCCCGGCTCCCGCTTCGCGGAAGTAGGGTTCAAACATCGGCAGGTCGAGTCCACGGTGTTCAATCACAATTCACACTCCTTGCAGGCTTCAGATATCTTGGCACAAGCCTCAACGTCGGGCGACGACAATTTCGAGGTATTCGCTAGGCACAACCAGCGAATCCGGTACCCGGTTTAGGCTTTCCAACAAGGCCACGAGCTCGCCTGTTAATGCCTTGGCCTGATCGGGTGACTGGGCGGCAAAGGCCTTATTCACAGGCCCGTACCAAGCCCGGAACACTTCGACGAAATGGGCCGCAGACCGGTAGCGGAAATTGAATATCCGTGGCATTGCCATGACTTGAGAAAACTGCCCGCTGAACAGCGAGCGAACATGTGCCTCGGTCCCCCACAATGAGGGTGGCTGCACGCCGACCGGCGGCGGTACATAGCCACCCAGCACCTTAAACATTCGGCCGATCAGGCTGTCCGGTGTCCAGTTCGCCAAGCCGATGCGGCCGCCGGGCCGGCACACCCGCGCCATCTCGGCCGCCGATTGGGCATGGTCGGGTGCAAACATGACCCCGAAGGTAGAGACCACGACGTCAAAGCTCGCATCGGCGAAAGGCAGCGCCTCAACGTCGGCAGTCTGGAACGCCACGTCGAGCCGCTCCGCGCGCGCCCTCTCGGCACCCCGCTCCAACAGACTCGGCACATAGTCGGTGGACGTGACAACGCAGCCGCGCCGCGCGGCAGCCAGCGTGACATTGCCATTGCCGGCGGCGACATCGAGCACGCGCTCGTCGGTCTTCAGGTCGCAGGC
Source organism: Burkholderiales bacterium (assembly GCA_014378555.1). Classification (GTDB taxonomy): domain Bacteria; phylum Pseudomonadota; class Gammaproteobacteria; order Burkholderiales; family Casimicrobiaceae; genus Casimicrobium. The sequence continues at coordinate 5,328 of JACMNN010000165.1, read as the reverse complement.
CTCGGCCAGCAGTTCGCCTACGATTTGCAGCGTGGTGCCGATCACCGCGTAGTCGCCCGTGCCCCAGGCGGCCTGCTGACGGGTCTTGAGCGCGATTAGGTCTGTCGGTGCGTTCATTTGTTAGCTCCTTATCAATGGAAGAGGTCAGTATCGGATGCGCCTGGCGGCTAGTCCATAATGTGTGTGTGAATCGTTGTGAATCAGTCTTCGTTCTCGCGCCGGCTTTATCATCGAAGACGTGCAAACTCTAACCCCGTCCTATCGTTTCGACAGCTTCGAACTGCGCCCCGCGCAGCGGCTGCTGTTGAACGATGATGTGCCGATGGCTGCTGGCGCACGGGCCTATGACCTGCTGCTCACATTGATCGAGCGACGCGAGCGGGTAGTGCCGCACGACGAACTACTGAACGTAGTCTGGCCTGGTCTGGTGGTCGACGAAAACAACCTGCGCCAGCACGTCTCCAGTCTGCGCAAGCTGCTCGGCGTAGACGCGGTGATTACGGTGCCCGGACGGGGCTACCGTTTCGGCAGGGTGCTCGACGAGAGCATCGCTTCACCATGTGCGGCTACGAGTGTCACACCGGCCTCGAAGGTTGTGCCTCACTCCGCCGCCGTTAATAACCTGCCGGCGAACAAGCCGACGCTCATCGGGCGCGAGGAGGATTTGGCAGCGGTACTAGTTCTGTTGCGCGGCACGCATCTGCTGACACTGGTGGGCGCTGGGGGCGTGGGCAAAACCCGGATGGCGCTCGAGGTCGCCGACCATGTGGTGGCCGAGTTCACCGACGGTGTTTGTATTGTCGAGCTCGCGCCAGTCACTGACCCTTCTCTGGTGATCGGTACCGTAGCGGACGCGCTTGATGTGCACGAAGAGGTTGCCCGGCCGCTGCGCGACACGCTGCTGGAATTTCTGCGTCGCCGCCGCATGCTGTTGTTCCTCGACAATTGCGAGCACCTGATCGAGGCCTGTGCCGTGTTTGCCGAACAAGTGCTGCGCTGCAGCGTCGGCACGCGCACATTGGCGACCAGCCGCGAAGCGCTCGGCGTTGCGGGCGAGGTCGCATGGCGGCTGCCATCGTTGCGATCAGCTCCGCCTGGCACGGTGATGTCGGTCGACGCGCTGCTCGATTTCCCAGCCAGTCGGCTGTTCGTCGAACGCGCTCAGGCCGCTGCTCCGACATTTCGGCTGACCTCGGAGAACACGCCGGCCGTCGCGCAAATCTGTCACCGGCTCGACGGCATCCCGCTCGCTCTCGAGCTGGCGGCAGCGCGCGTAGGCGCGATGCGTGTGGAACAGGTGGCCGCGCGCCTGCACGATCGCTTCGCGCTGCTGACACGCAGCCGACGCACTGCACTTCAGCGCCACCAGACGCTGCGGTCGCTCATTGATTGGAGCCACGAGCTTTTGAGCGAGCGCGAACGTGTGCTGTGGCGCCGACTCTCACAATTTGCGGGGGGATGGACATTGGCTGCCGCCGAGGCGGTGTGCAGTGCGCCGCCATTGTTGCGCCACGACGTGCTGGAATTGATGACGCATCTGGTGGAAAAGTCGCTGGTCGTGCTGGACACGCAATCCGTCGAGCCGCGCTACCGCCTGCTCGAGACCATTCGAGAGTACGGGCTGGAGAAGTTGCTAGCAGCCGACGAACTGAAGGCGACGCGCGGGCGCCACCTTTGCCACTTCGTCGATCAGGCTGAAGCAATTCGCCCGATGCTGACGCGGCAGGACCAATTGCGCGGGCACGCGCAGGCCGAGCTCGAGCTCGACAACATGCGGCTCGCACTGCACTGGTCGCTGAACTCGGGCCAGCCTGAACTGGGCATGCGCCTGTTTAGCTCGCTGACACGCTTCTGGTACAAAAACATGTACTGGAAGGAAATGGTGGGCTGGCAGGAACGGCTGGCAGAAGCTATGAGACTCAGCGGTGCACCACCCTCGATCCATGAGGCGCGCTCGTTTTACGGCGCTGCAATGCTTGCCACCAACTATGACCCGCCTCACGGGCGCAGCTTGTGTGAAAGGTGTGTCGAACTGTCCGGCCCGCTCGACTTCGACGAGGGGCTGGCCTGGTCCCTTATGTGGATGGGCTACATCGATACGCGCAAGCGCGACGTGGCTACGGCCGAATTGTTTCGGGACAGCCTGGGACACGGTCGTCGCATCGCCGACCCATGGCGCCAGGCCTTTCTGCGAGCGCAGGCGCTGATCTGCTTCGCGGGCTACGAGGCGCTAATGGGACGTGACGAATCGGCAGAGGCCATGGTGGCGGAATGCGAGGCCGAAATGGCGAAGATCGGCGGAGACAAGCTGTACATCGGTCATGGGCGTGCGCTGCTCGGCACCATTGCCATTCGCCGCGGCCACTTTGAGCGTGCCAGTCAGCTGCTCACCGAAAGTCTAGCGTTGTACCGATCTGTGGAGTCGAAGTTCGACATCGCCGGAAGCCTGGCGCAGCAGGGCTTCCTGGCACTCAGACAAGACGATCCGGCCCGCGCGTTGGCGCTCTTCCGCGAGAGCCTTCCATTGCATCGAAATTATCCGACCTCGCCCGGAGTGACGCGCGGCCTAGCTCAGCTGCTGATTGCCTATGCTGCGTGCAAGCAGTGGCAAACTGCAGCTCGTTTGGCGGGAGTGCTCGATAGTACGAGCGCTGCGGATGCTGAGTGTGCGGCGCCTGTGGAGCTTTCCGGCGCGGTTAGGCAGGCTTACGCACTCGCGCTGGCGTCCGCCCGCTCCGCTCTAGACCCACGAGTTTTCGCACAACAGGTCGATGCCGGGCGGAGCATGCGACGAGAGGAAGCCATGGAGTACGCCATGGTGGGCGAGGCATCTGGTCATTACAAATGAGAGCTGGCCTCGGACTCTACCCGTTTCAACGGACTGTTAAGCGGTTCTAGACCGCGTGATAATGTTCCGCTAAACGGATAGCGGAAGGCTCGTTGATTCGCTCGGGTTCGGTTAACTCGGCGGAAGGTTTATCCACGGGGCTTGCCGGTGGGTAAACCGGACTGATCCGCTAGCGCATGACGGCATTCAAATTTAATCGCGGAGGATGTCAAGCTAGTTGTCGCCCAAGAGGTAATAGTTATGCGGCTTGTTTGAGTTCTGGACGCATCTCCTTTTGACGGATCTTCTTGGCGCTCGACTGATCGGAATTTAGGTGGACAACACGCACGGGTTGCCAGTTTTTAGTGGGGCCGCTCCAGCGCTGTTGGTTGGCGGCCATGAAGACATCGACTCGGCGTTGCAACAGGCAGCCCTCCAGACCTTCACGACGCTCTTGTGGCGTTACAAAGCGGATGGCGCTGTGCCTGCGGTCTTGGTTGTACCAATGCACGAACCGGCCCACCCCCACCACCGTCAAAAAAGTACGAGGGCGCCGCTAAAGGCGGCTTTGCGAATGGATAGCTGATGCAATTCGACATGCTCGCGTCGATGAGTCCGCGGTGTAACCGTTACGATAACTCGCCAATGGAAAGCTCCTGGGCAAGTTTGAGTGAGGAACAGGTGCATCACTTAGTGTTGCATTTGGATAACGGCGGCCCGGTGAAAGGTGCCACGATGTGGCTACCCTTTAGGATATTGGCGTGGTGCCAACGCTGAGACGTCGCTCGGTGAGCAATGACAACCCGTATGTTGACGCCGACCCAAAATTAACCGTTCAGGGGTGCGGACAAAGTGGGGTATGTGCGCTGCCAAACATACGCCGAAAAAAAAACAGTTCATCCTATCTTCTCTAAATATCAAATGAAAGCGGTTCGCGACATGCAAAATCTAGATATCGACCTTTTGCGGCCCGTCCACGTTGAGGCAGCAGCCGTAAGTACAGGTAGAAGCGCGAACATCAAGATTATCGATTTTTTTCCTCAAAAAAATCTTAAAGTGCGCGCGGCTTTTAATGAGGCGATATTGCAAATATTTCCTCATGATCAAAATCACGTTTTACGTTTGTCGCCCACTGCGATGTACCAATCGGATGCTTCGTTTAGGACGACTTTTGTTTCGGACGGCGCTGTACCGAATTTTCTATGAGTATCGCGCCGCGGTCTTTGGACGCCGCGTCTTCAAACGCTTCCTCGAATGAAAAAATTATCGCTGCGCTGGAATCAACATTCCCCGCCAGTGGCGCCGTATACAAGTTCAGGCTGTACGTTGCCGACGACTCGCCCAACTCGGCGACAGCGCGAACTAACTTAGCTTTCTTCTGCGAGCACTATTTGTGCGATCGTCACGAAATTGAGATTGTTGACGTATTTCGAGAGCCGCTCCGCGCGCAAGATGATCGCGTATCGTTTACGCCGATGCTGATCAAGATGGAGCCGTTGCCCGTCTGCCGAATTGTGGGCACGCTTAGTAACACGCCAGACTTAGTGACCGCCTTAACGTTGACTTCTCTTTACATTGACCCTGACGATTTAGCGTTGTTAGAAGACCGGAATGCGTCCGTTGCCGATTGGGTTGGAAGGCTCGTATGCGCAGGCGAAGAGCTTGAGAAACTCACTCGCGGTGAAATCGATGCGGTGTCGGACCGTGAAGGGCGATCGGTTCTCTTACCGCACAGTCAGTTGCACTTGTTGCAGAGCGAAGCGGTTCGACAGACAGCGATCCTAAACGCGATACCCGCACATGTGGCGCTTCTTGACAAACAGGGCATCATCGTCTCCTCTAATCAAGCATGGAAACGATTTGCAGATGCCAATTTCGCCGTAAAAGGAGCCCATGAAATTGGAACAAGTTATTTTGAATTTTGTAACCTAGCGATCGGAGCTGATGCGGCTGATACGTCCCACGTGTCAGCGGGTATTCGTTCGGTGCTAGACGGGGGCCAGCCCCAGTTTTCGTTTGAGTGCCGGCATCCTTCGCCGTCGGGGGAATGCTGGTTCATTCTTTTTGTAACGCCGATTATCGAAAGCCGGCTGACCGGGGCGGTCGTGATGCACTTAGACATTACCGCTCGTAAACTTGCCGAGCGCGCTCAGCGACGGCTAGGAATAGCCGTCGACGCAATGGGCGATGCGCTTTATCTTGTTGACCGAACAACCATGCGGCTTATTTACGTGAACGACGCGGCGTGCCGCCGGCACAAGCAAACACAAGCGGAATTGCTAGCAGGTTCCCCGTGGCAATTACTGGACACCACGCGAAACTCCCTCGAGCAAGCCTATGACGAGTTAATATCGAGCGGTATCGCAGCTAAGCCACTGGAAATTTTTCGGCAACTAGAAGACGGTTCCTTGGTTTGGGCTGAACTTCGGCGTCACGCGCAGCGCGACGAAAAGGGCTGGACGATTGTCACGATTGTGCGCGACATCACCGACCGGAAAGAG
>JACMNN010000164.1 GCA_014378555.1 Burkholderiales bacterium | reverse complement strand
GCCGACTACGAGGACGTAGCGAGCTGGATCGGCGTTCAGGCAAAACGCGTGAGCGACGAGCGGCGGATCGAGGTCACGCCGTACGTCCGGTTCTTTCGCAAGGACTGGTGGATCGATGCCGGATTCAGCGTGGACCGCGCGCATCGCAAAGACATTTTTGTCAACTTTATGCATCTTTTTTAGTTACAAATTTAGGATTTCAATATGAAAACTTCTTCGTTAATTACCCTTGCCGTCGCAACAGCACTCAGCGCGCAGGCTTCTTTCGCGGACACTTTGAAAATCAAGGTGGATGGCATGGTTTGTGGGTTTTGCGCTAGTTCAATCGAAAAGAAAATGCGCGCGAACAAAGCCACCGCTGATGTTTACGTCAGCCTCGAAAACAAGATCGTCGCCGTGTCTGAAAAGGCAGGCCAAAAACTGGATGACGCGACGCTTAAGGCGCAGATCGCCGACGCCGGCTACGAGGTGAAAGTGATCGAGCGTGTCACCGCATCGATTGCCGATGTGCGCGCACAGACCAAAGCGAAAAAGGCCTGATGGACGCGATCAACGAGCAACGGATCGGAAGCCGCCTAACGTGGTTTTCGATCTTTACTAGCGCCAGCACGCTGTTGTGCTGCGCCCTGCCTGCGTTGTTGGTTGCGCTGGGGGCGGGCGCAGCGCTGGCGACGGTGGTCGGCGTGGTGCCTCAGATCGTATGGGTGTCGGAGCACAAGACACTGGTGTTCGTCGGCGCGGGCGTGATGCTCGCGGTGGCGGGTTATTTGCAATACCGAGCGCGATTTTTGCCATGCCCAGCCGATGCGGGGCTGGCTGCGGCGTGCGCCCGGCAGCGACGCGTGTCTAACGTAATTTATTTCGTTTCGCTGGCGATTTACGTGATCGGGGTCAGCTTTGCTGTCCTCGGGCCGTACTTACTGGATTGACGGTGACGACCGTTAATTTGCAATCTGCCATCACCTGTCCGTGCTGTCAGCAGACAGTGACTGAGGTGATGCCGACCGACGCGTGTGCGTTTTTTTGGGAATGCCCAAGCTGCCATTGTGTGACGTCGGCCAAAGCGGGCGATTGCTGCGTGTATTGCAGTTACGGCACCGTGAAATGCCCGCCGATTCAGGAGGGCAATAGCTGTTGCAGTTGAGCGTAGTATTCGAGGGCGCGGCGCAAGCCGCGAGCCTCGTTTAAGGGCACCTTCTCGGCTGTCGTTGGCTTAGGCAACCAACACACTTAAGCGAAACGTGTTCTCGCGCTTTGCCCGGCGTGGCTGCGCCTTTTGCAATAAAGCTACTGGCTTAGCCTAACCTTCACTCAGCTTAATTTCAACCGTTGCACGATCGCGCAATTCACGGAGCCACGTTTGATAGGCCTCGTCGGCTTTGCGGTCGCGCAACGCCACGCGGGCGCTTTGACGAGTGCGCTCGGTGGTGACGTCTTGCGTGCGCCGCTCCATCACTTCAAGCAAGTGAAAGCCGAATTGGGTGCGAATTGGCCCGATTACGGTGTTGAGGGGCGCTTTGCTCATTGCAGCCTCAAACTCAGCGACCGTGTCGCCGGGCGAAACCCATCCGAGTTCACCGCCTTTTGGCGCGCTACCGTCTTCGCTGCCGCTTTTTGCGACGTCTTCAAATTTGGCTCCGCCGCTGATCCGGTCTTTCAAACGATCAATTTTTGATTTGGCTTCGGCTTCGCCCACCAAGTCGTTCACCCGAACGAGGATGTGGCGTGCCTTGTTTTGTTCGATCATGGCTTGTTGATCGCCACCTGAGCGCTTGTCAAGCAGGCGCACAATGTGAAAACCGTTAGCGCTGCGCAACACCTCGCTGGTGTCACCCACCTTCAGGGTGCCCGCTGCGCTGGAATACAACGCGGGCAATCGATCGGCCTGTCGCCAACCGAGTGCGCCGCCCTGTGTGGCCTCGCTCGAGTCTGAAAACACCGCTGCTACCTGTGCAAATGGTGTGCCTGCTTTCAGTTGCCGTGCCGCTTCTTCAGCGCGCTTTTTACGCCCGTCGATTTGATCAGGGGTGGCTTGTTCCGGCACCAAAATCAGGATGTGCGCGAGCTGATACTCGGCCTGATTGGCCCCCTGAGTTTTCGCCAGCGCCATGTAGGTGTCGATCTCGGAATCGGTGACCACGACGCGCGATTCGACTTCGCGCTCGCGCAGCCGGTTGAGCACAATTTCATTCTTCAGCTCATCACGAAATTTTTCTATCGTGACACCGTCTTTGCGCAGTGCAGCGACGAATTGCTGCATAGACATTTTGTTGTCCGCTGCGATCCGCTGCACCGATGCGTTGACCGTCTCGTCGTCAGCTCGCACGCCGAAATCTTTGGCGTATTGCAGTTGCACTTTTTCGTTGATATAGCGCTCTAGTACCTGCGCGTCCAACTCGGCGTCCGGCGGCATCGCCACGCCCTGTCGCTTGAGCTGCGCGCTCACCGCGCGCTTCTGCTCATTCAGGTCGTAACGGGTGATTACCTCGTCGTTGACCACGGCAACTACGCGATCCACCAGTTGCACACGAACGGCGGATGGCGCGGCGGATGGCGCTTGTGCCTGAGCATTCAGCGAGAGGCCAGCTGCGAACAACAGGCTGCCAATGATGGCGACGGGAGCGCTAGATTTGGTTTTCATGATGAATAGATTCATATCGGGGACAAGGCGAACAAAGTGGGCGAGGTGAGCGGCATCAACGAGGCGAGCTGTTCCACGGCGTAAACGTCGCGTCATTAGGTGACAACATGGGGCCATCCACTCTGCTACGGGTCGGATTTTCGTAGAGCTGGGCGTATCCGGGAACGTTGCGCTTGAGCACATCGAGTGGATTGGAGCCGATTCGTGCGAGTCCGTTCAGTTCAAGCTGCAAAAAGAAGGTGTTGGTTGACGTCGTAGTAGACGTGGCCAGGCGTTGCACCACAGCCCGCACTACGAAACAACAACCATCAAATTCGACACCAAATATACCTTCGGTCAAACGGCGGTCGGCAATCGAATAATTCAATCGGCCGACGGCGTATGTGCCGCCGTAAATTGGCCACTGTGCCGCCAGATCGACCTGCCGGACGCGCACCGAACCGGAACCGGACTGAATCGCTAACTCGCGAATGGCGCGGTAGTTAATGTTGAGCGTTTTGGCGCGCTCTGGCGAATAACGTAACCCCAGCGCGTACCGCTCGGTCTGGCCCAGGCTCGCGTTGTACTGCGCGTTGGCTTCAACAAACAGCGCGTCGGTGACCCGACCTTGGGCCGAGATCAGCACGTCCGAGCTATTGCGATCGCGCGCGATTTCGCCGAGCGTCACTTGCTGCTTGTTGAAATAAAAGCGCTCGCCAAGCGTCACCCGCAACCGCTCTTTCTGCGAGTCGGGATCGAGCCAACGCGAGGTGACGCCCAGTGACAAATGTTGCGTGTCGCCAATGCGGTCTTGACCGACGTAGCGGTTCTCGCTGAACAGTTGCAAATAGTTGAAGTCCGCTAAAGCCGTGTCAAATACTGGCGTCTCCCGTTGGTCGCGGTACGGAATGTACGAAAACATCGCGCGCGGCTCAAGCGTCTGGATGAACGCGTTGCCAAAAATAGACGAATTGCGCTCGAAACGAAGGCCACCATCAAGGCTCGTAATCGGCACCACGCGGGTGGAGTCGCGATAATCGTCGAAGTCGCCGACCAGTTTGTAGCGCGTGACATGCAAGCCCATTTTCGGCGTCAAAAAGGCGCCCGGCGTTTCATATTTCCACGCCATGGTGCCGTAGGAATAAGCGCGATAACCCGACGGCAGTGCCGCGTTCGGATACTGGAAGCGCGTGATGTCGCTCGACAGTTTTAGCTCAAAGCGTTTATCAGAAAACGGCCGGTACTCAGGCGACTCGGCCGACAGTTGCGGCATCCTGTCGTAGGGCGGTAACACCAGTGCGGCGGGGTCTTGCAGCGTCTGAAAGCGTTGCGCTTTTGCAGTGAACGTCCAATCGGCCTTGCGATAGGTCAGCGTTGCATCGCGCGGCAAGGTGGTGATGGACGTGATCGCGACGAAGTCTGCCAAATCCACAAAATAACGCGCGTCGGACACATGGTTGTAATTGAGCGCCAGCGTCAAGTTGGGCGTAAAAATCTGCGTGTGGCGAATATTGATCGCCTCACGAGTCGAATCGGACAACCGGTCTTTGGGCAGAATTTCGCCGTCCCACTGGCCCACCGATCGGCCTAAAGGCGTGTCGAAAATATAGCGCGTCTGACCGTTGAACAGCACGCCGCGCTTGGTCATCAAACGCGTTGTCAAGGTGGCGTCGTAGTTGGGGGCCAAGTTGAAGTAGTACGGCAACTGAACATCAAGGCCGCGATTGCCACTGGTGCCATACGTTGGCGCCAAAAAACCGCTTTTGCGCTCGTTTTCTAGCGGAAAGCTAAATTGTGGCAACCACGCCACTGGCAGCGGCCCCAAATAAAGTCGCGCGTCCCGCGCCGCCCCAACGCCAGTGGTCTCGTCAATATCGAGCTGTCCGACCTGTAAATGCCATGCCGGGGATTCGCCCACGCAAGTGCTGTAGCTGCCGCGCAGGACGCGGTATTTTTCAGGCCCGGTGAACAGCAGCTCTTCGGCCTGGCCGCGCCCTTTATACAAACCCAACACAAAATTCGGCTGCTTCATGAACCCGGTCTGAGTGTCACGGCGAAACTCCAACTCAGGCCCAGTCACCAAGTCCTGCCACGACCGAATCACCACATTGCCCTTAGCTTTGATGGTGTCGATGGCGAAGTCGTAGCGCATCCAGTCGGTCAAGATTTGCCGCGACGGCGTGCGCATATCGACGTCGCCCTCAGCCTGAAAATATTGGTTATCGACGCCGGTGGATTCACGCGCTGTCACCGTCGACGTTTCTTTGGCGCCCGGCGCGGCGGGGCGCAACTGCAGCGGGTAGCTGCTGTTGGAGGTGGCGTTGCTGTTGCAATACGGCGCCGTTTTATTGCCGCTCCCGCCCGCATTGCCCGCAGTTGCCACGCCGCCGAGCGCCGCCGTCACGCCCGCCGCGCACATGCTTTGTGCATGCACATGGGATACGTTTGCAGTGGCGCAGAGCAGCGCGCTGAGCACTAAAACGGGGCGATGGAGGCGGTGCAAAATGGTGGCTGGGCGTGGGCTACGCATGCATTTACAAGCTTGATAGACTTGCAAGTTTAGCCGACAAATCAAGACGTTACAGCCGCTGTCCGCGCTGTAAGCGTCATTTACCCGACTCGATGCACCGCACTGATCTACCCCCCGCTGATTCCGACCCGCGCCTCGACGAGGTAATCGCTTGGCTTGCCCCGCTTACCGCACCGGGCGGTGAGCCTTGGTCAAGCATAAGTTCAGCCTCCGAAGACGCCAGTTTCCGGCGCTATTTTCGCGTGACCAGCGATTCCGGCGCGACAGCGATTGTGATGGACGCACCCCCGCCCGCTGAGGATGTGCGCCCGTTCATCAATATGACCGACCTTTTGGCGGGCGGTGGCGTGCAGGTGCCCTTGATACGGGCGCAGGATCAGGCGCGCGGATTTCTGTTGCTGGATGATTTGGGTCGCACCACGTACTTGGCAGCGCTTGCTGATGCTGACGAATCTACGCGTCAGTCGCTGTTTTCCGACGCGATCAGCTCGCTGGTTCGCTTGCAGCAAATTGATCCGCTGCGCGCGGCAACACCGCTGGCGCATTACGACGCCGCGCTGCTGCGGCGTGAAATCACGTTGTTTCCGGATTGGTATCTCGATCGCCACCTGAGTGCCGAGTTAAGCAGCGACGAAAAAAATGCGCTGGAACGTGTGTATGCCGCGCTGATCGTTAGTGCGTTGGCGCAACCGACGGTGCTTACGCACCGCGATTACATGCCGCGTAATTTGATGCTCACGGCGGAGCAGAACCCCGGCGTGATTGACTACCAAGACGCGGTGATTGGCCCGATTTCATACGATGTGGCGTCGCTCATGCGCGACGCCTTTTTAAGCTGGGAAGAACGGCAAATTATCGACTGGGTGGCGCGCTATTGGGATCAGGCCAAGCGAGCGGGTTTGCCGGTGCGTGCTGATTTCTCCGAGTTTTATCGCGAGATGGAATGGATGGGTTTGCAGCGGCACCTGAAAGTGCTCGGCATTTTTGCCCGCATCAACTACCGCGACGGCAAGACGAAGTATCTCGCCGACACGCCGCGCTTTGTGCAGTACGTGCGCCATGTGGCCAAGCGTTATCAGGCATTCACGCCGCTGCTGCGCTTGTTTGATCGACTCGAAGGCGTGGCACTGAAGGTGGGATACACGTTTTGACTCCGGTGTCGACGCAGCTGAGTGAGGCCATGATCTTGGCTGCGGGGCGCGGCGCGCGCATGCGACCCTTGACCGACACGCTGCCCAAGCCGCTGGTGGTTGTGCGTGGCGCGCCGTTGATCGAGCACCACATCAGCAAACTGGTCGCCATTGGCATCAAGCGAATCGTGATCAATACCAGTTATTTGGCTGACGTCATGATGGCCGCACTGGGCGACGGTTCGCGCTTCGGTTGCGAGCTAATTTACTCATTGGAGCCTGAGCCGCTCGAGAGCGGCGGTGGCGTCGCAACGGCCAGTCGCCATTTTCAATCCAAAGTGGTGGTACTGGTCAGCGCCGATATTTACAGCGATTTCGACTATGCAAGGCTGGTAGCACCCGCCGCTGCTATTGAAAAAGGACAAACCAAGGCCCATTTTGTGATGGTGCCGTCGGTCGCCGGTGAGCCGGGCGGTGAATTCGCGTTGGCAGCAGATGGCTTGGTGAGCTTGGCAAAACCAAGGCTTACGCTGGCCAGTATCGGTCTGTTGTCGGTAGCCGAATGCCAAAGCTGGCCTCGGGGTCAGCGCTTTGCACTCTTGCCCACGTATCAACAGTGGGTGCGCGAGCATGCCGTGACCGGCGAGATGCACCTGGGTGCCCGAGTGAACGTCACGGCGTTTGCCGATGTCGAAGCTTTAAATTTGAACCGTATTTTGTTGGAGTAGCCTTTTGAATCCCCTTCTCGATTTCACCTCCCTCCCGCGATTTGCCGAGATATTGCCTGAGCATGTCAATCCGGCCATCGAGCAACTGATAGACGAGGCACGGACCGCAATCACGGCCGCAGCGCAAGCGGAATCAATCTCGTGGGCCACCGTGGTCGAGCCGTTGCAGGACGCCACGGAACGGCTGGGTCGGGCGTGGGGTGCGGTGGCGCATTTAAACGCCGTCATTAGCAGCCCAGCACTTCGTGACGCGCACAACGCCGCACTGCCCAAAGTCACCCAGTTCTACACCGAAGTCGGGCTTAACCGCGGGCTGTTCGAGCGCTACATTGCCCTCGCCGAAAACCCGGTCAGTCTCACCGACGAACAACGCTCGCTGGTCAATCACGAGGTGCGCGATTTCCGCTTGAGCGGTGTCGAACTGGTGGGCGAAGCGCGCGAGCGTTATGCCGCGATTCAAGACGCCACGGCAGAGGCGCAGTCGAAGTTCGAAGACAACGTGCTCGATGCAACCAATGCTTTTTCGCTGGATGTCACCGAGAGCGAACTGAAAGGTGTGCCGGATGACGTTATCGCCACCGCCAAACTGAAGGCGAAACAAGCGGGTTTGGCCGACGGGATGTGTCGCCTGACCTTGCAAGGGCCGTGCAGCATGCCGGTGATGCAATACGCCGAATCTGCAACACTGCGCGCGCAGATGTATCGCGCCAATGCCACCAGGGCGAGCGACCAGGGCGACGTCAAGTTCGACAACAGCGAATTTGTCGAAAAAATCGTTGCCTTGCGTAACGAAGAAGCAAAGCTGCTCGGTTTCCCTAGTTTTGCCGACGTGTCGCTGGTGCCCAAAATGGCGGAGTCGCCGCAACAAGTGCTCGATTTCATTCGCGATATCGCTCGCCGCGCCCGCCCGTTTGCCGAGCGTGATTTGGCCGAGCTTAAAGCGTTCGCGGCAGCAGAATTTGCTATCGACGATCTGCAAACGCCCGACGTGATGTTTGTTTCAGAAAAGCTGCGCCAGAAGCGTTATGCGTTCAGCGATGAGGAGCTTCGTCAGTATTTCCCTGAGAATCGTGTGATTGCCGGTCTGTTCCGGGTGGTCGAAAACATCTACTCGGTGCGTATCGTTGAAGGCAAGGCGTCTGGCTGGCACAAGGACGTTCGCTTCTTTGAGGTGCACGACGAGTTTGGCAGCCGCATTGGTGAGTTCTATTTCGACCTCTACGCTCGCGACAGTAAACGCGGTGGTGCCTGGGCGGACTCGGCCCGCGATCGGCGCATGACGAATGGACAGTTGCAAACGCCTGTGGCCTACATGACGTGCAATTTCTCGGCACCTGTCGGCGGCAAACCGGCGTTGTTCACCCACGACGACGTGATCACGCTGTTCCACGAATTCGGCCATGGCCTGCATTTGTTGTTGACCGAAGTGGCAACACTCGGCGTGTCCGGCTTTGGCCACGTGGAGTGGGACGCTGTCGAGCTGCCGAGCCAGTTCATGGAAAACTATTGCTGGGAGTGGGATGTGCTCAGCCACATGACTCAGCATGTCGAAACGGGCGCGCCCTTGCCGCGTGAACTGTTCGACAAAATGATCGCAGCGAAGAATTTTCAGGCCGGATTGTTCATGCTGCGGCAGTTGGAGCTTTCGCTGTTTGACATGCGACTACACGCCGAAAATCGCAATGCTGATCGCGACAATTTGCTCGGACTGCTGGCCGAAGTTCGCAGCGAAATTTCGCTTCTGACGCCACCAGCTTACAACCGCATGCCGTGGTCGTTCGGACATATTTTTGGTGGCGGTTACGCGGCTGGGTATTACAGTTACAAGTGGGCCGAAGTGCTTTCGGCTGACGCCTTCAGCCGCTTTGAAGAAGAGGGCGTGTTATCGCCGGTGGCGGGCAGCGCGTTCCGCCACGAGGTGCTCGGGCGGGGCGGTAGCCGCGATGCGATGACGAATTTTGTGGCTTTCCGTGGCCGACAACCTTCGGTAGACGCACTTTTGCGGCACAATGGAATGGTCGCCAGTTAGACTTTTTTGAAGGAGTGATGGCAATGAAAACCTCAGTTGTACTTTCGCTGCTGGCCGTAGCAGTCATGACTCCGTTCACGGTTGATGCGCAGCAGGTTTATCGCTGGGTTGATGCCGATGGTCGAGTGCAATATTCGGATCAAGCGCCGCCCGCCGGAACTAAAAACGTTCAAGAAAAAAACGTCGGCGGTAGTTCGATCCAGAACAACGATTTGCCGTTGCCGGTGCAAGACGCGCAAAAGAAAAATCCGGTGACCGTGTACATCAGCGAATGCGGTGAATCGTGTGACGCGGCGAAAGCATATCTGAGCAAGCGCGGCATCCCGCACACTGTGGTGGACCCGACGCGAAGCCTTGAGCTGAACAAAAAATTCAAGGAAGAAACTGGTTCAAACGTAGTGCCGGTGTTGAAGGTGGGAGACAAGCGCTTGTCCGGCTGGAGTGAGTCGACTTGGGCCTCCTCGCTTGACGCAGCGGGATACCCAAAGACGCCACCGTTCAGCAAGCCAAAGCCGGTTGAAGATCGCGCCGGTCTCGACCCGACACCCGCAAAAGCGCCGGCCGCAGATGCCGGTAAATCGAAAACTGCCACACCTAGCAAAGGCTAATGGTTGACTTTGAAAATTACTACCTGGAATGTCAACTCGCTCACTGCACGACACGATCGAGCGCAGGCCTGGCTCGCAGCCAACCAAAGCGATGTGCTTTGCCTGCAAGAGCTGAAGCTAGAGACGCACAAGTTTCCACACGACACGTTTGAGGCGCTGGGTTATCGCGCCGCTGTGTCCGGTCAGAAAACCTATAACGGGGTGGCGATCGTCGCGAAAAAAACCTTGCCTGAGTTCACCGATGTCATCATGGGCGTGCCCGGTTATGAAGACGAGCAGCGCCGCGCCATTGCTGTGACGATTGGTGACGTTCGCGTGATCAATCTGTACGTGGTGAACGGACAGTCGATTGAGTCCGACAAGTTTCAATACAAACTGCGCTGGCTCGATGCGGTCAGCGCGTGGCTGGCGACTGAGCGCGCCAAATATCCCAAACTGGTGGTCGTTGGCGACTTCAACATCGCTCCGACCGATGCCGATGTGCACAATCCGGCGCTGTGGTTCGGTCAAGTGCTTTGTACCGATCAAGAGCGGGCGGTGTTCAAGCACTGGATCGCGCTTGACTTGGTTGACTGCTTCCGCAAGTTCGATCATCCGCCGAAAACGTTTAGCTGGTGGGATTACCGCATGCTCGGTTTTCCTAAAAATAACGGCATGCGCATCGATCATGTGCTCGCATCAAGCGCGATGGCTGACACCTGCAGCGGATGCGTAATTGATCGTAACGAGCGCAAGGGTGAAAAGCCTTCCGATCATGCACCCGTGACCGCGACGTTTGCGCTCTAGCCAGTCGTCGGTATGAGAGTGGTGGTGCTTGGCGCCGGTTTGATCGGCGTCGCGTCGGCGTACTACCTTTGGCGCGACGGCCACGACGTAGAGGTGATTGAGCAGCACGCGGAGGCAGCAAGCGTCACCAGTTACGCCAATGCATGTCTGGTGTCCGCCTCTCGGGCATTGCCCTGGCCCACCCCCAGCGCACACAAAACGATTTGGCGCGCGCTAACCGACCCGTCGGCGCCGCTGCGCATCAAAAAATTTTTCGATCCGGCGCTGTGGCGTTGGGGACGTGAATTTTTATCCTACGCCAACCCGCGTGACTATGAGCGATTGACCCAAGCGAAACTCGCGTTTGCCAATTTTTGTCAGCGTGAGCTGGAGGATACGTTGCTGCAAACGGGTGTTGACTGCGGCTATCAACAAGATGGCTTGCTCTATGTGTGCCGGAGTGCTGCCACGATGGCGGCGGCGCAAGCGCGCGCGGCGCTGGTGGGCACGCACGGTTATGCAGTGCGCGTGCTTTCGCGCCATGAAGTGCTGGCGCTGGAGCCCTCGTTAGCGTCGTCAACCATGGTGGGCGGAACGTTCGCTGTGACCGACGCGCAAGGCGATTCGCGCGCATTCACGCGCGAGTTGGCAGCATGGCTCGGCACCCAAACTGAACGACCGGTGCGTTTTTCATATGGTGAAACCGTCAGCGCAAAACTGCAACAACGAGGCCGCACGTTTCAGCTAAGCACGGGTTCGCGCGAATTGAATGCGGACGCATTCATCGTCGCGCTTGGTCCGCAAACGCCTGACTTCGCGCGAATGCTTGGTACGCGAATTCCGATCTATCCGGTCAAAGGTTTCTCGATCACGGTGCCCGTCAAAGACGCGGCACGCGCCCCGCAACGCGGCGGCATTTGCGAAGACTCGTTGATTGCCTATTGCCCGCTGCAAAGCCCGTCAGGCCCCGTCATGCGCATCACCACCGGCGCAGTATTTTCAGGTCAGGACAACGGATTCAGTGACGCCGATTTCGTGGCGCATCGCGAGCACTTCGAAACACTGTTTCCTGGCGCACTGGACTGGTCAAGCTCGCGCGTTGAGCAATGGGCCTGTCAGCGCCCGATGACGCCGTCGTCGCTGCCCATCATCCAGCGCGACAGCCGGTTCGACAACGTTTACTGGAACTGTGGACAAGGCCACATTGGCTGGACGATGAGCTGCGGTTCGGGACGGGTTATCGCCGATTTAGTGGCCGGTCGACCGCCATCATTCAATCTTGAAAATATGCAGCAACTTTAGGCTGAAGCCAACGCTGCATTTGGCCATCAAGCAAAAAAATAACCATCGACTTGAGCTAATTTGATTTAGGCATGGGCCGTGGAATCGGCATCGGGCGCGGCCTCGGAAACCACGGGCGAACACCGTAATACGGATAGGGCCACCACAGTGGTGGTTGCTCAATCACATAGGCGGCAGGCGAGCGCGGTTCGGTCAATTCGAACGCCAGAAACTGCGTGATCTGGCTGGCCCGGAAATTGTCGTCGCTGACAAAAATCAGCGTGCGATTTCCGTTCGGTAGGCGCGGGCCAAAAGTCATGCCTTCGGTGTTGTCGAGCTTCTTCAAGCCCAAGCTGTCAAAGTTAATCAGCAACCGTTTGGTCACCGGCGTGTACCCACCGGGCTTGAGTGCCGGCACGTTCAACACATCAGTGCCATCACGGGTGTCGATCACATAAACGCGCAGCGAATTCCCGGCACCGGGCGAATAGCTGCGCTCGAGCACCAGCATGCGAAATTGATCGATCATCAAGATTTCCGGCACGCCGTTGTCGGCCTCGCCGGGCGCCGTTGGGCGTAACGGAATGGCGTCCGGGAGGTACGCGATTTGGGCAATCGCATTGCCCGAATTAGCGTGATACAGCGTGAAGCGCGCCGGGCCGCCCATCTGGTCGACCGTGGGTTCAATGCCGTCTTCAAACCGTGCGGCCTCCATCGATACCCAAATGCCTTTGCCGTCCGCCGTCAAGCTCATGCCCTCAAAGGTCAGGTTGTCGCGCGGGCCGCTGTCACCTGCCTGCATTTTGAACATCGGCAGCGTTGGTAGTTCGCGGATGAACGTGCCGTCCAATTTCACCTCGCGCACCGATGGATCGATGCCTAGTTTTTTGTCGCCCTCGCTGGTCCATAACAGCGTGTCGGTGTCGACGCGGTAGCGGATGGACTCTGGATCGGGAATGTCTTTTGCGCCATTGGCTTTGCCGCCAAACGGCGTACCGTCCGGACGTTTTAAGGTGACCACCGAGGTGATCTCGGGTTGCTTCAATTCGGTGTCGGTGATGGCGATTTTTGCAGTGTAGAAGCGCGCTGCATTGAAGTCGGAGCGATCATCGGAGAGCAGGTAATACTGATCTCGCGCCGCGTCGTAATCAATGCCAGAGATGCCACCCAAGACGGTGCCGTGGGCATTCATCCGATGTGGCAACACAGCCTCGCCGATCAGTCGAAGCGTGTAGCCGGAGGCCGGCACTGGCGCGCCCGGTGTGGTCGGCGCGACGGCGCATCCGGCGACCAGCAACGCCGCAACAACAGGCACAAAAAGCGAAGCGACGAGTCGAGAAAACAAGAATTTCATAAAACATCCTGCGGGCGTGCCGAACGATCGTTCGTTGAGCGCTTATTGTTTCACTACCGCGTTTATTTCGGCGCTTTGGCATCGCGCAGTCGCTCCCGCCACCAGGTCAACGCGCGGCCCCGGTTGCCACTTTTCCATGCAATAACCACGCCGCCGTCGGGTTTGCTGTCGCCGGCGCGTTTGCTGATAAGCGTGCCGTCGCGCAGATACGGACCCGCAAACCAGCTTGCCAGATAGCCGCTGCCAAGGCCTGCGACCTGCGCGTCGATCTTTGCCTGCATCGACGGCACCACCAGTGTGTCCTGCCCTGACAACAAACCACTGGTGCGTAGCGCCAAATGGCGTGCGCTGTCGCCGAGCACAATGGCACGGTGTGCTTTCAGCTGCTCGTCATGGAGCGGGTCGGGCAGCTTGGCGAGCGCATGTTGCGGCGATACGCAGAAGGCGAACGGCACGTTGAATAGTGGCTGTGTGCTGATGCCGACCCCTGACGGCGGATCGCTGGTCGCGCCAATAACCAAATCAGCGCGACCGTCCAGCAGCGCTTCCCACGAGCCCACTAGGGCTTCCTCATTGATACGCAGTTTTGCTGAACAAGCGTCAGAAAAGTAGGCGTCCACATGTGTCTGCAACCAACTCCAGGGCAGGATCGCATCGAGCACGATGCGCAGCTCCAGCTCCCAGCCTTTGGCGGTTTGCGCGATTTGCGACTGCAGCTGATCGGCTTGCTGCAGCAGCGCGCGGCCTTGCTCGAGCAGCACTTTGCCCGAGGCTGTCAATTCGGCGCGGTAGCCACTACGGTCAAAGATCAAGGTGTCGAGATCGTCCTCCAGTTTGCGCACTGCGTAGGTAATCGCGGAGGGCACGCGACCGAGCTCGTCGGCGGCGCGCGCGAAGCTGCCGTGACGGGCGATGGCATCGAGAATTTCGAGGGCTTCCAGAGTAATTTTCAACATGTTCTGAATTTTTGAACAAGTGCGTCAGATTTGCAAGCTGGTGTGGCTCGTTGTTGCTCGCCATAATTCGCTATCCCGTTAATAGCACTCGAAAGAAACTTCATGTTGACGCTCAGAAAATCCGAAGACCGTGGCCAAGCCAATCATGGCTGGTTGCAAAGCCGATTCAGCTTTTCGTTTGCTGAATATCAGGACGACAAGCACGTGCATTTCGGCCCGCTGCGCGTAATTAACGATGACTACATCGCGCCGGGTCAAGGCTTTGGTATGCACGGTCATCGGGACATGGAGATCATCACCTACGTGCTCGAGGGTGCTGTGGCACACAAAGATTCGCTCGGCAATAACGGCGAAATCGTGCCCGGTGAAGTGCAGCGTATGAGCGCCGGTACCGGGATTCAGCATAGCGAATTTAATCCACGCAAAGACGCGCGCACCCACCTGCTGCAAATTTGGATTATCCCCAATCGCACCGGCGGCCCGGCCTCCTACGAGCAGAAGTTTTATGACGCCGTAGACAAACGCGGCAAGCTGCGTCTGGTGGCGTCGCCCGATGGCGCGCTGGGTTCCGTGACGATTCAGCAGGATGCGCGGATGTACGCAGGGTTATTTGACGGCGCAGAATCGACCACGCACGTGGTGGCGGCGGGGCGCCAGATCTACCTGCACGTGGCGCGCGGCTCGGTCACCGTGAATGGCTTGGCGCTGAACGTTGGCGACGCGGTCAAAATCGAAAATGAACTCGACGTTCGAATAGAGCAGGGCGCGCAGGCCGAAGTGCTGCTATTTGATCTCGGCAAGTTTCAATAATAAATATCCGCATTGATGGGGCGAGCCGCGTAACGCCAACCATCGCGGCTTTCGTCACTGCTACGGCACACATTTTTACTCACCACTTAGGGACTTTCTCATGACATCAGTTGCAATCGTTTATCACTCCGGCTACGGCCATACCAAAGCTATTGCTGAGGCTGTAAACAAAGGCGTGGCAAGCGTCGCCGGCGTCACTGTTCATTTCATGAGCGTTGCTGATGCGGACACGCAATGGGAAACGTTGGCCAAGGCCGATGCCATCATTTTCGGCGCGCCAACGTACATGGGATCAGCTTCGGCGCCGATGAAGGCGTTCATGGACGCAACCTCAAAAGTGTGGTTTACGATGGGCTGGAAAGACAAAATTGCAGCAGGTTTTACCGTGTCATCCGCGCAGTCGGGCGACAAACTTTCAACGCTCAATCAGTTCGTAACCTTCGCTATGCAGCACGGCATGATCTGGATCGGCACCGGCATGATGCCCGGTAACAGCAACAGCAAAGGCAGCGTGGACGACCTGAACCGTATCGGCTCAGCAACCGGCTTGATGTCGCAGGCCAACGCCGATCAGGGCGTCGAGGGCATTGCCGCTAGCGACTTCAAAACGGCCGAGGTATTCGGCGCACGGGTGGCGCAGTTTGCGGTCAAAAACGCAGCGTAATTTTGGAGTGGTTAGGGTGGGCACAACGTGCCGCCTTACAACCGGCAACTTTGGACCTTGAACCCCATTCATTGGGGCTAAAAAGAAAAAAACGCCATAAGTCGACTTATGGCGTTTTTTGCTTTCTAGCTCAATAAAATAGGGAACTCAGCTAAAAGCTGATCACTTTGTAGTGACGACCGTTTCTAGTTTGATGACGCCGCAGCTTACGCGTGGGCCCGCATTGCCAAGCGGTTGCGACACATAGTCGTCGGGATCGCGATGCGTAATCAGCGGCATGCCGATGATGCTGTAGCGACCCGGCGTCAGCGTAATCGTGTCCACCTCTTGTCGAGTGGTGCCCACGCCGTTTTCGTCGGCCTTAAT
The DNA here is from genome assembly GCA_014378555.1 of Burkholderiales bacterium. Classification (GTDB taxonomy): domain Bacteria; phylum Pseudomonadota; class Gammaproteobacteria; order Burkholderiales; family Casimicrobiaceae; genus Casimicrobium. The sequence continues at coordinate 12,396 of JACMNN010000164.1, read as the reverse complement.
GTTGAACATCGCCCCAGCGTGACGCAGGATGTGCGAGGGATCGTTATGCGGATGGCCGTCTGGGTTGAAGTGGGCGCCGGTCTTCATGCCGTCGTCAGAACAGTCGGGCACAGCATGCACATGAAAGCCGTGCTCCGAATGCGGTTTGAGGCCGCTGATCACCGCCTTCACCAACACGCGATTGGTGCCTACCTGCGTGAACGTGACCAGTCCGGCGGGCGTCAGTCCTGCTGGAGCCGCGGCGCTAGTCGGCTTCATCTCGGCGATGGCGACAACCGGCTTTTTCTCGTCCATCATGCTCTGACAGCCGGTGATTAAAAGTGCTGCAGCGATGGCGCTGGTGAGGGTGAAATTTCGGGTCACGGGCGTGTCTCCTTTTGTGCGGCGTGGGCGGCGTTGCAGATGGTGAGCGCTACATTCACGGTGGCTAATGGTAGACGCAAGCGATGCCGAAGCGCATGCGCCGATGGCCACGTTCGACAAATTTGTCGCTGTCTAGCCAAAGCATTACCCACCGCCGCTGCGCCCTGCTGCAGCGGGTTTGACCTGCTACGATGCTTGCTCTTTAGGAGTTCCAAATGAAGTTATCGTTGATAAGCTGCGTGTCCGTTGCAGTCGTTGCGGTCACCGCGGCCGCAGGTTTGTCGGGTTGCGCCAGCAATCAAGCGCCGGTCATGAGCGTCGCGCCCACTGAGCCGATGAGAGTGAACGTGAGCACGCCGACATTGGCTGCGGGTTACGTCAAAGTTGCCGCCGCGCCAAACGCAGCGCTGTATTTTGTTAATTTGAAGAATGGTGATGTGGTCGCTTCGCCGGCGCTGGTCCAGTTTGGATTGCGCGGCATGGGCGTGGCGCCGGCAGGTGTCGAAAAGGCTGGTACGGGGCACCATCATCTGCTGATCGATGTAGCTGAGTTAGACGTGAACGCGCCGATTGCGGTGTCCGATCAGCTTCGCCATTTCGGTCTGGGGCAAACTGAAGTAACGCTCGAAATGAAACCGGGGCAACACACGCTGCAACTGCTGATGGGCGACCAGAACCACATTCCGCATCATCCGGTGGTAATGAGCGAGCGGATCACCATTACCGTGAAGTAGCGAGCTGCATCGTCGTTGCTGCGATGGCGGGGGCGACGTGCTTTAGACCGGCCGCGTGTTTGCAGTTGCACCGCGTATCTGAAACACCGCGGTCTCTGCGCGCACGTTCGGCAAAAACCTGACCTCGCGGCCGCCGGCAAGCGCCGCGCGGCGCTCGACGGCGATGCCCTTTTCGACACAAAAAACGTCGAAGTCTTTGATCGTTGAAAAGTGAACGTTTGGCGTGTCGTACCACTGATACGGCAACCGCTTCGACACCGGCATACGACCCCCAACACCCAGCTGCCAGCGTACTGACCAATGGCCGAAATTGGGCAGCGTTACGATGGCGCTTTTGCCAACCCGCAGCACCTCTCGCACTAAGGCTTCAGTGTGTCGAGTCGCCTGCAACGTTTGCGACAAAATCACCACGTCGAACGCGGCATCAGCGAACAGATTCAGGCCGCTTTCAATATTGGCTTGCAACACGTTCAAGCCGCGATCGAGGCAGGCGACAACGCCGGCATCGTCAATTTCCACGCCGTAGCCTTTGATGCCGCGCTCGCGTTGTAATCGCGTCAGCAATTCGCCGTCACCGCAGCCCAAGTCAAGCACCGTTGCACCGTGCGGCACCCAGGCGGTGACCACATCAAAATCGGGGCGCACGTAGCCGCTCATACCTTGATTCCGTCGAACGCCGCACGCAGCAGTGCGTGATACTGCGGGATGGGCATCAAAAACGAGTCATGCCCTTCCACCGATTCAATCTCGGCGAAGCTTACGTCGTGTTTGTTGGCCAGTAGCGCGCTGACAATTTCCTTCGAGCGCGCGGGCGAAAAACGCCAATCGCTGGTGAAGGCGGCGATGAAATATTTGGCAGTGCTGTTGGCAAATGCCGCGGCAAGATTGCCGTCGAACGCCTGCGCTGGATCAAAATAATCAAGCGCTCGCGTCATCAAAAGATAGGTGTTGGCATCAAAATAACCGGCGAATTTATCGCCCTGATAACGCAAATATTTCTCAACCTCAAACTCGGGCTCGAAGCCGAATTTATAGTCTGCGCCTTTCAACGAGCGACCAAATTTTTCGCCCATCAAATCATCAGATAGGTAGGTCAAATGGCCGAGCATGCGCGATAGTCGAAGGCCGCGTTTGGGCACCACGCCATGCTGATAAAAATGACCATCGTGAAAATCAGGATCGGTGCGAATCGCCTGTCGAGCAACTTCGTTAAAGCCGATATTTTCAGCAGAAAGTTTTGGCGCAGCAGCGATTGCCAGCACATTGCGCACCCGTTCCGGAAAATCGATTGACCACTGCATTGCCTGCATACCGCCCAGCGATCCGCCCAAAATGGCTGCGAACGATTCAATGCCGAAGTGATCGGCCAGTCGCACCTGTGAGCGCACCCAGTCGGTGACCGTGACGATCGGAAAATCGCTTCCGTAGCGGCGCTGCGTGTCAGGGTTAATGGTGCTCGGCCCAGTTGAGCCGTGGCAACCGCCCAAATTGTTAACGCCGATCACGAAAAACTTGCGCGTATCGAGCGGTCGGCCGGGGCCAATCAGGTTATCCCACCAGCCTTCAGACTTTGCCGGATCGGGCGCGTCTTGGTAGAAGCCCGCGACGTGATGATGACCCGAAAGCGCGTGGCATACGAGCACAGCATTGCTGCGTGCAGCATTCAGTTCGCCATAGGTTTCGACCGTCAAATCGTAGCGATTAAGCGTTGCGCCCGAGGCGAACGTGAGTGGCGAATCGAAAGCAATAGTTTGTGGCGAAACGTAGCCAACAGAGTCAAAAGCAGGAAACATAGACAACAAAAAAGCCCGGAAGCCAAATACGAATATGACTTGCGGGCTTGGTGTCAGTCGACTAATAGAGGAGTCAAAATATCACAAAGTAACCGAGAGATTGCTCTCTCGCTTTAGCCGTTTTGGCAAATTTACAATCACTTTCATGAATGTTAATTTGACCTCGCCCGCAAGCTGTAACTTCAAATCGGCGATGACTAATGGTACCCGAAGACCGTTGTGTGCGCTACTGCTAGATCAACGGCTGACAAAGCCGCGCAGCGTTGCGTTAGGCAGAATTGGTGCTTCAATGGAGCGTGCACCCGCAGCCCCGCTCAACGCTCGTTGTAACGCCGCAATCGCAATTTCTGGCGATGCTGCAGCGGTAATGGCGCTGATCACGGCGACCCCAGCGGCGCCCGCCTGCATTGCCTGCGTGGCCCGTGCCTCGTCCATGCCGCCGATAGCCACCACCGGTTGTGGCAACAACTGGCACCAGTAGGCCAGATTACCGTTGCCCTGCGCGATCCATGGCATGGCTTTGGATTGAGTGGGGTGAATAGGGCCGCAGGCAATGTAGCTGGGCTTAATACGCCACGCGCGACACACTTCCCAGTAGGCATGCGTGCTGACGCCGAGGCGAAGTCCGGCGCGTGCAAGTGCGGCAAGATCGGCCACCGCCAGATCTTCTTGCCCCAGGTGTACGCCGTAGGCTCCCTCTTCGATGGCGAGCTGCCAATGATCGTTAATGAACAGTTGCGCCTGCACGGCCTTGGCCGCCCTGATGCTGGCGCGCACCTCGTCGCGCAGGCCCGGATGGAGCGGGTCTTTAATACGCAGCTGCACGGTGCGCACGCCGCCGTCGAGCACGCGTTGCACCCAGGTCGCACTGTCGACTACCGCGTAGAGGCCGAGATGGGGCTGAATTAACGGCGCGAAGGGCGGGTTTGTGGGCTGACCTGACAGGCTAAATTGCGGCAGATTGTCATGGCTGGACGCAAATCCTGGACGTGGACAGACAGGTCCCGCGCCTTGTCCCGCGGCGTAACCGTAACGCAGCGCATGCCGGGTGGCCATCTTGGCCAGAATAATGGCCTCGATAGTGACGAACCCCAAGGCCAGTGCTGCCGCCGCGCTCGACGCAAATACGCATCCGGTGCCATGCTGATGCTTGGTGGCCACGCGCGGCAGGCTCAGCCAGCCACTTGCGTGTTCGCTCACCACATAGTCCTCGCTGTGCTCGCCTGCCTCGTCGCCGCCGGTGATGACCACCGCTTTGCAACCTAGCAACAGCAAGGCATGCGCCGCGTCTTCCACCGCGGCTTGCGTGTCGAGTGCGGCGCGACCCAGAAGCACCGCCGCCTCGCGTCGATTGGGCGTGATCAACGTGGCGCGTGGCAGCAGGGCGGTGATGTAGGCCTGCAGCAACGCCGCGTCGGCCAGATCGACGCCGGTGGTTGCGCGCAGCACCGGATCGACCACCACTGGCAACCCCGGATCGCGTTCGCGCAAATGGTCGATGCAGCGCACCAGTTGCTGCAGATTGGCCGCACTGCCCAGCATGCCGGTTTTGATCACCGCCGGCGGCATATCCTCGGTCAGCGCTGAAAGTTGCGCTGAAAATAGGTCGACCGATACGGGCTCAACGCGCTGCACCGCGACCGAGTTTTGCGCGGTGAGCGCGGCAACCACGCTGCAAGCGTGAAAATTAAACGCGGCAAAAGCCCGTAAGTCGGCTTGCAAGCCTGCACCGCCGCCACTGTCCGAGCCTGCTACGGTCCAAGCAATGCGTGGTTGCGCGTCGTGTGGTGCATTCATAAAACAAACGGCCTTCCGGTCACCGGTGTGGTGGGCACAGCCATGGCCTGTTGCGCCATGATGCCCGCTTCAAAGGCTAGACGCCCCGCCTCGATTCCCAGCTTAAAAGCGTGCGCCATTTGCACCGGGGCGTGCGCTTGTGCGACCGCCGAATTCAGTAATACGGCATCAAAGCCCAACTCCATGGCCTGCACCGCGTCGCGAGGGGAGCCGATTCCAGCGTCGATGATTAGCGGCACGCCCGGCAGCCGCGCGCGCAGGGTGCGCAACGCGTGCGGATTAAGCAGCCCCTGTCCTGAACCGATGGGCGCACCCCACGGCATGAGAATGCGGCAGCCGGCGTCGAGTAGCCGCTGGCAGGTCACCAGATCGTCGGTGCAATACGGGAACACTTCAAAGCCCGCGCGCACCAATTCGGTGGCCGCTTTCACCAGTTCGAACGGGTCGGGCTGCAATGTGTATTCATCTCCCACCACTTCAAGCTTGATCCACGGTGTGTCAAACAATTCTCGCGCCATATGCGCCAAGGTTACGGCCTCGCGCGCAGCACGGCAGCCGGCAGTGTTGGGTAACAGCCGAACGCCAGTGTCGCGGATGATGCTGTAGAAATCGTTGGCTGCACTGCCGGTGCCGTCTCCTTGTGCTAGCTGTCGTTTAAGTCCAACCGTGACCACCTGCGCGCCCGAAGCTTTGATGGCCAGCTGCAACACTTCAGGGGACGGGTACTGCGCCGTTCCCAGAAAAAAGCGGCTGTCGAGCTCAATCCCTGCGATGTGAAACGCCATACTTAACCTCCGGTGATCGGTTGAAAGGTGAACACTGCGTCACCGTTACGCAAGCAATGCGCATCGCGTTGGTTGCGCGAAATAAACTCGCCGTTGACGGCGGTGGCCAGCACTTGCGGCAGCGGTGTCAGTAATAACACCAGTTCGGCCAGTGTCGTGTCGGGGCTCACCGCTCGTGTTGCTCCGTTAACTGTGATCTGAATCATCGCGGGACGTCCCTGAATTCGCTGTTCAATAGCGGGTTAGTCGTTGACCCATGCCAGAGGCCTCTGAGCGCATCTTCCACCAGTGCAGGCGCAATCAGCCAGCCGTGGCGAAACAGGCCGTTGATGCGGGTCAGTCCATCAGACTGCTCGATGCGCGGCAAATTGTCCGGCAGCGCCGGTCGTAAGTTGGTCTCGCTGTGTACCAACCGCGCCTCTGCCAGCTCTGGCAACACACTGTGCGCAGCGGCTAGCAGCTCAACGGTGCTGCGCAACGACACCGGGGAGCGGTCTTCACTTTCAATCTCACTGGCACCCACCACAATCAGGTCCCCCTCACGCGGCACCAGATACACGCGGTGACGCGGATGCAGAAGTCGCAGCGGACGCTGCAGGCGAACGCCCGGCGCATGCAGCCAGAAGATTTCTCCTCGCACGCCGCGCACGCGCTTCCCGTGTGCGCCGGTCTGATCGCCAGCCCCAGTGCCGCGCACATCAAAGACATGATCGAAATGGTGTGTCTGTGATTGCGTTTGCAGACAACTCGCGCTCAGCAGCGATACGGGCGTTTGCCAATGCCAGCGCACGCCGCGACGGGTAGCGCTTTCGGTCATCGCGGTCATTGCCTGCACGGTATCGATCTGCCCTTCCTGTGGCAATAGCCAAGCGTAGGGTGCGCCATGCAGCGCGGGTTCCAGCTCATTGAGGGCGGCAGCGGTCAGCGGCTGTGGCGCGTATTCCGCTGCTGCTTTTAGCATCAGCAAATCCACCACCCGCCGCGCCGCACCTTCGTCACCGCGATGCGCCAGCAGCAGACTGCCACGCTGTTGCATGGTCACCGGCTGATCGAGCGTTGCCAGCAACTGCGGCCACAACGCAAGCGAGCGCATTCCCAACGCAAACACCGTCTCGTCAGCCGATTCAAGCTCGGCCACGGGGCTCAACATGCCAGCTGCAGTCCAGCCCGCAGCGCCACGCGCTGCGGGGCCGGCGGCCGGGTCGAACAGGTCGACCTGAACGCCTTCAGCCGCGAGTTTGCAGGCCAACAGGCGTCCCAGCAGCCCAGCTCCGGCAATTCCCACCCTCACGGCACGCGCCTACGCTTTGTGCACCGGAATGTAGATCTCGCTGCCAGCGGCCCTGAACTCGGCGCTTTTCTGTGCCATGCCTTCCTGGGCGAGGGTGTACTCACGAACTTCTTGCGAGATTTTCATGGAACAGAATTTCGGCCCGCACATCGAGCAGAAATGTGCCACCTTAGCGCCATCAGCGGGCAGCGTTTCATCATGAAAATCACGCGCTGTATCGGGGTCGAGCGACAAGTTGAACTGGTCCTGCCAGCGGAACTCGAAGCGCGCCTTTGACAGCGCTTCGTCCCTTGCGCGGGACGCCGGATGGCCCTTGGCGATGTCCGCCGCGTGGGCTGCGATCTTGTAGGCAATGATGCCCTGCTTCACGTCGTCGCGATCAGGCAAACCAAGGTGTTCCTTCGGCGTCACATAGCAGAGCATGGCGGTGCCGTACCAGCCGATCATCGCTGCTCCGATGGCGCTCGATATGTGGTCATAACCCGGCGCGATGTCGATGGTAAGCGGCCCCAGCGTGTAGAACGGCGCTTCGTCGCAATGCTTCAACTGCTCTTCCATGTTGGCCTTGATCATGTGCATTGGCACATGACCTGGCCCTTCAATCATCGTCTGCACGTCGTGTTTCCAGGCGATTTTTGTAAGTTCACCTAGCGTGCGCAATTCAGCAAATTGCGCCTCATCGTTGGCGTCAGCACCCGAACCAGGACGCAGGCCATCACCCAACGAAAAGCTCACGTCGTAGGTCTTCATGATGTCGCAGATGTCCTCGAAGTGCTCATACAAAAAGCTCTCCTTGTGGTGCGAGATGCACCATTTGGCCATGATCGAACCACCGCGCGAAACGATGCCAGTGCGGCGGTTTGCGGTGAGATGGATGAACGCAAGGCGAACGCCGGCATGAATGGTGAAATAGTCCACGCCCTGCTCGGCCTGTTCGATCAGGGTGTCGCGGTAAATCTCCCAAGTGAGGTCCTCTGCTACGCCACCGACTTTTTCAAGCGCCTGATAAATGGGCACCGTTCCGATCGGCACCGGCGAGTTGCGCACGATCCAATCGCGAGTAGTGTGAATGTTTTTGCCGGTGGACAAATCCATTACGTTGTCTGCCCCCCAGCGAATGGCCCACACCAGCTTTTCCACTTCCTCCTCGATGCTTGAGGTGACGGCAGAGTTGCCGATATTGGCGTTGATTTTGACCAGAAAATTGCGACCGATAGCCATCGGCTCGATCTCGGGGTGATTGATGTTGGCCGGAATGATGGCCCTGCCACGTGCGATTTCGCTGCGCACAAATTCGGGCGTGATGAGGTCGGGGATGGTCGCGCCCATCGGGTCGCCGCGCAAGCGCCGCGCCCGTTCGGCGTCGCCCAGATACTCGGCCATCCATTCACGCTTGCCGTTTTCGCGAACCGCGACGTACTCCATTTCCGGGGTGATGATGCCGCGGCGAGCGTAGTGCATCTGGCTCACGTTGCCGCCCGCCTTCGCCCGACGTGACTGCCGCTGCAAGCCTGCTGCCTCGGTGCGCAGCGTGTGGATGCGCTCGGCTTCGCGGGCTTCATGTTTGGTGCCATCGTCGACCGCCTGCAGCGCGCGACCGTTGTAGGCTTCAGTGTCGCCGCGGGCTTCGATCCATTTAGCGCGCACCGGCTCAAGGCCGCGGCGCACGTCAATTTCTGACGCTGGATCGGAGTAGGGGCCCGACGTGTCATATAGGGTGGCGACCTCGCCGTTGCTAAGCGTCACTTCACGCATCGGCACACGCACTTGCGGATCTCGTTCAGTGGCAACGTGCACTTTGCGTGAAGCGGGAAACGGCTCGCGGGTCAGCGTGAGCAGTTGGGCCAGTTTGTCGGGAGCATTCATCAGGCTAAGCTTTCGGGTGCGTTGATACACAAATGCTCCGAAAGGTGTGGCAGGGCTCTACTCACGGGGAGTCAATTCCTGACAGCTCTTCTTACGTCGGTACTAGCCGAGTCAAGTTCGCGGGTTTGGGTCTTGCCATCTCAGCGACTCACCACAATTGGTAGGTCGCACCCCGGAGCAACTTCGATTGTAATGATGATGACAGCGCACGTGTTGGCCATTTCACGGCGAGTAATTCAAAATTTGTGATGAACGCACCGTTTGCGGAACAATGAGAGTTCCGATTCGTCCGCTTCAGTCAGGGCGAAAGTTCTTTTCGCCTGCCAATTTATAAACGTCGCCGCACGACGATTCAAGCGCCGAGCTGCATGTTCTAAAGTGCGTTCAGTTTTGCTAGTGCTGAGACGATTTTGTCGGGATCATCGGTGCGCAAAATGCGATTGGCTACTGCCTCGCAATCGGCAATGCGGGAGGTCAAGACGCGCTGTTTAATGGTTAGCAACTGCGCTGGATGCATCGAAAAATTGCGTAAGCCGAAGCCCAGCAGCAGCCGCGTTAAACGCAGTTCGCCCGCCATTTCGCCACACACTGCAATCGGCGTGTTCACTTTGTTGGCTGTGCGAATTGCCTGCGCCACCAGTTTCAACACCGCCGGGTGTAGCGGGTCATACAGGTGCGCGACGGCATCATCAGTGCGGTCAATGGCCAGCGTGTATTGGATCAGATCGTTGGTACCAATCGACAAAAAATCGAGATGTTCAGCGAAATACGCCAGCGAAAGCACAGCCGCCGGAATCTCCACCATACCGCCCACCGGCACCTCGTTATCAAACGCGATGCCATCACGCACCAGTTCTGCCTTAGCGCGACTGATGAAGGCCAGCGTTTGCGTCACCTCGTGCGCGTTTGAAATCATTGGGATCAGAATGCGCAGCCGGCCAAACGCACTGGCCCGCAAAATCGCCCGAAGTTGCGTCATGAACAATTTTGGCTCGGCCAGACACAATCGAATCGCGCGCAACCCCAGTGCCGGATTGTCGCTGGGACGATCCCCCAAGCCTGGCATCCGCTTGTCCGCACCCAGATCAAAGGTGCGGATAGTCACCGGCCGGCCCTGCAAGCCCGTCACCACAGCGCGATACGACTCAAACTGCTCGTCCTCGGTGGGCAAGTCGTCGCGATGCATGAACAAAAATTCTGAGCGAAACAGGCCCACGCCATCCGCGCCGTTTTCAACGCAGGCTTTTGTGTCTGTGGGCAGCTCGATATTTGCGTTTAGATCGATGGTCGCGCCGTCCAGCGTCACCGCGCGGGTCGACACCAACCGCGTCAGTTTCTTGCGCTCCAGTCGTTGACTGCTTTGCTTGAGCTCATATTCGGCCAACACATAATGATCCGGATTAACGATCACTAGGCCATTGTCACCATCAACAATTAGTGACTCCGCCTCGCGAATCAGCGAGCGCGCGTTGTGTAGCGCCACTACCGCCGGAATGCCCAGCGAGCGAGCAACGATGGCGGTGTGTGATGTCGCACCGCCCACGTCGGTCACAAACGCGGCGAATGCCGATTCCTTGAAATGAATCGCATCAGCCGGCGACAAATCATGCGCAATCAACGCCGTGGCATGCGAGGGATTGATTTGCGGCAACTCGCTCGGCTTGCCCATGAGCGCCTTGACAATGCGCTCCACCACTTGCACCACGTCGTTGGAACGCTCGCGTAAATACGGGTCTTCGAATTCCGAAAACTGTTCAACCAGCGTCTTCATCTGCTGGGTCACTGCCCACTCGGCGTTGCATTGCTGCTCGGCGATCAACCGCTTCGGCTCTTTTGCGACTTGCGTGTCGGTCAGAATCATCCAGTGCACATCTAAAAACGCCCCGAATTCTGCGGGCGCATCCTCCCCCTTCATGCGTTCATGCAGGGCTTCAAATTCGGCGCGTACGGTCGCCAGCGCGGTGTCGAAGCGGGCAAGCTCGTCGGCAATCTGTTCCGGCGCAATGTCATAGTGCGCCACCTCGAGCGTCGCATGCGACACCAGTTGCGCACGCGCGATCGCGATGCCCGGCGCAGCAGCGACACCGTGCAGGACAAAGGAGATTTTGCAAAAAGGTGCAATAGGAGCGTTCACCAAGCTATGGTAGCAAGTGGCGCGCGTTTGCGGCCACAGCGAACAGGCGCCGCCTAAGCGCAGGCGGCAAGTCAAGACAATCCGCGTTGTTGTGCGGCGCAGCAACGCCGACCTGTTTAAGCGCTGCAACAAGCCGCTGTCCGACAGCGCAGCCTTTGCCATCTTGCTACTATGTATTGATAGACACAATCAAAAACAGGAACAATTTTGATGCACACAGCCCTTCTGCCACATGCGCTAAATCGCGAATTTCCCGAGCTGGCCGCTGCGGTCGCAGCGCTCAAAGAAACAGACCTTCACTTTGTCCATTTGCTTAAACAGCATGATGCGGTTGACAATCAAATTACCAACGACGAAATGGGCGTTGCGCCCATGGGCGACACCTCCCTCGAAGATCTGAAAAAGCAGCGTCTGCATTTGAAAGACGAGTTGTACCGGATGGCGACCACCGCGAAAAAAGCGGAGTAACTGATGTCGTTCGCCGACAAGGTGATCGTCATCACCGGTGCGTCGGACGGTATTGGTGCAGAGCTCGCGCGCCAGTTATCGCGTGACAAGCCGAAGCTGGTGCTCGCGGCACGAAGGTCGGACGCGTTGCGTGCCGTCGCCGCGCAGTGCGAAGCTTTGGGCGCGACGACTTTTGTGATGCAGACCGATGTGTCGATCGAAGCAAATTGCCGGTCGCTAATTGCTCATGCCGTTGACAAGTTTGGTGCTATCGACGTGTTGGTCAACAACGCAGGTATCTCGATGCACGCAAACTTTGACCAAATTACTGACACCGACGTTTACGAACGGTTGATGCGCATCAATCTGATGGGCAGTATTTGGCCGACGCATGCTGCGTTGGCGCATCTGAAATCGAGCCAAGGCTTGGTGGTGGCGGTGGCCAGTTTGGCAGGGCTGATCGGAGTTCCAGGACGAACCACTTATTGCGCTAGCAAATTTGCGCAGACCGGATTTTTTGAGGCGTTACGCGTAGAGCTGGCGCCGGATGGTGTCGATGTCTGCGTCGTGTATCCAGGTGTGGTGGCGACCGAAATTCGGCGTAATGGGTGGAATGCCAGCGGTCACACGGCGGGCGTTTCTGGACTCAACGAAGCGGGTGCCATGAGCGTCGAGGAATGCGCCGGGCTCATCGTGACGGCAATGCGCTTACGTAAACGGGAAGAGGTGATGAGCCTGAAAGGCAAGCTCGGTCGCTGGATCAAACTGATCGCGCCCGCCAAGCTGGATGCCATGGCACGCGCGGCGCTAGCTGCGTCAGCACAACGCCGTTAAGTGGTTTCGCACGTCACGAATGCAAACGATTGAGTTAACGATGCGGACTTTTCATTTTTTCGTCTTTCCGGCGTAGGCCGGAATCCATGTATCCCTACGAATTTTTGCGTAGGGTATGTGCCGCAACCGCTGCTAGGATGACCGATAGCGCTGCGTTTCCCTCGGTGCCGCGGGCGCTGTTCGACCGCGATGGCCGTTTAGAGGTCGCTACTTCGCGCTGCTACAAATACGCTGCTGACTTCCGCTGCGTCAGCTCCACCGCCTCGCGATACTCGGCGCGCAATCGCTCCACCAGCACTGCCGTCGTTGGCACATCATCCATTTGCCCCACACCCTGGCCTGAGCCCCAAAT
>JACMNN010000163.1 GCA_014378555.1 Burkholderiales bacterium | reverse complement strand
GCTGCACGCAGATGGTATTGTGGCCAGTTGAAAAGTGAGCGGTGACGCGCTGGTTGCCGCCGCGCGCACGCTCTGCCGCAGCGTTGATTCACTGCAATTCTCGGCCCCTGCCACGCACACCTTAAATCCGCTCGATTACGCGTGGGCGCCGCACGAGCAATACCTGCGTAAATTCGGCAACGGCAAAAAGCGCGTCGTGTTCATGGGTATGAATCCTGGCCCGTTTGGCATGGTGCAGGTCGGCATACCGTTCGGTGAGGTCAACGCGGTGCGCGACTGGATGAAGATTGATGCGCCGGTGGCGCAACCGAAGTCGCCGAATCCAGCACGTCCGGTCGAGGGCTTCGCGTGCACCCGATCCGAGATTTCCGGGCAGCGATTGTGGGCACTTTTTTCGCAGCGATTTGCGAATGCCGACGATTTTTTCGCCGATCATTTCGTACTGAATTACTGCCCACTCGCGTTCTTTGACCGGGCAAGAAACGTGACCCCGGACAAACTATCCAAAGCGGAGTCCACGCCGCTGTACGCCGCCTGCGACGCACATTTACGAGCCTGTGTAGACACGCTAAAGCCCGATTGGGTCATAGGCATCGGCAAGTTCGCCGAAACGCAGGCAAAGACCGCCCTAGCCTCAGCAAACCCCACGCTGCGGATTGGCACTGTGCTGCACCCCAGCCCGGCGAGCCCCATGGCCAATCGTGGCTGGGCTGCGCAGGCAACTGCACAGCTGGCCGCATTGGGCGTTTGGTAGCGATCAGTAAACGGCGGCCGAAACCACCGCTGCCTCACTTCAAAATGGTGTCCTGCATGAAGCGCACCATCGAGTAGAAGTAATAGTCGGCGTTCTCGCGCCGCGCAAAGCCGTGGCCTTCGTTTTCTGCGCGCAAGTACCACACCGTTGAGCCATTGGCGCGGGCTTTAGCCACGATCTGCTCAGCTTCGGTGTAGGGCACCCGCGGATCGTTTTTGCCTTGCACCACGAGCAGCGGCTTTTTAATTTTTCCGGCGTTGGTGAGCGGCGAAATGCTGTTTAAGAATTCACGCATCTTTGGGTCGCGCTCATCGCCATATTCGACGCGACGCAAGTCACGGCGATAGCTCTCAGTGGTTTCGAGAAAGGTCACAAAGTGCGAAATGCCCACCACGTCAATCGCGCCGGCAATTCGATCGGCGTAATTGGTCGACACGGCGAGGCTCATATAGCCACCATAGCTGCCGCCGACCACCAGCACCCGTGATGCATCGAGATCGGGCTGTGTGGCGATCCAGTCGAGCAGCGCGCCGATATCCTTCACCGAGTCTTCACGTTTGTAACCGTTATCGAGGTCAAGAAACGTCTTGCCGAAGCCCGATGAACCGCGCACATTCGGCGCAATCACGGTGATACCCAATTCGTCGACGAAATAGTTCCAGCGCCCTGAGAAGCCAATTTTTGCCTGAGCCTCCGGGCCACCGTGAATATTGATGACGACCGGCCGTTTGCCGGTAAATCGCGACGGTGCTCGGTTGATCAAACCCGAGATTTCTCGGCCATCGAAACTCTTCCAGGTGATGATGTCTTGCGATTTGAAATTGCTGGTGTCCATTGGGCTTGCGGCCTTGGTCCATGCCACCCGCGCACCGGTGGCGGGGTTGAGCGTGTGGACCTCACCGGGGGACCGCGCACTCGCCACATCGAGCACAATTTCTGCGCTGCCACGACGGGTGCTGACACCAACAATGGTGCCGTCTGGCACACCTTTAACAGCTACCTCTTTGAACGTAACGCTGTCATAGGCGCGCAGTTCATTTTTACCTTTTACGTTGAGCCGCGTGTATAGGGTTCGCGACGCGTCGTCGTTGCCATCGTCATCTTCGGAGGCGCCTTCGACGTCATACGGCAACCCACGGGTGAGGGACTTCACGGTCTTCATTTTTAAGTCGTAGAACATAAGTTCACGAAATTCGCCATCGCGATCACTCACGACAAAAATGCCTTTCCCATCGCGACTAAATCGACCCGCAAAGTAGGTGGATTTTGCGCCGTCACTTGCCGGCAATACGCGTTCGCGCTTGCCGGTATCAAGGTTGTGAATCCACACTTCACTTTCGTTCGCTGACACATAACGCGTGAGCAAAATCAGGTTGCCGGTGCGATCAAAACTGCCGCCAAACCAGCCGGTGCCAGGCAGCTCTGCCACGATGCGTGATTTGTCGGGAAGTTTTGGGTTAATCAAGCTGTACGTGGTGGCGATATTCTGCTTCTGCTCGGCATTGAGATTGCGATCCAACGGCACCGACGAGAACAACAGCTCGCCCGTGGGCTTGTCATTAATGCGCCGCCACGCTGCGCGGCTGTGACGAAAGTTCGAATCGGTGATCTGCACGGTGGGCTGCCCATCGACGTCCTGACGAAACATCTGAAATGCTTCAGAGCCACCTTTACTAGCTTCAAAAACAATGTATTCGCCGTCAGTGGGCTCGATAGTGGCGCCGCTAATCGGATCCGGGTGATTGGTGATTGCTGCCAGCTCGCCCATCGCAGATTTAAGCCAAAACAATTGACTGGTGCTTGACCCGGCCGCACGATGCGCCACCACCATTTGCTGTTTTTTTGGATGCCACGCCACAAAGCGATGCCCACGAAAATCGGCATAGCGCGCCACGCTGTCAGCCAGCGCTTTAGAGATCGGCGGGATGCCTTCGATGTGCAGATTGGCGTTGGCTGTGACGTTTTCTATGGCCGGAGTGGCGGTTTGCGCCGATACCGCGACTGCGACGAAAGCAGATACGGCGACAGCGGTCAGACGTGCGCAGTGCGTGAGCAGTTTCATTTAAAGGTTAACTCCAGTAGTGGACGCATGGATTATTCCGGGTCAAACGTCGCGCAACAAGCCATACCGAGTTTCATGCGACCAATGACGACCGAATCAGGACGGATAACGAGGCGCGGCGCGGGTTTCACCGCACTCAAACCACGCGTGGCTCAGGTTCCAGCGTGATGCCAAATTTTTGCTGTACGTCTGCCTGCACCGCTCGCGCGAGCGTCCATAGCGCGGCACCCGTAGCGCCGCCGTGGTTGACAAGCACCAGCGCGTGTTGGCTGTGCACGCCCGCTGAACCGAGGCGTCGGCCCTTCCAGCCCGCTTGTTCGATGAGCCAGCCGGCGGCGATTTTTATCTGCGCGTCTGGCGCAGCATATTGGGGCATGGTGGGGAAGCGTGACTTAAGCGATGCGGCGACGTCGGCTGCAACCACTGGGTTTTTAAAGAAGCTTCCGGCGTTGCCGATGACGGCGGGGTCGGGAAGTTTGCGGGAGCGGATGGCGATCACTGCCCGGGACACGTCAGCGGCCGAAGGCGCGGTGATCGCTGCGTTTTTCAGCTCTTGTTTCAACTCGCCGTAATCCAAACGCGGGGTAAATCGCCGCGACAGTCGAAACCGTACTCGCGTGATGGCGTATTGATCTCTAACCCCATCAAGGCCGTGTTTGAACACGCTATCTCGGTAGCCAAATGTGCATTCTGCGTTGCTGAACTCGCGCGGCTCGCCGGTTTGCGTGTTGACAGTCATCACACTCTCGCACGACTCGGCAGTTTCAACGCCGTAGGCGCCAATATTTTGCACCGGTGCTGCGCCGACGAATCCCGGAATCAACGACAAATTTTCGAGACCGCAAAGACCTTGTTTTAGCGTCCACAACACAAACGGATGCCACGGCTCACCAGCCATGGCTTCAACCAATACGGTGGGGCCTTCGTCAAACACGACGCGCGCTCCGCGCAGCGCCAACTGCAACAGCGGAGCTTCAATATCATGGGTAAGCAGCAGATTGCTGCCACCGCCCATCAGAAACGGCGGCGTCGACTTACCGTGGTCGGCACACCACCGCATAAGCGCCTGCTCGCTCGACACCACGGCGAACTGTCGCGCGGTGGCCGCAACGCCAAATGTGTTGAATGACGCGAGCGGGAAGTCGCGCAGGAAATACATCAGTCGCGCAGTATTACGGTGTGAGCCCAGCCGGAACGCCGTTGGGGAAGGCGCGTGCGATCACTTCGTTGATCTTCTGCACGCGATTGGCGGGTGACGGATGCGAGCTTGCAAACTCGGGCTGGCGCGAGCCACCGCTGGAGCGCTCCAGAATCTGCATCACCTTGATCAGCCCGCGCGGATCGTATCCCGCTTCAGACATCAAACGGAGGCCGAGCGAATCGGCCTCCAGCTCGTCGTCGCGACCATATTTCATCATCGCCATTTGCCCAACCACACGGCCAATTTGTGCGGCGTCCATCGAACCTGCGCCCATCGCAAACGCGCCGGTGAGGCCCTGCGTCAGCTGCTCTTTGGCGATGTGCTCGGCGCTGTGCCGCGCGAGCACGTGGCCCACTTCGTGGCCGAGCACGCCGGCGAGTTGGCCTTCGGTTTCGAGCCGCGACAGCAATGCCATGGTGATGAAAATCTGGCCGCCGGGCAGTGCAAACGCGTTCACGGTACGCGGGTCGGCGAGGGTGTGAAATTTGAACGGGTAGCCGGACTTTGCCGCCACCGACTGCGCCACTACTTTGGCACCGACCTGCGACACCAGCGCCCGCGCCCGCGCGTCTTGCGACAAACCACCCATTTGTTGGGCCATTTGTGGCGCGGATTGCAAGCCCATCGCCACTTCGTCCTTGGGGGTCATGCCCGCTACGCGTTGCTTCTCCCCGGTGATCGGGTTGAGCGACGACGAACCGAAGTATGAGAACAATGAAAACGCAGCAACCAGTAGCGCAACGATCAGTTGAATTTTATTCACAGCAGCCGCCCCTTAATTGCGGTAAATGGAACGACCGGCGTTGCGGTCGCGCTCAATTGATTCGTAAATGCCGCCACACAGCGCGCCAAACAGCACATGCAAAGCGACCATGAACCAGCTTCGATGGAAATAAAACTCGGGAAAAAATCGGCTCATCGTGTAGGTGTTGATCGCATACAGCGCAAGGCCAAACAAACCGCCACCGATCAGCCCGACCCAGAAGCCCCAGCGATGCAGGGTAAACGAAATAATGAAAGCGAACACCAAACCCAGCAGCAG
Source organism: Burkholderiales bacterium (assembly GCA_014378555.1). Lineage (GTDB taxonomy): Bacteria > Pseudomonadota > Gammaproteobacteria > Burkholderiales > Casimicrobiaceae > Casimicrobium. Next base: position 12,911 of record JACMNN010000163.1, on the reverse strand, counting down.
GTGCACGCCGATGCCCACGCCAAGCGCCATGCTGTTTGATGTCAATTCTGCATCCAGCGCGCTGCGACCGAGCACAATGGTGGCCAGTAAACGCGGCAACCCAACCGCGTTCTCGTGCAAGTATTGCAACACCGCCATACCGAGCAGCAGACTGATGACCGCGGCAGTCAGGCCAGCGATCGTGGCTGCGCGTTTGTCCATTACTTTTTTCCTCAATTCACGCGAACCTACGCGTTTTTTTCTTGCACCGATTGTAAGCTCGGGCTTTGCCCTCAAAGTAGGACGAAGACTATATGTTGTGGAACAAAATCATGGGAATATTCGGAAAATCAGCATCGATGGTGAGCAGGGCCGACGCGCTGCCTGGGCGAGCGCAGGCCTTGGTGGTGGAGCGCTCGCATTTCGCTAATGGCCACGACATCATCGCGCCGTTTCCTGAAGGCATGCAGCTCGCGCAATTTGCGATGGGTTGCTTCTGGGGCGCCGAGCGAAGATTTTGGGAGCACCCAAGCCATGGTGTGTATTCCACCGCGGTGGGCTACGCGGGTGGCTACACGCCCAACCCGACCTATAACGAAACCTGTACGGGGCAAACCGGCCATACTGAAATGGTGCTCGTCGTATACGACCCATCGAAGGTGAGCTACGAGCAGCTGCTGAAAGTATTCTGGGAAGCGCACGACCCAACGCAAGGCAATCGCCAAGGCAACGACATGGGCAGCCAGTATCGCTCAGCGATTTACTGCTACACCCCAGAACAGCGTGCGTCCGTTGTGTTGTCGAAGGCGCAATTTCAGGCGGCGCTTACGGCGCGCGGATTCGGCGCCATCACCACCGAAATCTTGGGCGGAAAATCTGGCGAAGCCACACCCGAGTTTTTCTACGCCGAGCAGTACCACCAGCAGTATTTGGAGAAGAATCCCGGAGGTTATTGCGGGCTGGCGGGAACGGGAGCGGTGTGTTCTCTGCCGACGGGGGTCAAAGCGACGGTTTAATCGGTGCGTAGCGCCCGCCGGCCAGCAGCTTTTGCCGCAAAGCCCTGTTTATTTGCGGCTACCGTTACGTTCTCCGTAAAGTCGACTAAGCCGAAAAACGCACAATAGGCTTAGCCGAATGCGAACTTCAGCGCAAAGCGGTAACGCGCAGCGGCCGATAGTTCAGTGCGCATGACCGCAAATCGTAAAAACGACCCGCTATTAGGGTTAACACTTGTCGTCGCCCTTCGTATACCCGCGCTAGACTGGTGAATCGGTGCGCGAAGCGGGAACGCGCACCATTGCCGCGCACGCGCACGCGCATTACCCTCCCCTGATCACCACAATAACGTACGGAGAAACGCACATGCACCCTTACTCGTCGCTGCGGCTCACAGCCCTAGCAATGTCCGTCGCAACGCTGCTTAGCGCTTGCGGCGGCTCGGATGACACCGTGGCCACCATACCACCCCCGGTTGCTGTTGCCGAGGAGGCACGCCCTCAGGACACGCGCACCTTTACGCCCGCCCTACCCGCGGCAACCACGTTTGATGCGATGGCTGGTGCTGTCACCGACACCGTGGTCATGAGCACTACCAGCCGCTGGGCCGGAGTGCTGAACGGTGCGGCCTATCAGGTTGAGGTTCCGGCTAACTGGAATGGCAAGCTGGTGATGTACGCCCACGGCTACGCCGGCACCGGCGCGTTGTTGAACGTCGGGCCGCCGTCGATTCGCCGTTACTTGATACAAAACGGCTACGCATGGGCGTCATCAAGTTATTCGAAAAACTACTACGACGTCCGCGCTGGGGTCGAAGACACCAACGCGCTTGCGCTGCAGTTCGTCGCCATTGCTACCAAAAACGCTCGCACCCTAGTCGCGCCAAGCAAAATCTACATTACCGGCCATTCGATGGGCGGCCACATTACCGCCGCCGCCATTGAGGATGAGGCCGCCAGCACCGCCAACAACAAGGTGAAATATGCAGGCGCGGTGCCAATGTGTGGCGTGGTGGGCGACACCGAGTTGTTCAACCAATTCTCAGCGATGCAAATCACCGCGCAGGCGATCGCCGGCGTGCCAAGCTATCCAACCAACAAGTGGTCGGAAATCAATACGCTGGTTACCAGCACTCTGTTCACCACGTTCCCTTCGGTGCCAACAGCTAAGGGCCAGCAGTACCTGTCGGTGCTGCAAAACATCACCGGCGGTCCGCGCCCAATGTTTAATTTGGGCATCGCCTTCGGCGGCAGCTTTCCCTCAGCCTACGGCACCTTTGGCTCGGACGGCACGGTGACTGGCATTCTGGCCAAAAACGTGCTCGACACCAACGCCTACACCTACGTCATTGACGGCGATGTGGCCGGTAGTGCTGCGCTAAACGCATCGGCCTTGAAGCTGACTGCAACGGCTGATGCCAACCGTTTGCGCACCGACGGTTTGCGCTACATCCCCAAAGTCAACGGCGAATTCAAAATTCCAGTCGTGACGATCCACACATTGGGCGATTTATTCGTGCCATTCAGCATGGAGCAAACTTATCAAAAACGCGTCGCTGCCAAGGGCAACAGCGCGTGGTTGGTGCAGCGCGCGATTCGCGGCGTCAGTCACTGCGATTTCACGATCGCCGAACAAGTGGACGCATTTGATGCAATGATCAAGTGGGAAAGCACGGGCGTCAAACCTGCGGGTGATGATGTGGTTACCGCGGCGGTGGTGGCAGCACCGACTTACGGTTGCACCTTCACCAAAAACACACTGGGCCCAGACGAAAGCAACACCGTGAAAGCGCTGCGCCCCGCAACGCTTGCCAACTCACCGGCATGTCCGTAATAGCGCTGCGAAATACGGCGTGAAAAAGGAGGCTTTGGCCTCCTTTTTTTGGCCCGCGTTCGCACTATGACTGCGCGCAAGCCCGACTTTGGCGCACGATCTGCGTCACAAATAAGGTCGCGCTAATATGTTGCGATAGTTTATGTTTTCCCTTATTTTTTGGCGCCAACACGGCATGACGGTGCGTAATGACTTCATCCCTTTCTCCTTCCGCTACGTCGCGCGCTGCACACCGCCCCATTCGTATCGGCGTCGATCTCGGCGGCACTAAGATCGAAGCGGTGGCGCTGGCTACTGACGGTTCGGTGGCGTGGCGCGAACGGGTGGCTACGCCAAAAACGTCTGCTGACGATATTTACCAGGCGATTGCTGCGCTTGTTCAGCGCTGCGAAACCGCCTTGAGTACGACCGCGAGCGTCGGCGTTGGCACACCCGGATCGCTGTCGCCAAAAACGGGTTTATTGCGCGGATCAAACACGGTGATGCTCAACGGACAACCGGTAAAGCAAGCGCTGGAAGCACGGCTCAAACGCGAGGTGCGCATGGCCAATGACGCCAACTGCTTTGCCTTGTCGGAGGCGGTGGACGGGGCGGGCAAGCGAGCAGCGAGCGTGTTCGGCGTGATTCTCGGAACCGGCGTGGGCGGCGGCATCGTGATCAACGGCCAGATTATCAACGGCTTACATGCGATTGCCGGTGAGTGGGGACATAACCCACTGCCCTGGCCGGAGGCGGACGAGCTACAGGGCACGCGCTGTTATTGCGGCAAACTTGGCTGCATCGAGACGTGGCTATCGGGCCCCGGTATTGCAGCAAATTTCGCCGATGGACGCACGGCCACGACTGAAATCCTTCGCCGTGCTGCGGCGGGTGACGCGGCCGCCGAGGCTTACATGCAACGGGTAGAGGACCGCCTGGCGAGGGCACTGGCAACGATCATCAACGTAATTGACCCCGAGGTGATTGTGCTCGGCGGTGGCGTTTCTAATATCGGTAGACTCTACGAAAACGTGCCAAAGCTTTTACCGAAGTACGTATTCAGCGAATTCGTGGAGACCAGGATCGCGCGCAATGTGCATGGCGATTCAGGCGGGGTGCGCGGAGCGGCATGGCTTTGGTAGCGGCGCCTGCACGCCTACGCTAATGCTTATCGCTCTTGGCAATCGCCAACAGGCGAGCGAGCTCTGCCGGATGATTAACCAGGTTCGCCTTATGCCAGCGGCCAATCACGAACATAAATCCCGCGACCAATAGGCCGAACATAGCCACCGTGACGTTGACCGACAACTCAAAGCTGATCATCAAAGTATAAAAGCCACCCAGCGCCAAAATTGCCGCTTGCTCGTTTAAGTTTTGCACCGCAATCGAGCGCCCCGCGCCCATCAACATGTGGCCGCGATGTTGCAGCAACGCGTTCATTGGCACCACCAAATAACCACCGATACCGCCGAGCAAGATCAAAAACGGCACCGCCACCCACAGGTGGTTGATAAAAATCATGGCCGCTACCGCCAAGCCCATGCCAATGCCCAGCGGAATGACGTTAGTCGCTCGATCGAGCGAGCAGCGCATCGAGGCATACACCGCGCCCGCGGCTGTGCCAATGCCGACCACGCCGACCAGCGTGGTCGCCTCGGTCACGCTGTACGACAGTGCCGTGGCGGCCCACGCAATGACCACGACTTTCAAGTTGCCAGCCGCGCCCCAGAATAGCGTCGTCGTCGCCAGCGAAATCTGTCCTAGTTTGTCTTGCCACAACCGCTTGGTGCAGTTCCAGAACTCGGGCAGCAGATGGACGGGACTGGGAATCGGTTGCATCGCCACGCCAGTGTGCGGAATGCGCAGGTTGAACGCTGCAGCAATGACGTACACCGCAATCATGCAGGCGATGGCCGCCTCGGGCGCGCTGGCGATATCAAATTCAAATACTGGAAAATCAAGGTCGAGCAGCCAGTCGCCCACTTTCGGCCCCACCAGCACGCCGCCCAACACATTGCCGAGAATGATCGAGAGAATGGTCAGGCCCTCAATCCAACCGTTGGCTTTTACCAATTGCGAGGGCGGCAAAAGTTCGGTGAGGATGCCGTATTTGGCCGGCGAATAAGCCGCCGCGCCGAGCCCGACAACCGAGTAGGCCAGCAGCGGATGAGTGCCAAACAACAGCATCAGGCAACCGATCACCTTGATCAAATTGGCTATAAACATCACGCGCCCCTTCGGGAAGCGATCTGCAAACGCACCCACAAACGGCGCTAACACCACATAAAAGAGCGCAAATAGCGGGATCAGCGCCGCGCCTTGCCAAGCCGGTGCGCCCTCATATCGAAGCAATTGGTACGCCGCCACAAACAGCGCGTTATCCGCCAGCGAGCTGAAAAACTGCGCCGCCATGATCGTGTAGAACCCTCGCTGCATGCGCTGTCTGTCTCCTGCCTTTTTGGATCGCTGAGGGTTGTCGTGGGAGCCTCCTGCCACGTAGGCGCTGCGCCATGGAAAATGAAGCAGCACCAAACCAACCTATTGGCAAAGAGTAGCATAGGATTTCAACACTTATGTGATCGCTCAGCCGCCCATGCCCCGTCCCATCGTTGCCACCATCGATAGCGCCGCACTAACGCACAATCTTGCGCTAGCCGCGCAACTTACGCACGGCGCACGGGTGTGGGCGGTGGTCAAGTCCGATGCGTACGGGCACGGCATAACGCTGGCAGCGAGCGCATTTGCTGCGGCCGATGGCTTGGCGTTGATCGAGATCGAAAACGCCATTCGCCTACGCGACTTGGGCTGGAAAAAGCCGATCCTTTTACTTGAAGGCTGTTTCGCCGACGTCGACTGGCGCGCCGCGGCCGAACATCGATTAACGTGCGTGATTCACTGCGACGAGCAGCTCAGCGAGTTTGAAGCAACTCCGCTGTCACGCAAATTGGACATTTATCTGAAGTTCAACACCGGCATGAATCGGCTAGGCTTTCGTGTCGATCGAGCACGCGATCTGGTAGCCCGATTGGCGTTGAACGTGGGCGTCGGTGAAATTACGTTGATGACACATTTCGCGCGAGCGGATGAGGCGGACGGCCATCTTGAGCAATTGCGCCTGTTCAATGACGCCACCCAAGGCTTGCCGTATGCGCGCTCGCTGGCCAACTCAGCCGCATGCTTTGACTTTGACCGCGTCGGCGGCGCGGCCGCTGTCACCAGCAACGACAGCGCACGCCCCGGCATCATGCTCTACGGCGCAACTCCGTTCAGTCACGCCACGCGCAGCGCCGCAGCACTCAAACTTAAAGCTGCGATGACCCTGACTACCCAGGTCATCGGAGTGCAAACGTTGGCGGCAGGCGAAAGTGTGGGCTATGGCGGGACCTACACCGCGAGCAAGGCAGAGCGCATTGCCGTGATCGCGTGCGGCTACGCCGACGGCTATCCGCGCAGTGCGGGCACTGGCACGCCGATAATCGTCGATGGCACCAAAACGCGCTTAGTCGGGCGTGTCTCAATGGACAAAATTACCGTTGATGTGACCGACATTCCGCTCGCCCGCGTCGGCAGCGCGGTTGAGTTGTGGGGCGCGCAGTTGGCGGTGGACGAAGTGGCGAACGCGGCGGGAACGATTGGCTATGAGCTGCTGACCGCGGTTGCTTCGCGCGTGCATCGCCGCGCCATCTGATCCCTCGCTCTCGCCAAACGGTGTCGAAGCGCTGTCAACCCTCAGTACAATCTTAGCGTTAAAGCAGCGCACTGTGACTGGCGGTGTTTTGCTGCAAAGGCAAATCCAGCTCAACCAAATCGTCACCCCCGGCAAAACCGGTTTTCATCACACGAGGACACACACCCACATGAACAAAATCTACACATTGCTCGCAGCATTCCTGCTGGCTGGCTCGGCATTCGCCGCCGTCAATATCAACACCGCCACTCAGAAAGAACTCGAAGCGCTGCCGGATATCGGCCCAGTTCGCGCCAAGGCGATCATTGACTACCGCACTAAAAACGGCGCGTTCAAGTCAGCTGACGATCTGAAAAAAGTTGACGGCGTGGGCGACAAAAACTTCATGGACGTGAAGGACAAGATTTCGACTTCCGGCCCGACCAAAATCGACTTTAAGTCCGACGCCAAAAAAGACGCGCCTAAAGCAGATGCCGGCAAAGCTGCCGCACCGGCTGCAGCCGCTGGCAAAACAGAAGCTCCGAAGGCTGACGCCGGCAAAGCCGCTGCGCCCGCTGCTGCCGCTCCTGCCGCCGCGCCCAAAGCCGCCGATAAGCCAATGACGAAAGAAGAAAAAGCTGCGGCCGACAAAGCAAAGAAAGAAGACGCCAAGAAAGCTAAAGCCGACGCTAAAGCGAAAAAAGAAGCCGATAAAAAAGCTAAAGCAGACGATGCCAAAGCAAAAAAAGAAGCTGACGCTAAAGCGAAAAAAGAAGCCGACGCAAAGAAAAAGGCAGATGCTGCCAAAGCAAAAGAAGCCCCAGCCAAAGACGCAGCCAAAGACGCGGCTAAAAAAGACGCACCAAAAGCTGAAGCCAAGAAAGAAGACGCCCCTAAGAAGCCTTAAGCTTCTCAGGCAGTCAGCAAAAACCCCGCTCTAGCGGGGTTTTTCGTTTCTGCAGCGTAAATCCAATTGCGTTGATAATTTGGCTTGTTCTTAAGCCGCCCCCAATTCCATCGCATGTACGCAACCATCGACTCCACCATCGGCAACACGCCGCTCGTTCGCCTGCAACGTCTACCCGCGCTACACGGCGTTCCTGACAGCACCGTCATCCTTGGCAAGATGGAGGGCAACAACCCTGCCGGCAGCGTTAAGGATCGCCCGGCGTACTCGATGATCGTAGAAGCAGAAAAACGCGGCACCATCAAGCCGGGCGACACACTGATCGAGGCGACCTCGGGCAACACCGGCATTGCGCTGGCGATGGTCGCGGCAATGCGCGGCTACAAAATGCTGCTGGTGATGCCTGAGAATCAGTCGATCGAACGCCGGCAATCGATGAAAGCCTACGGGGCCGAGCTGATTTTGGTGTCAAAGGAAAAAGGTATTGAAGGCGCGCGCGACCTTGCCGTCGAGCTGGAACAGCAGGGCCGCGGCCGCGTGCTTGACCAATTTGCCAATCCGGACAATCCGCTAGCGCATTACGTCAGTACGGGACCTGAAATCTGGCGACAGACCGGTGGCCGCGTGACGCACTTCGTGAGCGCGATGGGCACCACCGGCACCATCACTGGTGTTTCGAATTACCTTAAAGAGCAGAACGAAAACATAGTCATCGTAGGCGCGCAGCCGACCGATGGATCGAGCATCGCCGGCATCCGCAAGTGGCCAGAAGCATATCGCCCCGCCATTTTCAAAAACGCCCGCGTTGATCGGGTTGAAGAGGTTTCGCAAACAGAAGCCGAAGACATGGCGCGGGTCATGGCGATTCAGGAAGGAATTTTCTGTGGCATCAGCGCGGCAGGTGCGCTGGCGATTACGTTGCGGCTGGCAAAGGGTGTCGAGAACGCGACCTTTGTGTTCATCGTGTGTGATCGTGGCGATCGCTATTTATCGACAGGCGTATTTCCGGGTTGATCTTTTCGGTGGGCGCGGATGGCTGCCAGCGTTGAACCCCTTCTACAATCTAGACATGCTGCCTACCCTAGTTTTTGACATCGAATCGATCCCCGACGTGCCGGGGATTCGCCGCCTGCACGACCTGCCCGCATCACTCACTGATGATGAGGTTGCGCTGTGGGCTTTCGCACAACAACGCATCAAAAACGGCAGTGAATTTTTGCCGCACCACCTGCAACGCGTCTGCGCGATCTCCTGCGCGTTTCGCGAAGGCGCGGACAAGCTGGCCGTCTGGACACTGGGCGACGTAGATGACGACGAGCCGACCCTCATCCACAAATTCTTCGAGCTTATCGAGCGCAAAACACCGCATTTGGTGAGCTGGAACGGCGGCGGTTTTGACCTGCCGGTGCTGATGCAGCGCGGCCTGATCACCGGCGTCACCGCGTCGCGCTTTTTGGAGACCGGCGCGAACGACCGCGCCTTCGGTTTCGATCATTACCTAAACCGCTACAAAGAGCGCCATCTCGACCTGATGGACTTTATGGCCATGTATCAGGCCCGCGCCAATGCGCCGCTCGACACCATGGCCAAGCTGTGCGGCTTTCCTGGCAAACTGGGCATGGACGGCAGCCAGGTGTGGCCGGCATTTCAACGCGGCGAACTTGCCGAAATCCGCGCCTACTGCGAAACCGATGTGGCCAACACCTATCTGCTGTTCCTGCGCTTCCTGGCGATGCGCGGTGACCTTGATCGTACCGAGTATGACGCCGAAATTGCGCTGCTACGTGACAAACTGGCAGCCACTGACGCTAAGCATTGGCAGGAATATCTGGCCGCATGGAAGTGACCTCGCGATGCCGCGGTAAGTGCGCCGAGTAAATCGTGGACTGGCTAACCCCCGCAACAAAAATGCCGTGGCCTGTAACGGTGCCGTTTCGTATGGGCCCGAATCTGCAAAAACTTGATCCGGTCGCGCCTGCGTTGTTGTTGCGCGATGAGCTTTCCGGCGTTTATCGACGTGAGCGCGAGCTTGTAATCGCTGCGCACCCAGAACGCGCGATGGTCGGCAACGCAGACGATGAAACACTCTCGGCAATTCTCGGTTTAGCCCCCTCTCCCGCAGCGCGGGAGAGGGCTGGGGTGAGGGCGACGTTTGGAACACGCCAAGATGACTCCGCAAGCCACCAAACCGCTCACCCCAGCCCTGTCTTGCAGACCGCGTCTGCGCAAGCATGCGCAGACCGTTCCGGCGGCGGATCGCAGGCGATCCGAAACCCCGCCTCCACCCCGCAAGGCGCGAGGGAACAGAACGTAGCACTCGCTATTCAAGAGGATTTCGTAATCCTTAAACAACACCAACACACCCTGCGTACCGAGTACCTATCGGTTTGCTTCCCCTCCCGCTGGGACCCTCGTGAAAAGCTTGGCCTTGATTTTGCAGCCATCCACGCACCCGTTGCCGACAACCCAATGCTGCTAGCCGCTGGTCCGAACATCATGACGATGGCGTTCGTCAAGCAGCCGATGCTGCGCTACGTCTGGCTCATTGTGCCTGCCGCAAACTTGGACCAACACCCAGAAAAAAATCAGGCGTGGTGGTCTGAGGCATTGGCCGATCCTTCACCGCTGTTGCCACGCCTGTTCTTGCGCGTTGAGCGGCAAACGACATGGCCGCTGCCGCATTTGCAACGCGCGGTGTTCTTCATTCGTTTGATGATGAGTCCGCTGACAGAAGTACTGCGCATCTCCGCCCTCGTTCGCCCTGAGCGCATCTCCGCTCCCGTTCGCCCTGAGCGCAGCGAAGGGTCTGATGCACTTGTAACGCGCGCAGCGGAACTCGCCGCCTCACTACGCTCAATGACACCCGCTATCGTCGCCTATCGTGGCATGACCCCTGCGTTGCCAAGATTGCTCACTGAACTGGACACCTTTAAATGAGCGAATACGGCTCGCATCGCGCCCGCAAGCGCTTCGGTCAAAACTTTCTGGTTGATCAGTCGATCATCAACCGCATTGTTGAATCGATTGATCCGCACGCCGGGCAACACATCGTTGAAATTGGCCCCGGACAAGCCGCGCTCACCCGCAAGCTGATCGCGGCGCTCGGAACCAAAGGCAGTATCGACGCCATTGAAATCGACCGTGATCTGGTCGCGCGGTTGGTGCATGAGTTTGACGCCGGCAAGCTGCGCGTGCATCAGGCCGATGCCATGCAGTTTGATTTCTCCACGCTGCCGACGCCGTTGCGTGTCGTCGGCAACCTGCCCTACAACATCTCCACGCCGATCCTGTTTCGGTTGTGCGAGTACGAAGAGCGCCTTGCAGACATGACCTTCATGCTGCAAAAAGAGGTCGTAGATCGCATGGCCGCACTCGCGGGTGAGGACGCGCGCGGACGGCTGTCGGTGATGTTGCAATATCGCTTCAAAATCGACAAATGTTTCGATGTGCCGCCCACTGCGTTCAAGCCGGTGCCAGCAGTCGATTCGTCGATCGTGCGCCTCACGCCGCTAGGTGACAAAAGACTGAAACCGAAGGACGAAAAAGCCTTCGCGCTGATGGTCACCCACGCCTTTGCTAAACGCCGCAAGATGCTGCGCAACAGCCTGTCTGCCTGGGTGACGCCGGACGGCTGGGCAACCATTGGCGTAGACCCCAAAGCGCGCGCAGAAGATTTGACGACGCTAGAGTTTGTAGCGATTAGTGATTGGGCGTTTGCGAATAAAGCATAAGGGCAATTCCAGCGCTACGTCCCCCTATTTCTTCGCATCAGCACAATGCACACTGCCGCTGGAACGATCCACCCGATGTATCGAATGATCTGCGCCACGTCAGCTCTCAGGTTAAGTTCAACTGTGACGTAGGGTACCAGCCAAGTCACTGTCGCAATAGTGACGAGTGACATGAAAATCGCTATGAGCAAGATCGTCGTTTTTCTCATATTTCCATTTCTTAAACAGATATTTGCAAAATCACGGTGCGCAGGCGCAGCTTAAAAAATCCTTTGCGCCCACGCTCTCTGAGCGCTCTTTTACTGGTAATTCGTATCGAGGTACGCAGCACCCGCGGCCATCACCCCTGCCATAACGGTGAACGCTGCAAGCGCTCCAGATGCAGGCGTAGGAACGCAAGCCAAACCGCCAGAAACTGCAGACGCAGCCCACAGTCCGGCGCTAATATCGCCAAAGATTCCCGCCCCAGAAACGCTTGTAACGTCATTCATTGAAAGTTGCTGTAAAGCCATTTTTACTCTCCGTTTGTTGCCCACATCGGGATTCGATGCAGTGAAGAAAATATAGGGGACACCTCAACCTGATACTACTGGTAACTCTGACAGTTGACGCGTCGTTTGAACACCAAAATTGGAGCGAACGCTCGCGCCAGTGCTTTAAGTCAACGCCGCTCCCGAACCGCCTGCGCCACCGTCGCGGCATCCACATATTCCAGCTCACTACCAATCGGAATACCACGTGCGAGGCGAGATACCTTGACCCCCTGCGGCTGCAGCAGCTCAGTGATGACGTGCGCGGTGACCTCACCCTCGTTGGTGAAGTTGGTGGCGAGGATGACTTCTTTGACCGTGCCGTCGGTGGCGCGGTTGACCAGTTTTTCGAGGTGAATCTGCGCCGGGCCTACGCCGTCGAGCGGTGAGATGCGGCCCATGAGCACGAAATAGAGGCCGCTGAACGCGCCGGACTGCTCCAGCGTGATTTGATCGGCGGGCGTTTCGACCACGCAAAGCAGCGCTGGGTCGCGCCGTTTGCTCGAACACAGCGAGCAGATCGGGGTCTCTGACAAGGTATTGCAGCGCTCGCAGGAGCGCAGTTTTTCAAGCGCGCCTTCGATAGCACGGGCCAACCCGATGGCGCTATCGCGCTTGTGCTGCACCAGATCAAACGCAATCCGCTGCGCGGCTCGCGGGCCGATGCCGGGAAGGACTTTTAGGGCGTCGATCAGGGTTTTGAAGGAGACGGGGGTGGTCATAGATGCGCTCCGCCGACCACGGCGGCTTCGGGTCTTGTCCCCTCTCCCCCAGCGCGGGAGAGGGCTAGGGTGAGGGCGGTGGATTTGCTCGCCGCATCGCGATGGGAGCGCTCATCAACCGCCCTCACCCGCCCTGTCGGGCACCCTCTCCCGCGCTGCGGTAGAGGGACTTGCGCGCGAAAAATATTTTTGACTTTTAGCTGAGACGCCCATTTCAATTGGGTGAAGCAGTTAGAAATGGCATGAGTCGACTTACAGGTATTAACCGCGCCCAGCCCATATCCAGCGGCACTTCCGTCAAAAAGCTGATGCGCGCTCAAACTAAATCTAAAACGGCAATTTCATTCCAGGAGGCAGGTTCATGCCTGCCCCGAGTGCGCCCATTTTCGACTCACTTTGCACCGCGAGTTTGCGTGTGGCGTCGTTGATCGCAGCGGTGATCAGGTCTTCGAGCATGTCTTTGTCGTCCATCACGCCAGCATCGATCTGCACGCGTTTGCAGTCGTGCTTTCCGGTGAGGGTGATCTTGACCATGCCGGCGCCGGCCTGACCTTCGACTTCCATCGC
>JACMNN010000162.1 GCA_014378555.1 Burkholderiales bacterium | reverse complement strand
TAGCCGTGCTGCCGAGCGAGTTCACGATAGATGCGCGGCGCGCCATTCTTGCCCTTGAAGGCGGCAAACACGCGCCGGATTAAATCAGCGAGCGCGTCGCGCTTGACGGCCATTAATGAGGCGGGACGCTCCAACGAAGCGTGGTAGCCCGCCTGCGTCACTCGCAGCACGCGACAGATCACCGGTAGCGGAAACTCCCCCACCAAATCGCTCTTGATGAAGGCGTATTTCACAGGCTCTCGCGAGCGAAATACGCAGCTGTTTTTTTTAATATCGATACCTCCATCTTCAGGCGCGGGTTCTCGGCCTTCATGCGAGCAATCTCGGCCTGCTCGGGAGACACGGTGCGGCGTCCCGCATCTTGGGTCAACGCGCCGGCCTGGTACTGCTTCTCCCACTGCTGCACAAGCTTCGGCAGAAGGTCAAATTTGGCGCCCGTTTGCGTGAACGTGAGGTTCTCCGCTAACTTGTGTCGAACCACTTCGGCCTTGAACTCCAGCGTAAACGCCCGACGAGCGAGCTTCAATTTGCCCGCTTTGCTTCTATCTAATTCCATCTCAATTTTCCGTCCTGTAGGTACTCAACGGAAATCGTACAGGTTCACCAAACAGATGCAAGCTATGAACGCTTTTTGCAAAAAAACCCAGATATACACGGATTTTTTGCAGTGATGCAACCAAACGCTGGCATAGTGCGGTTGCGATTCGGCGCTGGTGGCTGCTCTAGGCACTACGCAAGTAACGAGGTTTGCCACAACAGTTCGTCGTGTCAGCGAACCTGCTCATAAAACTCTGCCGGCTTTTTTGCCGATTTATTTAGGCGGTTTTCTGCGCAACGGCGCGGGTTACGCATGACGTGTGCGATAACTGGGGTGTTCTCGCAGCGTGGAATCGCGTTACTTAATTGGACAACACGGCATGCCGTCGCACGATCGCAGGTGCTGCGTCAACCAGCGATCCAGCAGCGCGCCTAGTCGTCAGCAACCCGATTGTGCAGCAAGAGCAGCAACGCCTTTGCAGCCGCTTCGGACGACGCTGGATTCTGTCCCGTGATTAATAAACCGTCTTCAACGATGTAGGGCTTCCAATCGGGCATTTGAGTGTAGTGAGCGCCGTGTGCTTTGAGCATATCTTCCACCAGAAATGGCACGACATCAGTGAGCTCGGAGTCTTTCTCTTCCCCATTGCTAGCGCCCGTGACATTTCGATCCCTCAGTACCGACATGCCAGCCGCTGTTTTGACGTGGCGCAACACCCCTGGTGCGTGGCAGACGGCAGCGACGGGTTTGCCGCTTGCAAACAACGCCTCAATTAAAGCGATAGAGTCGGTGTCTTCAGCAAGATCCCACAAAGGGCCATGGCCGCCGGGATAGAAAACCCCATCAAAATCCTCCGCGGAAATGTCACTCAACTTGACCGTGTGCGCCAATTCGTTTTGTGCCCCGGCGTCGGCTTTGAAGCGAAGAGTGGCCGCAGTTTGCGACGCCGCATTGTCACTTTTTGGATCAAGGGGTGGCTGACCTCCCAGAGGCGATGCTAGGTGAATCTCAGCGCCCGCATCTTTGAACGCATAGTACGGTGCAGCAAATTCTTCAAGCCAGAAACCCGTCTTTTTTCCGGTGTCGCCCAGCTTGTCGTGCGACGTTAAGATCATTAGTATTTTCATGTTTTTTCTTCTGTAGGTGGGTTAAAACACAGCGCGGTGAGTAACAATTCAATTAAGGGAGCTTGACCCACCGTAAATGACCCGGGCGATGTAATCCGTTTCCTCTAAACGGGCTGATAAACGCTTTCGGTGAGTTTTAGAACACCGGCGATGTCCTTACTAAACTTGATCTTGCTTGTTTTGACTATTTTTTCGGCCAACGCGCGCGCCTACCAAATGACAAGCGGAGTTCGCGCCCTCTCACTCGAGGATTTGGCTGCGGTTTTCAGTTGTACCCGAGTGGAGACTAATGTTCACTTCGCTTGTGCTAGCCACTTGTCGAACATAGCGATTTCCTTTTTTTGCGCTGCGATGATTTGCTTTGCCATCTTTTTCATCGCCGGCGACTTGCCGCCTTCAAGTTCCATTTGCGCCATATCGACGGCTTGCTGATGGTGCATCTTCATCATCATCGCAAAGTCTTTGTCGGTGTCGCCCGTCATCTGCATTTTCTGCATGCCGTCCATGCCCATCGTCATCGACTGTTTCATGCCATCGGAGCCCATCATCCCATTTGCCATGTCGGTCTTGGGCATACCGGGCATCGTGGCGGCAGGCGCTGCGGGAGCCGTGGTCTGCGCGTGTACAACAGACGTAAACGCAGTCGACGCGAGCCATACAACACACAGTAAGCGAATAAATTTACAGCTTGATTGACTCATGACTTTTTTCCTAGCGAAATTGGGGAGGTTGCGTACCGAATATCGGGCTGGAGAAGTATCGTGAAACTGCAAGGCGGGTTCGGTAGGACGCGAACGCCCGATGCTGTCGGACGGTGCTAGGTTTCGACGTTTCATACGCTAAAAAACACAGTTTGAATGTGCAGTCGAGCTGTAGTTGTCTAGTAAGAGCAAACTCCCCGGTAGATTGTTAAATTTGCATCGAACAAATCGCGAGCGATCCCCAATCTAGCAGAGTTGTTGATACAGACTGCACACTGTAAGTAGTGCAGAAAGTCAAAACGCAACTCGTAAGCATCGGCTAAATTCGCAGAGATATTAAGTTTGGCGAAAACGCTGTTCGGCGTTGTCACCAGCCGTTGTAAATTGACACAGGGGGGTGCGGGCAAAATATTGGACTGTTTAGAGGTAGTTCCAGGTATCCCTACGAAGATCCAATTTGAGCCGTCAAGCTCTATGTCAAACTCGGGAATCGTCCTTGGGTGATACAGGCCGTGTCTGTGCGCCAGCTTTATTTGCAGCGTTTTTGGGTTCGGCCAGCTCGACCTGTTCTGAGCCATCGGAGACGGGAATTGCCACCTTTACAACGTGCAGATTATTATCTCGAGATTCTGGGCCAATGTGGGTGATTGCGCGACTATTAGTCTTAATTTGATCTTCCCTTTTTTCGTTCATTTTCGGGATACTTGTTTGCACGGAATTTTTCCCGCTTAGAATTTTTTTCGAGCGATTTGGCAAGAAAGCAGGGGCAGCAAGCGCGCATTAGTGGCAGCAAAAGTTTTAAAGCTTGGTGGCTGGCATACTGAGTCACGCTTTGATGGTTCATGGTTTTGCATTTTTGAAACAGACGATGGTCCGATGGCAACGCGCATGCCCAAACGGCGTATGCTTTCCAACGTTCGCAGAAGACCACTTGCACATCTGGCGCAGTCAAAGTTGATTTGTATACCGCAGCCACACACTGCCGCCTTCCTGAATATCTGCAGAAGTCAAGGTGAGGTAAGTCGGACTCGTCCAAGCAGCCTCCGCGATCTCGAACGATGCAGGATGGTCTCCACGCCCGTCGATCAGCGGCAAGATGAGAACACTCACTTCATCAACAAGCCCAGCGTTTACGAAAGACCCGCTCACGCTGGGTCCGCCTTCTACGATTAAGCGCTTTGTACCCAATTCACTCGCAAGTGTTGCAATAACCTGGACCAAATCAATTTCTGTTTTGCCACCAAAAATATAGGACACGTTAATGGATTTCAGATAAGCCAGATAGTCATCCGACACCGCTTCTGTCACAACCGAAACCACGTGCGAATCAAGCGCTTCATTGCTCCTCCAAGCCACCTTTCCGTGAGGGTCAATTGAGATGGCGTAACAATCGGCATCGCGCTTGGCAAAGTAATGAGTGCGTGAGATAGGTGTTTTGGCGAGGCCTTTCGGATAGTCATCGCCGTGCGCAATTTCCTGCATGGTGACCCTGCCGCAAATCCACCCGTCAAACTTAAACGTCTGGGCTAGTTTCTCGTACAGGGCGCCGGCGTTTTTCTTGAAAGGGCGAGCCCAGCCGTCTGTGAGCGCGTGCCCATCAAGCGAGGACATCATGTGACAAATGACATATGGTTTCATGAAAAAATCCTAACAATTATTGAGGGTTGATAAATCTTGGTTCTGGTGCTCGCCTGCGACACCGGCTGCGACGCCAGCGTATTCGGGGGCACCTGTCAACTCGCCACCTGCAGCCTGTCCGATCACAGAGATTGGGTCATAGCAGGATGCATATAAGAACACCACTCCATTGGCCGTAACTGGCTGAGCGTGTTTGTAGACTTCAACCCAAAGTTAGTGGTTCCCGCCCTAAAAATCCCGCTGAGCGATTTTTCCAAAACACTGGTCAGACCGCCGGCCTTGTTGGCGACTGACGGATCAAACGTATGGTTCCTCGTAAGGGGTGATCTCGGTTTTCGTGCAGTTTGTGGCGCTTGACCCGCAAAAGCCTACTGGTGGCCGTTGTCAGCGCGCAGGACGGATGCACGCGAGGCTTTTTTGAGAGCGTCATGGCCGAACATCTATTTGATTTTTACTCGTTCATTGAGCGAATTTGTTTCGCCGAGCGCTGTAGTCTCGGTGTGCCGAAAGCGGCGGTCGTTATCGGCAAGTCGGAGGGTTCTTTGTGTTCACCTACCATCGGCGTTTTATTGGGGCTGAGCAGCTACCGAGGCACCTGTCTGACTTCGACGTAGAGCAGTTTTTTCGACTTTTGCCCGACGACGTTGTTGCGATTCGCGAACGTTTTCGGGCTGATCGACGGCTCGGACCAGCGCTGCAACTGTTATTTTTGCGTGCCTCGGGCCGCCCGTTGGATCGGTTCGCAGCCGTACCGAAAGCGCTGCTCCGCCATATCTCTGAGGCGCTGAGCCTCACAGGTACCAGCATCGCGACGCTGCGTTCAATTTACAAGCGCCGCGAAACCCTTTATGACCACCAAAAGTGGGCGCGACTTCAAGCCAATCTTGAATTGCCTGACCCCTCGTCGGATGCGGAGCTGCGCCGTGCACTCGCGGAATACGCGAAGGACGCGGCTTCCGTGCATGAGTTGGTCAACCATGCAATGCATTGGCTATATGACCGAAAGGTGATGATCCCGGCAGATCGCACCTTGCGCGATATCGCGCGCGCTGCGTACGCCGACGTCGAAAAATCTGCCCACTCTGCCGTGAAGGCAGCGGTTGCGCCTCCGTCGCTCGCGAAGTGTCGTGCGGCAATGTACGAGCAGCGCGATGACTCTACGGTTCTCGAATGGTTGAAAAAAGCGGTCGGACGGCATTCCCCGACCTCGTTAGCCGAGGCGACACAAAAAATCGCTTTCCTTAAAGACCTCGGCGCACACGAATGGATGCTCGACTCGATCACCATTGCCCGGCAGCGAGCCTATGCACAAGCGCTGGCGTCCCGTCCGCCGTCGGATTCCAAGCGGCGCAAGGATGACGTACAGGCGCTCGAAATTGTGAGCTTCCTTCGCGTGACCTTGCTGGAACTCACTGACAGCACTCTGTACGTCGCTGCGCGCCGCATTAGCGATCTGGTTCGCCGAGCCGCCAACAAAACGCAAGTTCGCCAAATCAAGTCGGCTGCACAGTACCGCGAACAACTCATCAACATTAAGTCAATCATTCACGCCGAAAATCAGACTGCACAACAAAAACTCGACGTGATTGAGCAAGTCGTGGGTTCGGATATTACCGCTGCGGACGCGAGCCAAGCTTCTCTGGTCAGACAAACACTGGCGGACGAACCGTGGGCTTCCGTAGCCTATTCACCGCTCTTGCGGGCCTTGATATTCAGGGGAACATCGAGGAGCGACCGCTGCGCCAACTGGACCTTTGGCTGGGAGGGCCGGAGTGGGTTGCGCGACGACGTGGCGACGGTTGATTTTCATGCGCTCTTCCGGTTTTTCGGAGCAATTTGGTTTTTGAAGAGCACGCGACAACGTTGCAAAATGGCATGTCGGAGGCGTGCCCGGGAAAGGTATTGTTAGCCAAGTCCGATAACGGCGTGCGACCTGAAAATCAATTCAGCTTTTCAGTTAAACCCATACTGAAGCGGTCAAGTAATTCCGGACAATGAGATGGATTTCTTTAATGTCTATTCACGCTCGAAAGCATCGGGTGACATCGGACACCAGATTTTAGGTGTCGAGCACGCGACCAACTGGCGGCCCAGCGCGACGGAGGCCGGCAAGGCTGAATCCCCAGCACAAGCACAAAGATTCGCTCGTTGCGCTCGCGAAGCACGCGGGGTTTCGAGCGAACGGCTTCGCGTGTCATGATTTATTAAAACATCAAAAAGCGTTCCGTCGCACCCGCACCGCGAACGTGGCGAGCAGCAGCCCCAGCAGCGCCAGCATCCACGCCGACAACGTGGG
>JACMNN010000161.1 GCA_014378555.1 Burkholderiales bacterium | reverse complement strand
TAGCGCTGATCGCATCGGCAAATTGTTGAGCCTTGCAAGCGAAAGTTTGCTTGACGCTAGCCGACTCTGGATTGGGCAATAATGAACCTAGAAGTGCGCGCCGCACGCGCACAAGGAGGATGTCGGGTGGAAAAATTTGACCGGTGGCTGATTCGGATTAATCGCTGGGTGCTGCAATGGATTTTGGCGGCTATGGCCCTGATGGTGTTTGCCAACGTAGTGTTGCGACTGACCACCGATACCTCGATCTTGTGGGTCGAGGAAATGTCGCGATTCCTGATGATCTGGTTGACCTTTTTGGGCGCCGGGCTGGTGCTTCGTTACGGTGGTCACATCGGCATCGACAATTTGCAGGAGGCGTTTCCGCGACAAGCCAAAGCGATTCGCGGTGTGGTGTTCGCACTGCTGCTGGCGTTCTTTCTGTTCATGCTGATCATGGGCATTCGTTACTCAAGTTTCACTTGGGGGCAGACGACCGCCGCGATGGAAATTCCGGTAGGTGCGGTGTATTTAGCGATGCCGGTGGGCTTTGCGCTGCTCATCGTGCATGCGCTCATCATGATGCGCGGTTATGTACGCGAAAAAGCGGTGTTGGCCGACGCCGAATTTGATGCGGATTCGGCGGCGTCGATATGATCACTGTTCTATTTATCGGCATTGTCGTGCTGCTGACCATCGGCGTACCGGTGGCGTTTGCGCTGGGCGGTGGTGCGTTGCTGGCGGTGCTGTGGCAGGGCACGATCCCGTTGATTGCATTGCCGAAATACATGTTTAGCGGCATCGACATCTTTGCGATTATGGCGGTGCCGTTCTTCATTTTGGCTGCAGAATTAATGACTGGCGGCGCGCTCTCCGAGGTGCTGTTGCGATTTGCGTCGCAGTTTGTTGGACGATTTCGTGGCGGCCTCGGGCACACCAATATTTTGACGTTGACGTTTTTCTCGGGCATCAGCGGCTCTGCGTTGGCTGATGCGGCGGGCCCCGGCGCGATCATGATTCGCATGATGCGGAAGGATGGATATCACCCAGAATATGCGGCCGCGCTCACTGCGGCCACCGCGATATTAGGGCCGATTATTCCGCCCTCGATCAGCATGATTGTCTACGCCCTGGTGTACCCAGAGGTGAGCCCGGTCGCGCTGATGTTGGCGGGCGTGGTGCCGGGAATCGTGATCGCGCTGGCGATGATGGGCATCAACCACTACGTATCAACCAAGCGCGGCTATCGCAGCTCCGACTATCGACCATCGCGACGCGAATTCTGGATGAACACCTGGCGCGCGCTTCCAGCGCTGTTGATGCCGGTGCTGATCCTCGGCGGCATTGCCAGCGGCGCGTTTACTCCGACCGAAGCGTCAGTGGTGGCTGTGTTCTACGCCATCTTTGCCGGTCGCGTAATCTATCGCACGCTCACTTGGGACAAGCTACCCGGCATTCTGTCGCGATCAGCATTGATGACCGCCTCGGTGCTAATTATCGTGTCGATGTCGGCTGCGTTCGCATGGGTGCTGACGGTGTCGCGCGTGCCGCAAGATCTGAGCGCATGGATCGTTGGCATGCAGTTGTCGCCCATCATGTTCATGCTGGTGGTGAACGTGATGCTGTTGATCTTTGGCATCTTCATCGAACCGCTGCCAGGGCTACTGGTGCTGGTGCCGATTCTGGCCCCTATTGCGCATGCGATGGGCATCAACGACCTGCAATTTGCCATCGTGGTGATCGTAAATTTGACCATGGGCATGGTGACACCCCCAGTAGGTGGCTTGTTAGCGGTGACCTCGGTGGTGGCGAAAGTGTCGTTGGCGAGCATGACCAAAGAGCTGTGGGTATTCCTCGCGGCACAGCTAGTGTGTCTGGCTTTGATCTCAACGATTCCGTGGATTTCGACGGTGCTTCCATCGATGTTTGGCTACAAGTAGCAAGCGTGATTTCCGCGCATAAAAAAGGGCCGCAATGCGGCCCTTTTTTTATTCTGCGTGATGGCTACTTTGCAGTCTTAATGCGATCAAGATTAGCTTGGCCAAACTGCTTGGCAAATTCGGCATAAACCGGGGTCAAGGCAGCCTGATACTTGCTGCGATCCACCACGTCAATCACCTGCATGCCCTTCGCGCGCAGGTCGGCAACGGCGGTTTTTTCATCTTGGTCGACACGAGCGCGATTGGCCTTTGCGGCCTCTTTGGCGGCATCGATGAAGTGTTGCTTGTCGGCGGAAGTCAGCTCGTCAAACTTGCCTTTGTTCATCAGGATCACGGCTGGCGAATACACATGCCCGGTCAGTGAGAGATACTTTTGCACCTGCTCAAACTTCGCCGCGGTGATCACCGACAGCGGATTTTCTTGCCCATCCACGGTGCCTTGCTGCAACGCCATGAACACTTCGGTAAACGCCATCGGGGTGGGGTTGATGCCGAAGCCCTTATAAGCCTGAATATGCACCGGATTTTCCATGGTGCGCATTTTGAGCCCCTTCAAATCATCCGGGCCGTTGATGGCGCGCTTGCTGTTGGTCATGTGGCGGAAACCGTTCTCGGCCCACGCCAACGCCTTCAAACCCTTAGCGTCAAATTTGGCAAGCATTTCCTGGCCGATCGGGCCGTCGAGCACCGAACGAGCATGGGCGTAATCGCGAAACAAAAACGGCACGTCGAGAATGCGCACTTCCGGCACGAAGTTGGGCACCGGGCCGGTGGAGGTGAGCGTGAGCTCTTGAGTTCCAAGCTGAGTCGCCTCGATCGATTCGCGCTCCGCGCCCAATGCGCCAGAGTAAAAGGTTTGCACTTTATAGCGCCCGCCGGTGCGCCGCTCCACCTCTTTGGCGAAGGTATCGATGCCCACACCTTGATGCGAATTTTGTGCGATCGAAATGCTAATTTTCATCGTGGTTTGCGCGACCGCCGCGCCCGCCATCGCAATCCCCAGCGCACCCAACGCACTCATTACTACCGTAACAACGAAACTATTCTTACTCATGTTCTCTCCTTTTTTGTCGGCATGCCAGATCGTTGGCGCGCTACTGAATGGCGGACGGGCTGACGATCAACTGCCAACAACCGAGCATACGGGCATGACGAGCAGCGTTTGCACGGGAAAACGCTAGGCGTTCGCACGGCGAGCACACAATAAATCTGCACAACGCTGTGTGGCTAGGCTGCACAAATTACACAGGCCTAGCGCGACAGCTTTGTTGTAAAAGCGGCATTAGCTTTTCGCTGATAGCACCATTTTACGAGGGTAGAGCCGCTTTTTATGCCGAAGTCGCTAGTTGCTATTTCGGCGCGGAGAAGCGCTGCTTGAGGCATTTCGCGAGAAAAGCTATTGGCGCCTTAGCCATGTTCGAGCGCATCGGATAAGCCGACGCGCTCGGTCGCTGGCATTTACGCCTCGCCCGCGCTTAGCTCAGCACCGGCTTTAAGCGACGCCTCGATAAATGGATCGAGGTCGCCATCGAGAACAGCCTGCGTGTTGCCGGTCTCGTGATTGGTGCGCAAGTCTTTGATGCGCGACTGGTCGAGCACATAGCTGCGGATTTGGTGCCCCCAGCCGATGTCACTTTTGGTGTCTTCGAGCTTTTGCTGCGCGGCCTGCCGAATGCGCAGCTCGTGTTCGTAGAGCCGCGACCGCAGGCGCTTCCAGGCGACGTCGCGGTTGCTGTGCTGGCTGCGACCGTCCTGACATTGCACCACGATTCCGGTGGGGATGTGGGTCAGGCGAACCGCAGAGTCAGTTTTGTTGATGTGCTGACCGCCTGCCCCACTGGCGCGAAACGTGTCGGTGCGCACATCGGACGGGCTGATGTCAATTTCGATCGAATCGTCGACTTCCGGGTACACGAACACCGAGGCAAACGAGGTGTGGCGACGCGCATTGCTGTCAAACGGGCTCTTGCGAACCAGTCGATGAATGCCGGTCTCGGTACGCAAATATCCGTACGCATAATCACCGGTGAGCTTGATCGACCCGCTTTTAAGGCCCGCTACATCACCGTCAGATTGTTCAAGAATTTCCACCTTGAAACCGCGCCGTTCGCCGTACCGGCAATACATGCGAAACAGCATCTGCGCCCAATCCTGCGCCTCGGTGCCGCCCGATCCCGAATTGATGTCCAGAAAGCAATTTGACACATCCTGCTCGCCCGAAAACATACGTTTGAATTCAAGCTCAGCCAGTACTGCGGTAATTTTGGCAACGTCGGGTTTAAGGCTTAACAACGTCGCCTCGTCGCCCTCCATCACGGCGAGTTCCAGCAATTCCGCTGCACCCTGCGAGTCCGCCGTGAGCGTGTTGATGTGAGAGATAACGTCGTCGATCAGACGCTTCTCTTTGCCCAGCTCGCGCGCACGATTGGCGTCGTCCCAGACTTTGGGACTCTCTAACTCGGCGTTGACTTCAAGTAGGCGTTGCGACTTTTTGTCGTATTCAAAGTAACCCCCGAAGTTCCAAGACCTTAATCTTGGCCATCGTAATGGCAGGCTTCAGTTCGCTGATCAGGTCTTCGACGGTCATATTTGGCTTCTGCGATAGGCGTTAAGCCATGATTTTATCGTCGTGGGCCAATACCGAGGGAAAAAGGAAATTCGGAATGACCGCCCCTGATCGATAATTGGTTGATGCTCTCCACACCACACAATTTTGTTTTAATTCCCGCCACCAGCGCTCAATGGCCCAGCGAAACCGGCACGTTGAAACTATGCTTTCGGGGCCATGAGTTGCTGGTTACAGAAACGGGCGTCTCGCCGTTTGACGTTGTCGACGTAGACACTTCTGTTGATGCGATTGTGGTGGGTCGCTGGAATGGTCAGCTGGTCGTGACTCAGGCGCTCGCTCTCGATGCGCCGGCACCCTCGGGCGCGCGTTGGACCAGTGTTCGCAGCTTGTTCGGGGTGATGGCGGACGATCTGGTGGCCATTGCTGGACGTGCTGGCCAGCTTCTAGAGTGGAATCGCAGTCATAAGTATTGCGGCGCGTGTGCAACGCCCACCGAGCGTGACGCAAGCGAGCGTGTGCGCCGCTGCCCCGCTTGCAAGTTGGCCTCGTATCCGCGCATTTCTCCGGCCATGATGTGTCTTGTCACTCGGGGCAGCCAAATTTTGCTGGCGCGCAACGTCAACTTTCCGCCGGGCAGATTCAGCGCGCTGGCCGGCTTTCTGGAGGCGGGAGAGAGCATTGAGGACGCAGTGCATCGCGAGGTTCGCGAAGAAGTCGGCGTTGAAGTCGAAAAGCCGAAATATTTTGCGTCGCAGTCGTGGCCGTTCCCAAACTCGCTGATGATCGCCTTTACCGCCGAATACGTGAGCGGCGAGCTTAAACCTGATGGCCACGAAATCGTGGAGGCCGACTGGTTTGACGCCGGAAACCTACCGCAATTGCCACCGCGCATCTCGATTGCCCGTGCCTTGATCGACGACGCCTTGCTTCGTTTGCGCGACACGCCCACCTGACTAACACGCGCTTCGGTAGCACCGCGGCTTCCGTAGGAACCATCGGTGTGGCCAACGTACTAACATTGCATCCGAGCTAAGGGGAATAGACCAGAATGTTTTTGTACCGCAACCGCAATCCGCGTGGCCTATGGCCAGTCGTGCTCGCTGCGGCGCTGCTCGTTTTTTGCGGCGCAGCGGCGGCGCAAACGACCGACTTGCAGGAGATAAACCGTCTGCTGAAAGCCGGTCAGGCGCAGGTTGCACTGGATCGGGTGAACGTTTACCTGACCTCCAAGCCAAAAGACGCCGTCGGGCGCTTTATTCGCGGCCTTGCACAAGCCGAGCTGGGCAAAACCAACGACGCGATCGTCACCTTCCAGGCGCTGACTGAAGACTTCCCAGAATTGCCCGAGCCCTACAACAATCTGGCCGTGCTTTACAGTTCGAAAGGGCAATACGAAAAAGCCCGCGTAGCCCTTGAGCTGGCCATACAGACGCATCCGAGCTATTCCACTGCTCATGAAAACCTGGGCGACATCTACGCCAAGCTCGCCAGTCAGGCCTACGACAAAGCATTGCAGCTCGACAAAGGGAACGGCACCGTCTCGACCAAGCTAAATCTTGTGCGCGATCTGTTCTCGACCAACCCTAAAGCGAACACCGCGCCGCGCGCACCCACTGCAGTGGCCGGCATGACCAGCGCTCCGGTCGCCGCCGTCGCTAGCAACACCCCAGCGCTACCTCGTCCGCCGGCACCTGCCGCCGCAGCGCCAGCGCCAACCCCCGCTGCAGCACCCGCCGTTGCTAGCGTTGCCGCAGTCAAGCCGGCGGCTCCCGCAGCATCACCGTCACCGACACCGACCGCCGCTCCGGCGCCTGCCGTGGCGACAAAACCCGCTGCGCCAGACGTCAGCGGCGAGGCACTGCGCAACGGGGTCAACGCAGAAGTGCTTGCTGCCGTGAACAAGTGGGCCAAAGATTGGGCCGGCAAAAATCCTGACGGCTATCTGGCGTCCTACTCAAAGTCATTCAAACCGGAAGACGGCTCGTCTCGCGCGACGTGGAGCGGATTGCGCCGCGAGCGCATTACCACCCCGAAACGCATAAAAGTTGAAGTGCTTGGCGCGACCGTCGAGATGACCTCCGCGTCCGAAGCCAAAGTAACGTTCCGTCAAGCGTACGACTCGGACTCGCTGCAAACGCGTTCACGCAAGACGCTGACGATGGTCAAAGAAGGTGGCACGTGGCTGATCGCGCGCGAGCGCGTGGGCTAGATTTGTTTAAATGATGCGTTTACGCCCCCTTTTCGCGCCACCCCGCGCCAACCACAAGCCGCTGGCGACCTTCGCCAAATGCATGCTGGTGGTCGGGCTAGTCTCGCTGCCCACGGGCGTGATTGGTGGCGGCGCGTTTGGTTACAACGATGCGGAGACCTTGCTGCTCAAAGCGCTGCGTGAGATTCGGCTGACGCAGCTTGACTCTGCGCGCAAAACAATCGGCGAGTTGTTGGAGCGTTACCCAAACTACCGCCTTGCGCACTTGGTTCAAGGTGATTTATGGCTTGCTAAATCGCGGGCGATTGTCAATTTGGGCAATTCTGCTGCGACGCAGCATGTGCAGCAAACGGATTCTCTTTCGGGGCTTCGCGCGGAGGCCTCAGCACGAGTGCAGCGTGAGAAAGACGCATTCAAACCTGAGCAAATCCCCGCCAACTTCTGGCGCGTGCCGGCCGTGCAGCCGTTCGCGCTCGCTGTGGACGTCAACAAGTCACGACTTTATGTGCTGGCCAATGAAAATGGTCGCTTGGTTCGAGTTGCCGACTTTTACGCAACGATGGGCAAGGCGGGCGGCGGTAAAGCGCGCGAAGGCGACCAGCGCACCCCCCTGGGCGCATACACCCTGCTCGGCTCTATTTCCAGAGAGAAACTCACCGACCTGTACGGCGCGGGCGCCTTTCCGCTGGACTATCCTAACGCTTGGGATCGGATGCAAGGCAGAAAAGGCTTTGGTATCTGGCTACACGGCGTGCCGAGCGACACCTATGCCCGCGCACCGCGTTCAAGCGACGGCTGTGTGGTGGTGTCAAATCCAGATCTTAAGCTGATCGAAAAGTTCATCGCGCCGGGTAAGACATCATTCATCATCGCCCAGAGCATCGATTGGGTTGACAAAGACGTCGCCGGCAAACAATCTCATGCGCTGCTGACAGCCGTTGAGCGGTGGCGCAGCGACTGGCAAGCGCTGGATGCACCGCGCTACCTTCAGCACTACGCGCCGACGTTCGTCAGCGACACGCAACGACTGCCCGAATGGCGCGAACAGAAGCTCGCGTTGAATGCCGGCAAAACATGGTCCAAAGTTGAGCTCGCGAATATCTCGGCAGTGCAATATCCTGGCGAAAAGGCACTTGTCGAAGTCACTTTTGACCAAACCTATCAGAGTAACAACCTCAACGGCCAGACTCGCAAGCGCCAACTGTGGCAATTGATCGACGGTCGCTGGCAGATCATCTACGAAGGCTCTGCCTGATTTTTCCGAAATGAAAACTATGACTAAATTAGCTCAATTCATGGCGCTCGGTGCCTCGACACTCGCGCTTTCACTCGCTTACGCACAAGTCGCAAAACCATCGGCAGTATCGGCGCCAGCAAGCGCTAAGCCGCGCGTTGAAATGAAAACAAGCCTGGGCATCATCGTGATCGAGCTCGATCCCGTGGCCGCGCCTAAGTCGGTCGCTAATTTCCTCGAATACGTCAAGTCCGGTTTTTACGAAAACACGGTGTATCACCGCGTCATCAAAGACTTCATGGCGCAAGGCGGCGGTTTTGACAAATCCCTGAAACAAAAGGAAACACGCGCAGCCATCGTCAACGAAGGCGAGGCGGCAGAAAAAGCAGGTCTTAAAAACGATCGTGGCAGCATCTCGATGGCGCGCACCGGCGACCCGCATTCGGCCACCGCGCAGTTCTACATCAACTACAAAGATAACGCGATGCTCGACGCGTCAAGCGCCAAAGCCAACGTGCCGGCGCCGTGCAAGGTCGACAGCCCGCCCCCGCAGTGCAAGCAATATGGCTGGGGCTACACCGCGTTTGGACGCGTAGTGCAGGGCATGGACATCGTCGACAAAATGGCCGATGTGCCCACCGGCGCCGGCGGCATGTTCCCGTCCGATGTGCCGCAAACGCCGATCGTGATCGAAAAAGTTACTCTCATTACCAAGAAATAAATAAGCACATGGCGCTAGTTAAATTCACCACCAATCACGGCGACTTCACGCTCGATATCGACGAAGTCAACGCACCGCTCACCGCTGCCAATTTTCTGCAGTACGTTCGTGACGGCCATTACGACAACACGGTTTTTCACCGCGTGATCGAAGGCTTCATGATTCAGGGCGGCGGCTTTGAACCCGGCATGAAACAAAAGAACGGGCGTGATCCAATCGCCCACGAAGGTGTTGCCACCAGCAAGGCCGGACTCAAAAATACGATGTATACGGTCGCCATGGCACGCACCAACGAGCCTCACTCCGGTTCGTCACAATTCTTCATCAACATTGCTGACAATGCTTTTCTCGACTTTAAGGAAGCGTCCGGCAGTTCGTGGGGTTACACCGTGTTTGGCAAGGTTTCCGATGGCGTCGATACCGTCGACAAAATCAAGAACGTGAAAACGGCCACCACCGGCTTTCACCAAAACGTGCCAAAGGAAGATGTCACGGTTAGCAAAGCCGTCATCCTTTAGCGGAACTGGCCCCCGTGATCGCGCGCCTTGAATCACTTAAACGGTGAATTCGATGCGCGCGATTTTCATTTCTGATCTGCATTTGAGCGAACGCGACACCGTCACGCAGGCGCAGTTCGATGCCTTCATGCTGCACGCCGCACCCGGCGCAGACCGACTGTACGTGCTGGGCGACTTGCTACATGTGTGGCTTGGCGACGCAATGCTTGCCGGTGACGCCTATGCGCTAAAAGTTGTCGCGCAATTCAAAGCGCTGGCCAACCACGGCACGCAAATTTTCATGGCTCGCGGTAATCGTGACTTTATGATTGGTCGCGAATTTGCGCGGGCCGCAGGCGCAACATTGCTCGACGAGCAAACTGCAATTGATCTCGGCGGTCGCCGAACGCTACTGATGCACGGCGACGAATTGTGTACCGATGACGTCCGCTATCAGCGCGCCCGTCGCGTGCTGCGCACCGACCTGTTTCGCGTGATCGGCAACGCATTGCCGCGCTCTGCGCGCCTCGCCATCGCCCGCAAACTGCGCCGCGAAAGCGATCAGCACAAATCGAAAACCGCAATGGCCATCATGGACGTTAACGCCGACGCGGTCACCCGCGCCATGGCCCGCCACAACGCGAGCCTGCTCATCCACGGCCATACCCACCGACCCGAGCACCACACGCTCACACAAGGGCGCGAACGCTGGGTGATGTCAGACTGGCAGCAGGATTACGGCTACCTCGAATACCACGATGGAACGTTCACCGTAAAACCTTGGCCCGCTGCCCCGCAGTCGTCGCTTTAGTCCTAAATTGCCGGGAGCGCTCAG
Source organism: Burkholderiales bacterium (assembly GCA_014378555.1). Taxonomy (GTDB): domain Bacteria; phylum Pseudomonadota; class Gammaproteobacteria; order Burkholderiales; family Casimicrobiaceae; genus Casimicrobium. The sequence continues at coordinate 4,539 of JACMNN010000161.1, read as the reverse complement.
CGGAGAGAGCGCAGTCTAGTCAACAAAAACACGACCCGCGGAACTATAAAAACACGAGTTAACTCGCGGGCGTCGTGAAGCCTTTCGGAGGATCGGTCAGTGCGTGGTCGGCGAGGCGCTCGTACTCTGAAATAACCTGTGCGCCCAGCAACAACAGCGCCGCTGCAACTTCGAGACTTAGCAGCACAGCAATGGCTGTGGTCAACGAGCCATAAACCGCGCCAATCTGCGACAACGTTGCGAAGTACCAAGTCAACGCGTGGCGCGAAATTTCCCATAACAACGCGGCGGCCACTGCACCAATCAGCGCGTGATGCAACGACGGGCGGCCGACAGGCATCACCAGATAGACCGACGTGAGCACAAAAATTTCTCCGGCGAAGCCGAGCAAGTACAACAGCGCGCCAGACAGGCCATCAAGGGACCAAGTGCGCCACAAAAATTCGACGTCTTGCTTGCCCATCGCCTGCAAGCTGCCCGCCACCAACGTGACCAACAAAACGCCGAGTCCGAGTGACAGGATATAGCCGTACGGAATCGCCGCCGAAATTAGGTAGTGGCGGCGGCGAATTAACACCCGATGATGAAAGATAACTGACATTGCGCTCTCAAGCACACTGAATGCGAGCGAACTGAAAAACAGCATACTGGCCAGCAACACCCAGCCCAGTACATCGCGATGCGCCAAGAAATTCGCGAGTTCCGCCACGATCGCGCGTGACTGGCCGGGCACCAGCCATTCGAGATAGCGGCCCAGCGTTTGCAACAACGCCTGCTGTTCGACAAAGTGCGAGAGCGCAATAACCGTAAGAATCAGCATGGGAACGATTGATAGCAGCGCATAGTAGGCGACCGCACCAGCAAGCAAAAGCCCCTGATTAGCGCGGAATCCGCTCAAGGTGCGCAGCGCGAACGCCCAAGGATCCTTGCGGACTTGCAGAAATTGGTGGCCAGAAAAATACATGGGCGTAACGATGCTCCAACACGACGATTCCGCCAAGTGAACAGGCGATTTGATGTGCGAAGCTACGCCATCGCCACACTGTGCGCTCTCTCCCGGTCAGCGTGTGGCGTCCACGCTGACCGATGCCTAACTAACTACGTTGCCGCGGTTGCCGCGGTTTTCCCTCAGACGTCGCCTGATTCGCGGTCTGCGCCAGACTCTGCGACGCTCGCATCGGAGCGCGTGCGGTGACTGCGCGGGTCATGCTTTTCAAGTTCGCTGGCCACGGCACGCTTGAGTTTGCGCACTGCGCCGTCGATGGCTTGATGCGCGCTACCGGCGTGATCCTTGACCACAATCGGGTCCATCGCCACAACGCGTGCTTCCAGCGTGCAATGGATGTCGTCGGGGCCGGCTTTTGCCTGGCTATTCGCGTCGGACAAGTGCGCCTCGACGCGCGTGATGCGCTCTCCGAAACGGCCCAGAGCATCCTTGACCACTAGCTCTAAATGTTCCTGCATTCTGTGACGTCCATCGGTGTTCGGGTCGGCGTGGAGCAAGACTTGCATGGTTTCCTTTGTTTATCTATCCGCTGAGTGTCGCCCGTCAAATTGACAGGCTTCGCAACACCCGTAGTGTGCCCGAACTCGCTTCAACTGTCGGTGCGTTGGCGAACGCAGCAGCGACACAAGGACGATGTCGGAAAGGATCGGGCGAAAAGCTGTGTGATATTGCGCTGCCGATGTGACAGCTGAACAGAAGGGTCTGCCGCTATGATTTGAAGAGGAGTTTGACGATCCAGTTGCGTGATCCGGCAGCCGCTTGCCCGCCTCGCGTGCGCACTGTCGATCGCCACAATTCAGTGACTTTTTTTATTTTGAAAGCACCCCCTCAGTGATCCTGTCGTTAGCAGTATTGACCACCAGTCTTCTGTTCGGTGGAATGACACTTTACTCATTCGGCTTTGCAGCCTTTCTTTTTACGGCGCTACCAGCCGAAACCGCTGGCATAACCCTGCGCCGTGCCTTTCCGCTGTTCTATCTGTTTGTAATTGTGACGGCCGCATTGGCGTCTGCATTGCTATGGCGCCATAATTTGTTGGCGGCATTTTTGATGGCAATGATTGCCGTCACAACGGTTGCGACCCGGCAACTTTTAATGCCTGCAATCAACCTCGCAACCGATCGCGGCCAGCGGTCGAAATTCAAAACGCTGCATGCGCTGTCAGTGGTGATTACGCTGGCGCACATTGCTGCCGCAGGCTACGTGTTGGTGAGTCTTGTTTAAGCACTCGCTCCGGTAAGCCAAACCGTATTGCTTCAAGGTTTGGTTTGCGCTGCGCGACCCGGCCCCGCCTGTTTCGCCAGTAGCAACGTCAAGCTTTCAAACGCACCTGCATTGGCGGTTTGAGGCGCTGCTGCAGGCGAGCTACTGTTGGCCATGAGCTACTCCTTAGGCTCAGGAATGCCCTCATGTGTCATGACGCGACGCAGCACCTCCTCGAGAAGTTCTCGGCAATGACCGCTGGCGTTGTACATCGTCGCATGCATCGCCGCGTCTTGAGCATTGGCGCTTTCGCATTCGAGACTGTAGCGCTCGAATGCAATGAGTTTCAGCAGCAGATCGGCGAGATGATTCGGGCATCCACACTGAATTTTTTGCGGCATTTGGCTAAGTTGATGAAGGAACGCATCGCTGTAGCGCTGCGGCGCCGTTGAATGCATCAGCAGCTGCGAGAAGGCTGGCGGCGGCGCGGGCTTTGTCGCCAAGCCAAGCTGGCAGATGCGCGCGAGTTGAGCAGGGTCAGTGGGCGCGGCCAGTGCAATGAAATTTCCGGCATCGAGGCGGGCCAGAACCTGACGGCTTGCGAACCCGTAGACCACGATGACCACCGCCGCGTTGGTCGCCGCGCGGAGCCGTTGCAGGGCCGCTGGCAGAGTGCCGTTCGCTACCGGCGCGTCAACAATCACAGCGTCGATCGACGGCATAGCCTCAAGTTCGGCTGCTGGAAGCGTCGGCAACACATCCTGCACCCGCACGTCAGAACGTGTCCGCCATGCGGTTTCGAGCACGCCTGCCAGTGCAGCGCCAGAAACTAGCACTCGGCAACAACCATGACTTACCGTCAACGCTAGCTCCGGTGCGCTCGCAAAGCGGGCTTTAATTTGTTCGTTGCTCAGTGAGGCCACGGTGCTGATTGCGTGCCCCGCTTCGACAGCCGCTTTGATTAGTACCAAGCGCTCAATGTCGGCGCGTCGGTACAAGCGCACGTTGCCCGCGCTGCGCTCGGGCTGCACAACGGCGTGACGCGCCTCCCAGACGCGGATGGTCGACACCGGAATGCCGGTCAGTGTGGATACCGTGGCAATTCGATAAAGCCCGTCAATAGAGGCGTCAGTGCTGCGGGTCGCAGGTTTCATAAATCAAGCTCCGCTCATAATGCGGGTCCGTAAAAGGTGGGCTAAATGGGCAGCAGCGCGTCTTTTTTCTATGCAAAAAACGCCCGGTACATTGACCGGCGGGGCTGCCCTCGACGCGGCTATTTGTCTGTTCAGTTGCGCGCAGTGCGCCGTATTATCGGCGGTTGCCTGGCGGTTGCGCTCGGCGGCTTCGCTCCAGCAGCAGCATGTGCGGCAGCGTCAAGGCCGCCAAACCAACGAAGACCAGCTGCATGATGGCCGGCTGGAGTGGCCTGCCACTCGACAACCAGCCGCCCAACGCCATCACGGCGAATACCGCCAGAGTAGGCCATAGCGCCAGCCGCAACGCGCTGCGGGCTTCGATGGCGGGTAGGCTTGAGACCGTGCGCAGGATGTGGCGCGGGCTATGCATGGCGCAAAAATAAACTGTAAACGAAACTAATGGAGTCGCCGCCACTGAAAGTGCCGCCAGCGCTGCCATCTCGAGCGCCGTCTCGCGCCCCATAAACCGCGCCGATCTGGCCTGCCACACACAGCCCATTAAAGTTGCCGCAAGCCACGGGGTTGCAAGTTGCTGCAATACCGGCGCTACCCACGCAGCACTGGTCGGGCCCGCAACCAGCCCCAGCAGGTGCTCAAGCTCGGGGCCATGCCAAAGCGCGGGCAATACGATCACAGCGCCGCCGTATAGGCAGCGCACGACCGTTGAAGTGTTTGCCGCTGGATCGCCGCCAAAGTGCAGTGCAGAGACCAATAAAAAAGCACACAAGAAAGGCGTCGGCAAAAAAAACCAGACGCCCACGACCGCTGTGGACAGGCCAACGTAGAACAACGCAAAAGCGGCCCATCCGCTGTAGCTTTTTATGCCAAACAGCTTGCGCCCAAACACCGCGTCGAGCGCGCCATGGGGCATACCAAGCAGCGACAGCAGCGCGGCCGCAACAAGCAGTTCGTGCAGCGCCGCCAACTTGAACCCGGCTAGGCTGGCGAGCATTGTTACCAGCGCAAGCCCGCAAAAAATCCGACCCTGCAAGTGCAGGAGGTGTGTCATGTGAGCCGCTCTCGCAGCCGCGCACGCTGAACCAGGCGCAGCAGCTGTGCCAGAAACAAACCGGTCGGCAAGCTGGCCGCAACGGCGATCCGGTCTGCCAGGCTGGCGCGATCACTGAGAAAACG
>JACMNN010000025.1 GCA_014378555.1 Burkholderiales bacterium | reverse complement strand
GTGCGGGCTTGGCAAAACGCCGCTGCCAAGCAATGTGACGATCAATGACGTGACGCTTGAACTCGAAGCAGGCAAGGTGCCGGCGCGCTTGTTTTACGGCCACGACGGTAGCGACGAGCCAGTGCCCACGATTATTTATTTTCACGGCGGCGGCTGGGTGGTCGGCGACAACGACACCCACATGCCAACCTGCGCACGGCTCGCCAATGAGGCCAACGCGCTGGTGGTCAGCATCGACTATCCGCTTGCTCCTGAGACGCACTGGAAGGCATTGACCGACGCCTGCTATCAGGCAGCCGTAGCGGTTGCTGCTGACCGCATCAACGCCGATGCAGGCACGCCTATCGCGCTGGCCGGTGACAGCGCGGGCGCGCATCTCGCCGCGGTCACGGCGATTCGCGCGCGCGATGCGGGCAGTTTTCATGTGGCGTTGCAGGCGCTGATTTATCCGTGCATTGAGCCCACCTTTGCGACCGGTAGCTACCAAAGTTTTGCTGCGGGCCCCGGCCTCACGCGCATGGATATGCAGTGGTACTGGCAGCAATTCGTCGGCGACGATCACGCTGTGAACGACTACCGCGTCGCACCGTCGCGTGCCGCCTCGCACGCCGGCTTGCCGCCTGCGTATGTGATCACCGCCGGTCGCGATCCGCTGCGCGATGAGGGGGTCAATTACGTCAACACTTTGCGCGGCGCAGGCATTGATGCGCAGCACGACGATTTTGATTCGTTACCGCACGGATTTCTGCGCATGGCAAAGTACAGCGCCGCCGCCAACGCGGCCATTGCGCGCGTTAATCGGCGCATTGGGCAGTTGCTTCGCACAGCAAAAAGCTAGCGCGTGATCTTCATCACCGACCCCTGGTTTTATGCCTGGGCGATTCCCGCGGTCATCATCACCGGCATCTCCAAAACCGGGCTCGGCGCGGGCGTAGGCGGCGTGGCCGTACCGATGATGAGTCAGGTGATTGCACCGGGCGTCGCGGCGGGCATTATGCTGCCCATTTTGTGCGTGATGGACCTGCTGGGGTTGCGCGCTTATCGCGGCAAGTGGTCGTGGAGTGGCGTCAAGGTGATGTTGCTGCCCGCGCTGTTCGGCATTGCCATTGGCGCGTTAAGTTTTAACAGTCTTTCGGTCAATAAGACCAAGGTGTTGCTTGGCGCAATCTCGGTTGCGTTTTCGCTGTACCAGCTGGTGCCTGCACTGCGCAATCTGAAGACGTGGCTGCCGGAATTTTTGCGGCCGTGGGTGTGGTGCGGGCTCTCAGGCTTCACCTCCACGCTCGCTCACGCGGGCGGGCCGCCCATCACTATTTATCTGTGGCCAAAGCAGTTGGGGCGCACCGAATTTATGGCAATGACCATCGTTTTTTTCACGGTGGTAAACGCGGTGAAACTAATCCCGTTTGCACTGCTTGGCCAATTGAATATGGCCAATATGGGCACCGCGTTGGTGCTGATGCCATTTGCGCCGATTGGTGTGTGGCTCGGAGTGCGGCTCAACAACGTGATCAACGACCTAATTTTTCGCCGCGTGACGCTGGCCTGTTTGTTCCTGTTGGGTGCTCGCTTGCTTTATGAGGGCCTGCAATGAGCGCGACTTTTGAGGCGGCGATTGCGCCAATAATGCGGTGATGAACACCGCTCACGCAATCACCCTCGTCGCCATCGACTGCGCCTACCCGCAGCTCGCTGCCGACGCGCTTTCCCGCTCAATGGCAAAGCTGTCCGTAGCTCGCGTGTTGCTGTTGACCGATGTCGCGCTTGAACTCGACGGCATTGAGGTGGTGCAGATCGCGTCGATCCGATCACGTGCCGCGTACTCCCAGTTCGTACTCAAACAACTCGGTGCGTACATCGACACCGATTACGTGTTGGTGGTGCAGTGGGATGGCTTCATCATCAACGGCAACGCGTGGGCCGATGAGTTCTGGAACTACGATTACATCGGCGCCAAATGGCCGCACCAGCAAGGCGATTTTCGGGTCGGTAATGGCGGGTTTTCGCTACGCTCCAAGCGATTACTCAACGCGCTGACAAACCCCGAGTTCGCCCTTACGCCAGACGAAAACGAGGACACCGCGATCTGCATTCGACATCGCGACGTGCTCGAAACAAACTACGGCATTGCGTTTGCCGATGAACGCGTCGCGGATCGATTTGCGTTTGACGTAGGCCGACCGCTGGGGCGGACGCTGGGCTTTCATGGCGTGTTCAATTTTTGGCAGGTGCTGAACGACGCTGAGTTGACCGCCTTTGCGCGCACTGCACCAGACGCGATTGCGCAGGGCTTGGGCTTTGGTGCACTCACTAAAAATCTGGTCGATTTAAAGCGCACGGACGTGGCGCAAGCGTTCGTCGCACGAAGACTTGCGCTGTTGCCCAACGACCCACCATCGACAGAACTGCGGGTGCGACTCGATGCGCTAAAGCAACCCGCGCCCGCCGCACAAATAGCCGCCCCATTCAAAGCGCCCGCATCGCGCAACGATCCGTGCCCGTGCGGCAGCGGCAAACGCTACAAAGAATGTCACGGCAAAATTAGTGCTGCGCCGCTCGCCGCCACAACGATCGACGTGGATGCGTTGCTGAGTGAAGCACTGCAACTACACGAAGCCGGCAATATCGCTTCCGCCGTGGAGCGCTACAGTCAGATCTTGCAACAACAGCCCGAGAACGCCACGGCGTTGCACTTCGCGGGCTTGTCGCACTATCAGGCGGGGCAGCCGTCGGCAGCACTCGAGCTGATGTGGCGCTCGTTAAAACTAACCCATAACGAGCCGGAATTTTTTAGTAACGTTAGCGCTGCGGCATGGAGTTCGGGTCGTTACGATGACGGCCGCTGGGCTGCGGAACAGACTTTGGCGATCAACCCGGAGCACGTCGGTGCGTTGAACAATTTGGGCTTTAACTTGCGCTCAATGAACGACATCGACGGCTCGCTCGCCGCCTTCGATAAAGCTCTTTCACTCGCGCCTAGCTTCGATTACGCGCGCTGGAATCGCACCTTTTCGCTACTCGCCAAAGGGGACTACGCGCAGGGCTTTGCCGACTACGAATTGCGGCTCAAATTTCCACAAACGCAACCACCCGGCAAGCTTCCCGACGCGCCCATCTGGAAGGGTGAAGCGTCGCACGGCAAGCGGATTTTGTTGATGTGCGAGCAAGGCCTCGGCGACACGTTTATGTTTGCGCGATTTGTACCGTTGGTCGTCGCGCGAGGATTAGCCGTGACGTTTGCGGTGCCACACTCGCAAGTCGCGTTGATGCAGCAATCGTTCGCTGATGTGCAAGTGATCGCGATCGGTGAGCATGAGGCACTGCAGTTTGATTGTTGGGCCGCGTTGTGGTCACTGCCATCGGCGCTCGGCATTACGCTTGAAAATTTGCCAGCGCCCGAGCGGTTTTTGCGGACGCGTGAAAGCGATGTGGCGGCATGGCAAGCTCGGCTTGATTCACAGCCATTAGCGCAAGTTGCCAAGCCGCGCGTCGGCCTAGTCTGGCAAGGCCAACTAGCGGGTCAAGACAACCAGATGGCCGACCGCTCTATCCCGGCACGTTTGATCAGCCGGTTCGTTGCATCACATCCCGACATCACCTGGCTCTCGTTGCAACACGGCGCGCCCGCGCTCAACGCAGCGAACGTGATCGACTGGACGGCGGACACTGTCGAATTCACGCAAATGGCCGCACTCATCGACACCCTTGATCTGGTCATCAGCATCGATACCGGTGCTGCCCATCTGGCGGCCGCATTGGGCGCGAAGACGTGGGTACTGTTGCGCCACGCAGGCGATTGGCGCTACGGCATCACTGGCGAGCGCTGTGCGTGGTCGCCCACCATGCGCTTGTTTCGGCAAGACTCATCGCGTTGCTGGGAACCGGTTCTTGCGCAATTGTCGGACGCGCTGCGAAACGACATGTCGCAGTGAGCGCATTGGCGCGCTTGGCCGTCTGCTCGCGCGCCGTCATTTGAGTGACGGCGTCGAGCCGGGCGACGCGCTTTGCGCGGCGCACACCCGGATCTGTCTACCGATAAAACTCGGTTAGAACCCCACCGCGCCGCCGTCACGCCGACAATCGCTGCCGGTGATGTAACCGTTGTCGGTTTTCCAGATGATCTGGCCTGAGCCGAAATCCATGTAGCTGTCTTTGTTCTCTTTGAGCTTGTGGCCACGGGTGATGAGGGATTCGCGCACGGCACTCGGCGTCCACGCTTCGAGATCAAGTTCAAGCCCTTGCTCAACACGGAAGCGTGGGCCGTCGAGCGCGGCCTGTGGGTTTTCGCCGAAGTCGATCATGCGAATGGCGGTCTGCAAATGCCCCTGCGGCTGCACATGACCGCCCATCACGCCAAACGCGCTTTGCGGCTGGCCGTCTTTTAGGATGAAGCCGGGAATAATGGTGTGGAACGGCCGTTTGCTGCCATCGACACAGTTTGGATGCTTCGGATCGAGCACGAAGCCGCAGGCGCGGTTTTGCAGCGAGATGCCATCAACCACGATACCGGAGCCAAAGCCCATGTAATTGGACTGAATCAGCGACACCATCATGCCGCTCTCGTCGGCAGCGTTGAGGTAAACCGTGCCGCCGCGCAGCTCAGCACTCGGCGAAAAATCCTGCGCGCGTTTCATGTCGATAAGCTTGGCGCGGCTCTTCAAAAAGTCACGATCCAGCATCGCTGCGGGCGACACGTTCATGTAGGCCGGGTCGGCCACCTGCGCATGCACGTCGCGGAAGGCGAGCTTCATCGACTCAATCGCCAGATGCCAGTAGTCGGGATGATTGGGCCCGAGCGACTTGACGTCAAACTCTTCCATCATGCCCAGCGCCATCAGCGCGGCAATGCCCTGGCCGTTAGGCGGAATTTCGGCAACTTCATAGCCGCGATAACTGGTGCGAATCGGCTCGACCCAATCAGCCACGTGTGCCGCCAGATCAATGCCCGTCATCAGGCCGCCGTTGGCTTTGGCGTGCGCCACGATGCGCGCGGCGAGCTGCCCGCGATAGAACGATTCGCCCTCAGACTCAGCAATCAACCGCAGCGACTCAGCCTGCGCGGGGTTACGAAACAGTTCGCCCGGCAGCGGCGCACGGCCGTTAGGCATGAAGTGCTGCGCGTAGCCGGGTTGGTTTTCAAGAATGGGCACCGCACGCGCCCATTGACCGGCGATGATTGGGCTGACCATAAAGCCGCGCTCAGCGGTATCAATGGCGGGCGCCAACAGATCGGCAAACGGCAGCTTACCGTAGCGCTTTGACAGCGCCATCCAGCCCGCGACCGCGCCGGGCACGGTGACCGTCATCCAGCCGCGCTCGGGCATTGCCTGCCTGCCCTTAAAGGTGTCTGGCGACCACGCCTGTGGCGAACGACCCGACGAGTTGAGGCCATGCAGCGCCTTGTCTTCGGGGCTCCACACCAGCGCGAACAGATCGCTGCCCAGGCCGTTGCTGCAAGGTTCGACGACGGTCAGCACGGCGGCAGTAGCGATCACCGCATCAATGGCGTTGCCGCCGGCTTTCAGCATCGAAAGGCCCGCCTGCGCGGCCAGCGGATGGGTGGTCGACACCACATTTCGGGACATTAGGGGCGAACGGCCACCGGGGTAGGGGCGGGTGTAATTAAAGGTCATGATTGAGCCAAATGCGGTTCGTTTTGTGCCGTCATTCTTGCGAAGTGGGAATTCAGAACGTGTGCCAAGCGAAGCGTCAGGTGCGCGCGATGCGTGGTTTACAGCGCTGGATTCCCGCTTCGCGAGAATGACTGCAGAGGAGGAGTGAAGGACCAAGACCTTGAATTATCCCTAACAGCCGATAATTACGTTATGCCTGCTCTCGTTTTATCCACGCTCAACGCTCGTTACGCCCACGCATCCCTCGGTTTGCGCTACCTGTTCGCTAATCTTGACGATGACCTTCGCGCCGATGCCAAGATCGTTGAATTCGTGATTGGCAGCAAAACCGAAGTGCTGGTGGAGCAATTGCTCGCGCTGCAACCAAAGGTCGTGACCTTCGGCGTCTACATCTGGAATGTTGAAGAAACCACCAAGCTCATCGCCATGCTGAAGGCGGTTGCGCCGCAGATTAAAGTGGTGATCGGCGGGCCAGAGGTGAGCTATGAGACGGCCGAGCAGCGCATTTTCACGCTGGTCGATTACGTGGTTACCGGCCCAGGGGACGTCACGTTAAACAAGCTTTCCCGAGCGCTGCTACACGGGCCCAAACCGCTGATGAAAATTCACGTTGGCGAAGTTTTTGAATTGGATGATTTAAAGCTGCCCTACGACTACTACACCGACGAGGACATAGCTAGACGGCATCTGTATGTCGAAGCCTCACGCGGCTGTCCGTTCAAGTGTGAATTCTGTCTGTCGGCGCTCGACAAGACGGCCGAGCCGTTCAACACCGAGCGCTTTTTGGCCGAAATGGCCAAGCTCTACGACCGCGGTGCGCGCACCTTCAAGTTCGTCGATCGCACGTTTAATCTGAATATCAAAACCTCGCTGGCAATTCTTGATTTTTTCCTCGAACGGATCAACGCCAAGCCAGATGATCCCTGCTTTGCGCACTTCGAGCTGGTACCCGATCATCTGCCAGAAAAGCTGAAAGACACGATCGCGAAATTCCCCGCAGGCACGCTGCAATTCGAGATCGGCATTCAGACCTGGAACCCGACCGTGCAGGGCCACATTTCGCGCAAGCAAAACAACGACAAAGCCAAAGACAACATCCGCTGGCTGCACGCCCATACTCAGGCGCACATGCACGTGGACTTGATCGCAGGACTGCCATCGGAGACCTTCGCCAGCTTTGGTGAGGGCTTCGATACGCTCGCTCGCCTGGGCCCACACGAGATTCAAGTGGGCGTGTTGAAACGTCTGCGCGGCACGCCCATCATTCGCCACAGCGAGGCGTTCGCGATGCGCTACAACCCGGAGCCGCCGTACAACATTTTGTCGAATACCGAGCTGTCATTCGCCGACCTGCAACGTATCAGCCGCTTTGCCCGATTCTGGGATTTGATCGGCAATTCGGGTCGTTTCAGCCACACGTTGCCGCTAGTTTTGCAGGAGCTTCCGGTGAGCGCCTTTATACGCTTTCTGGCGCTGGCCGACTGGCTGTATGCCGACACCGGTGCGACCCATCAGATCGCGCTGGAACGGCTGTTCGATCTGGTTTATCGCTGGCTCGTCTCAGACGGTGGCATCGAGACTGCGGCGGCGCAGCTCGCGATTTTGGCGGACTATCAAAAGAGTGGATCGAAAGGCCGTCTCTCGTTTATGCACCGCGGCTTAACGGTGTCTGATGACCTCGCCGTTAGTGCCAGAAGCGCCACACCGGCACGACAAAAACGGCACCTGGCCGCGGTCACCACGTAGTAGCTTCGCACGGAGGGGCCTCGCTTTGCAAGGCCTGCGGCATAAAGCTGCGTAGGTCGACTCATGACTATTTGCCCTGCCACGCCTGATCAGGCAAACAATTCAGCGAAATGCTGATGCCGCCGTCGCGCTAGATTCAACGCCGCGCCGCACCACACGAAAACGAGCCTCAGTGTCACGCCCGCGAGCGCGACGATGGCATGAGCCCAAACGCGCAATATTGCCGATAGCGATCTGGCAAACGTCAATCTGCCGTTGACGACAGGTGCATGTTTGCAACTCAGTCACATCCCCATCAATAAATTTAGTGATCTAAGAATATTCTTACAAAGGATATAGAAAGGTAAAATCGTTATATAAGCCACTTTTTTAACATCGGGGAAAAACATGATCGACCACCAACAAATTTTTAAACGAGGGCCTGCTGAGCCTTCCCGATGTGAACGCCCGGCTGCCAGCTGGCGATGGGCAGGCGTGCTCACCGCGTTTTTTTGCGCATCCATCATGGGCGCAGTTAGCGCGGCTACTTTTGTGGTTAACAGCACGGCGGACAGTAATGACATGACGCTCAACGGGGTTTGCGCGGATGCGGGTGGCCAGTGCACCTTACGG
>JACMNN010000160.1 GCA_014378555.1 Burkholderiales bacterium | reverse complement strand
TGCGCCGATTCCAATGGCCGGTGTGCCGTTTCATGCGCTCGATGGCTACTTATCGCGCTTGGTCCGCGCCGGAATTACGGTGGCCATTGTTGAGCAGATTGGCGTGCCTGGATTGAGTAAAGGCCCGGTCGAGCGCAAGGTCGCCCGCATCGTCACACCCGGCACCGTCACCGACGCCACACTGGTCGATGCGCGTCGCGAAACGATTCTGGCTGCGGAACGCTCGTATTGCGCGACATCCAGCAAACAGAGCTCTCCGCCTATCTTGTCCGCAAAGCCCCCGCCGAAATCATTCACAGTGAATCGGCAGCGCCTGTGCTGCCCCGCCCTGCCCCGGCAGCCGTGGAAGCAGCGCCAGCAGCAAACGTATGAATCGCCCGGGGCCCGTGTACCAACAACATCCATCCGCGTCCATAAGTGTGCGCCGGTCCCTTATCGTCCAACTTGGCCCGCTCAGTCGAACGCAACGACGCACGATGGTGGCGGCACTGTTGTGGCCGCCCCTGCTTTGGGTAGGTCTGCATTCGCTCAGTTTCGAGCGATTCCAGAGCAAGTCACCACGCAAACCAACTACGGCCTGACACCCTTCGTCCACGCAGAAAAAGGAGGTTATGACGCATGCAGCTACCTTTACCATCGCCGCCCAACCCACACCGTTTCACGACAAGCGCAGCACCCGATCACTTCTGCTTTGCTGCCGCTTCGGCGCCACGGCGTCGCGAGCGAGCTTGGTATCGGAATCTAGTCATGGGGACTTTAAGGGCACATGCTTGGCTTAAGTGCGCTGACCACCCCGCGAACGATCGCGCAGATATTGTCGACGAGTTCAATCCGTTTGCACCTTCGCCCACGTTAGCCGCGTTTATCGCACCATGAGCGGCATTGCCGGCATCATTCATTTCGATGGGCAACCGGTTACACCCGGCCAAATAGAAACCATGACGGCAGCCATGCCGTACCGCGGGCCAGACGGCATCAAACACTGGCGCCGTGGCCACGTCGCAGTAGGGCAGTGCATGCTGCGTACGACGCCAGAATCGCTCGAAGAAACGCAACCTTTGACCAACGAGGATGAAAGCCTTATTCTGGTGATGGATGGCCGCGTCGACAATTGGCAAGAATTGCGGCGGAAGCTGCTGGCCAAGAGTGCCGTGCTGCGCACGCGCGCAGACGCCGAACTGGTTTTGCGCGCTTATGAGACTTGGGGCGCAGCGTGTTTGCCGCACGTCGAAGGAGACTTTGCGCTGTTTATCTGGGACGCTCGCCACCAGCTTGCGTTTTGCGCGCGCGACCGCGTCGGAAATAAGCCATTTATTTATCATTTTGATGGCAAGACTCTCTCGTTCGCCTCAGAGGTGCACCCGCTGCTAGCCCTGCCTTGGGTGCCGGAGCAGATGAACCCAACGATGATCGCCGAATATCTGGGCGCCGCCTGGAACTCATTGAGCGAAACGCTTTGGACGGGCTTGCTCCGCCTCACGCCGTCCCACACGATGGTCGTGAAACACGGTCAGGCACCGCGCTTGACCCGGTACTGGTCTCCCGATTTGCACCTGATTCCGCCTTGCAAATCCGATCAGGAATACATTGAATATTACCGAAGCGAATTCACTGATGTGGTGCGGCGCATGTCGCGCAGTCACCACCCCCTAGCCATCGAGGTGAGTGGCGGGTTGGACTCTTCGGCGATCTTCGCCGTCGCCGATTCTTTGATGCGCCAAGGCAAATTGCCTGCCACTCAGATGGACGGGTATACCCTAGATTTTCGCGGCGATGAGAATGCCGACGAACTAGACTATGCGCGCACCGTGGCGACCTTTGTGGGTCGACCTGTGCACGAAGTAATACCAGCACATATGCCGCTCGAGTGGTACAGCGACACCGCTCGCGTGTATCGTGATCTGCCCGATTACCCGCACGGATCAGTGGGCCTGTCGATTGCTGAGGCGGCAAGAACGCGCGGTAGTCGAGTGCTCATGGGTGGAACGGGTGGCGACGAGTGGACGGGTGGTTGTCGACTTTATTATGGCGAGGCTATTGCTCGGCGGCAATGGGCAGAGCTTCTGCGGATAGTTCAACGCGACGTGCAGGCTGAGGGAAAGTTGGCAGTACTCTCTATGCTGATTCGCCAAGGGGTATTCCCTCTGCTGCCTGCGGGTGTGCGTCACGCGCTCAGAAAAATAGTCGCGATGGCCAGAAACAAACCAAATCGACCCCACGCTGCTTGGTTGTCGCCAGTGATGCGGCGACACCTCACGGCTCGCTCGCGCGACACGCGCAACGCTGTATCGAACGACTGGCCGCGCCTCGGGCAACAGCGCCAATGGACATGTCTTGTGGACGGCTACGGCGCGTTGGCACGCGAACTGAACGAACGACGCTACTCGCGCATGGGGCTTGAGTGGCGCCAGCCGTTTTGGGATCGCGCCATCGTGCAGACCGCGTTCTCGACGCCCGAGCACGTGCGCCTTCGATCAGAAAACAAATGGCTGCACCGTCGCGCATTGAGCGGCCTTTTGCCCGAATCAGTGTTGCGGCGATCCACCAAAGCCGAGTTCAGCGTGGTGTTTGCGCGGCACTGGGGCGACTTATCGCGTTTGACCGAGCGGCACGTGTTCGTAAAACGGCACTCGTGGCTCGACGTGAAAGAGTTTACTGGTTTAATGAAATCAGCTTTCGACGTAGACCGCCAAGAATGGGGCACCGGCATTGTCTGGACGCTATTTGGTTTGGATGCAATCGCATCGAGCAATTCATCGGCGCCGACATACTAGCCTGGACATCTGTTCTATATGAAGGGATGCGTATTTATCATTGTTGAGTAACAGAATAGATATCAAAATTAATTCCATATTGACAAGTGTGTCGCCGACTGGGAACGCAAACAAAAAAGCGTACCGGCCCCCTAAGCTTCAGTCCTATGGACAGGTTCACACCCTGACGCAGGGAGCTGCGTCGGGGCTGGCCCCTGATCTCCAAGGCGGAATGTTCGTAGACCCCCTACAGGCACAACGTAGTCCCAACCGAATTTAAAACACGATTTTTAACGAATCCAACGTAACTGATACGAGGGGGCAACAACGCGCGTTAATGTTGGCTAGACACGATACTCATCCAACTTCCCTGTTTGGTGACAGCATCCGGATTTTTCGTGATTGAGTGTCCCTAACTTTCGATGTAATCCGCGCCCTGCGGTGCTTAATCTGCCCTGCGTCAAGCCTTGCATGAACAGCCTTTTTAAAGAGCATTTAGGTTATCTGTCGACCCGAAACAGGTTGGATATTTACCGTAGAGCAATTGAGCAAACCGTTCGCGATGGCGACACCGTACTTGATTTGGGCTGTGGCACTGGCGTATTAGGTCTACTCTGCCTTGAAGCAGGCGCCGCACATGTAGTAGCTGTTGACTCAACCGCAGCGCTCCAAATCGCACAATTGACGCTCGACAAAGCGGGCTGGGCAGGACACGTCGAATTTATTCTTGCCAACTCATATCAATCTGAGTTGCCGCATCGAGTTGATCTGGTCATTTGCGATCACATCGGTTACTTCGGCTTTGATTATGGGCTGATTTCGGTCCTGGCGGACGCCAAACGTCGCTTTCTCAAACCGAGTGGCACCATGATCCCGCGACGTCTCAAACTCCAGTTGGCCGCTGTCGAATCAGAAAATTGTCAGAAGCACGTAAATGGTTGGCAAGCCGAGGGCATTCCGTATCCTTTTCATTGGTTAACGCAGCACAGTGTCAACTCGACCCATCCGGTAACTCTGACTCAGAACGAATTGTTGTCGAAGCCGACTGATTTAGCGATTATTGACTTGTATGCTGACAATCCCGATTTTTTTTCGTGGAGCGCGCAAACGACGGTGATTCGGAATGGCACGGTTCACGGTCTAGTGGGCTGGTTCGATTGCGAGTTAGCAGAATCAATCTGGATGACCAACTCGCCGCTGTCAGCGGCATCCATCGATCGGTCGCAAGCCTTTTTACCCATCAGCGAAGCACTGCCCGTGCAGGCTGGTGACGTTCTTAACGTGACAATCATGGCGAGACCCGATGACAGTCTTATCGCATGGACGGTGGAACACCCGGCGTCTGGAAAGCGATTTAGTCATTCCACCTGGCAAGGTGAGCTGATAGACAGGGCGGCACTTGCGCGAAGCCACCCCGACTACATTCCCAAACCGAGTCGGTCGGCAAATGCACGAAATACGGTGCTTTCTTACTGCGACGGTAAACACTCTATCGCTCAGGTGCAACAAGCGGTGCTGCGTGATCATCCCGCCTTGTTTCCAACTCCCGCTGAAATTTCACGGTTCGTAGCCGCGGTTCTGCGACGAGACACACAGTGAGCGCGAGTTTGCGGACACTAGGGGCTCGCGAGCAAAGGCGCCTTCCAGACGAGCCATTCCAGCAATGGGTTTCACCTAACGGCACTGTCTGGACGGCTTTCCATCGACGCGAAAACGGTTACTTGCTGCGCTTTCCGGATCTGGCAGACTTTGAGCTTTCCCCGGATGGTGTGTGTGTGGTCGCGTGGCCTGCTCCAGGCACATCGGCAGGTACGGTGGAGCATCTGTATCTGAATCAGGTGATGCCGTTGGCGCTGAGTAGACAAGGACAGTTGGTGCTGCATGCCAGCGCCGTCGAACTTGGCGGTTTAGGGGTTGCCTTCATCGGCGAGTCCGGCCGTGGCAAGTCGACGTTGGCGGCAAGCTTTGCTACGACGGGTGCAAGGTTTCTTACCGATGACGGCCTGCAACTGCGCTTGTCGGACGGTCGCTGGCGAATCACCCCGAGTCACCCGTCGGTTCGACTTTGGGAGGATAGCGAGCACGCCGTGATCCTTTATCCTGCCACCCAGGCACCCGCAGTAGATTACACGGCAAAAGTACGATTGTTGGCGGGTGATCACATTGCGTTTTGCGCTGAAGCAAGACCACTGCAACGGGTTTATTTTCTTGGCGATGGCACTGCTCCGACGTTGGCAATTAAAGCGCTGGCACCGGCTGAAGCGCTGATAGCTTTAGTAAAAAACTCGTTTCTTCTCGACATAGAGGAACGGCAGATGCTGGCTTGGCACTTCGAGGCGATGGTAGAGCTGGCTGCGCTGCCAATTTTTTTTCATCTCGACTACCCGCGCCGCTACGAAGACCTTGCACAGATTCGCGACGCTATCATTAAGCACGTTGATTACTAAAAACCGCGTCGACATGGATCTTTTAGGCAAACTAGCGCTTCCGCCGCAGGTGATGGCCCGTCAGCTAGGCGACGAGCAGGTGTTTCTGGATCTCGCGAGCGGCGCTTATTTTGGCCTTGATCCGGTGGGATCTAAAGCGTGGAATTTGCTCGCGGAGGGCAAAACCATTTCCGACGTTTGTGACTTGATGATCGAAGAATACGATGTAACGCGCGCCGCACTTGAGGCAGACATCGTCACATTGGTGCAATCGATGATTGACCGACAGTTGGTAAGCGTAATTAAGTAGCTGCACGTATGTGCTTCGTGTGGGGTACGACCACAAAACAACCCCACTCATATGAATCAGAATTCGGGAAAGGCGTTTTTGCCATCAGCAGGCGGGCGACCAAATGCTGAACGAATGGTCGCCAACCTGCTCCTTGTCTTGAAGTAGCCCCATGTCCACCCACACCCCCATGATGCAGCAGTATCTGGCGCTCAAGGCTGAGCATCCAGACAAGCTGGTGCTGTATCGAATGGGCGATTTTTACGAGCTTTTTTTTGATGACGCGCGGCGCGCGGCAAAACTGCTCGACATCACACTGACCGCGCGTGGCACCTCCGACGGTGCGCCGATTCCAATGGCCGGTGTGCCGTTTCATGCGCTCGATGGCTACTTATCGCGCTTGGTCCGCGCCGGAATTACGGTGGCCATTGTTGAGCAGATTGGCGTGCCTGGATTGAGTAAAGGC
>JACMNN010000004.1 GCA_014378555.1 Burkholderiales bacterium | reverse complement strand
CGCGCGACATCGTGCAGCGATTGCAAAAAGAGGCGGTGATCGCGGTGCAAAGCGCTGATGTGAAGGAGCGGTTTGCCAGTCAGGGCGCCGAGGCTGTTGGGGGGACGCCCGAGGCGCTATCGGCGCTAATTAGAAGCGAAACGATGAAGTGGAAGCGGGTGATTGACGCGGGACAAATTAAAGTCGAATAGATTTTTTTGGTCGATAGCTTTTGCCGGAAATTCCCGATTCAATCAGCCATAGCGGCCTGATTGTTATCAAGTCGGCTTTACCGCTGATGGCTCGTCAGCCCATATTTGACAGCGTTCTTGGTCATAGGCTGTATTGAAACGTTCAGCGCTCGCGGCTCAGAAAAGCGTCAGCACGCGCTGAACCGTGTCGCCCGCATGTAGTGTTGGCCCCGACGCGTGGGCAGCGGTCTTTGCGCGTGGTTCGTGGATTACGTGGCGCGATTTGGCACAAAAGATCGCGTCATTACGTTTTTTCCTTTGAGCTGATTCATTTACGAGTCAGTCAGGAAATGAACCGCGCTGCGCCATGAAGTACCAGTCCATCAACGCCGGTCCGACCCCACGGCCACCTTATTCAAGCGACGCGTTCGCCTACAGCATGCCCGGCGGCTTTGCGACGACGTTGCAGTGGGGCGCGCACGCTCCTGCCGCAGACCCGTCGAGAGCCAACCCGGGGAACGAGCCCGACGTAGCGCGCACGTTGCTCGTGACCGACGTGGCCTGCGATTTGCCGGCCAACTGGCTCGACCAGCAGCGTGCCGTATTGCTGCCCATGAAGCTGCGCTTTGACAGCCGAACGCGCAGCGACAAGGGAGATGCAGATGCGGCGAAGGAGTTTTTCCGGCGTGATCTCGTGGGTGTCGACGCGGTGGGAACAGACGCACAAATACTGCCCCTTTCAGCGTCGGGAACGTATGATTTCGTTGCCGACCATTTGCCCGAGCACGCTGACTTTGTGATCAATGTGTCGCTCGCTTCGCATCGCGCTAATGCCTACCTAAACTCACTCACATCAGCGCAGAACCTAATGCTGCACCACGGTCGTGCGCGACGTCAGGCAGGCCACACGCGACCGTTCAAGATGTGGGTGATAGATTCAACCACTGCCATGAATGGTCAGGCCGTGCTGGTCGCAGAAAGCGTTCGCGCGCTTAATGAAGGCATGAGTGCGGCGCGTGTGGTTCAACATCTAGACGCGCTGCGCAAGTGGGTGCATACGATTGCGGTGCCGCGCGATGTGTCGTTCTTTCGTCGCCACAGCCGCGTGGACGGCGAGACTGCGCTGAGCTGGCTCAGTTACGGTATAGGCAAGTTGCTTGACCGGACGCCTATCCTGCATGCCAATGCAAAAGGGATGAGCGTCAGCGCAAAGGAGCGCGGCGCGGACGCAGCGATCACGCGAGCGTTGCTGGCCGCCACCCACTGCGTACAAGCGGGGCTGCTCGTGCCGTGTGTGTGCGTGAGCTACGCGGGCGACATTGCCGAGGTGCGGCAATGGCCCGCATTCGTCGCGCTTGATGACGCATGCATACAGTGCGGCGTTGCGCTACATCTGGGCACCATGAGCATGACCAATGCGCTCACCATCGGCGGCAAAGGGCTGGCGATTTCGTTTGCGTGTGCGTCGCTGAACGTTTAGCAAACATTCAGCAGTCGTCGCCCTGTGCCGGTTCGGGCTAAACCCGTATAGCGTCAGCCGTTCGCGCCACTAAAATGGATGCCTTACGCGCGTTCAGCGCGCGACACGACATAAGGATTTCTGATCATGAAACGTACGCTTCTCACCGCGCTGGTGACCGGCCTCGCGCTGGCCACCACAGTTTCCGCACAAAGTTTTTTCCGCATCACCACCGGCGGCACCGCAGGCACCTACTACCCCATCGGCGGACTGATTGCCAATGCAATTTCGCAACCCGCCGTTCCTGGACTGGTGGCCTCTGCAGTTGCCTCTAACGGCTCGGTAGCTAACGTCAACGCAATTCAGGGCGGCGGCGCGGAGTCCGGTTTTTCGCAGGCCGACGTGGCGTATTGGGCCTACACCGGCACCGGCACCTACGACGGCAAACCGAAGGTCACCGACCTGCGTTTGATTGCGAATTTGTATCCCGAAAGCTTCCATTTGGTCGCGCGCAAGGGCGCCAACATCAAGTCCATTTCCGACCTCAAAGGCAAGCGCGTGTCGCTCGACGAGCCGGGCTCCGGCACCATCGTCAACGCACGCGCGATTCTTGCCGCGTATGGCGTGACCGAAAAAGACATTAAAGCGGAATTTTTGAAACCGAACGCTGCTGGCGAAAAACTCAAAGACAATTCGCTCGACGCGTTCTTTTTTGTGGGCGGTTATCCCGCGGGCGCGATTGCCGAACTGGCGGCCACAGGCGGTATCGATATCCTGTCCATCGCGGGCCCGGAGGCCGACAAACTGGTCAAGCAATTCGGTTTCTACGCGGTCGACAACATTCCAGCTGAAACCTACAAAGGCGTCGGCGCGGTGAAGACTCTCGCCGTCGGTGCGCAGTGGGTCACCAGCGCCAAGCAGGACAACACGCTGGTCTACAACATCACCAAAGCGCTGTGGAACGACAACACCCGCAAGCAGCTCGATTCAGGACACGCCAAAGGCAAATCCATCGTTCGTGCAGGCGCAATTGCCGGCGCAGGCATCCCGATTCATGCCGGCGCTGAGAAGTTTTATAGAGAAGTTGGGTTGTTGAAATAGTGATTTCAACCAATGAGAAAGGCCGGTTTCATCCGGCCTTTTTTGTTGCGGGAGCGGTGCCACCGCGACTTCAAAACACGGAATATCGCGGTGGCGCCGCGCCCACATAAAAAAACAGATTTGGGGACACAATGAGCACACCGATCATCGACGACAAAGCAGCCGCCGAGCTGGAAGCAAAGTACGACAGCGAGATGCGCTTTCGCCCAATGGCGGACATCGCGCTGACCACCGTTACTACGCTGCTGATCGTGTTGTCCGCTTTCCATTACTACACCGCAGGCTTCGGCTTGCTGCGTGAGGCGACGCATCGCGGCGTGCATCTGGCGTTTGTGCTCGGCCTCATCTTCCTCGTCTTTGCGTTCAACAAAAAAGCAGGCGTGCAACGCTCGCCGAGCTGGCACCACCCGCTCGGGCTGCCGCTGTACGACTGGGTGTTTGCGCTGCTGGCAGTTGCATCCTCGCTGTACATCCCGTACGTGTTTGATGATCTCGCATTCCGTATCGGCAACCCGGACACCATTGATGTGGTGATGGGCAGCACGCTGATCGTGCTGATGCTTGAGGCCACGCGTCGGGCCATGGGCTGGCCACTGCCGATCATCGCGATTTCATTCATGCTGTACGCGATGTTCGGACAATCGTTTCCGGGCTTGCTCAAGCACGCGGGCGCAACTTGGTCGCAGGTGGTCAACCACCAATATCTGACCAGTCAAGGTGTATACGGCATCGCCGTTGGCGTGGTGGCAACCTATGTGTTTCATTTCGTGTTGTTCGGTGTGCTCGCCACACGAATCGGTCTGGGCCAACTGTTCCTCGACGTGGCATCCGCCGTCGCAGGTAAATACGCAGGCGGTCCCGCCAAAGTAAGTGTGTTCGGTTCCGCCATGTTTGGCATGCTGTCCGGCTCATCAGTGGCTAATGCCGTGACCGTGGGCTCGCTGACGATACCCGCGATGATTCGCGTGGGCTATCCGCGCCACTTTGCCGGTGGCGTTGAGGCCGCCGCCTCGACCGGCGGGCAAATCACGCCACCGATCATGGGTGCCGCAGCATTTCTGATGATCGAATTTTTGGGACTGCCGTACGCAACCATTGTCATGGCCGCCATCGTGCCCGCGTTCATGCACTTTTTTGGTGTGTTCTGGCAGGTGCATTTCGAGGCCAAGCGTACTGGCTTGCGCGGCTTCACGGCGGACGAATTGCCGAGCGTAAAAGAGAGCTTTCGCAAGCGTTGGCCAACCATCACGCCGCTGATACTTCTGGTTGGCACGCTGATGAGCGGTTTCACGCCGTACGTATCAGCATTTGCCGGTATATCAAGTTGCATCATCGTTGGCTTGACCACCAGCGAGCGCGGCAATACGCGCACCGGGCTCGCGCTAATGGTGGCGCTGCACCTCGTGTTGGCTTATGTCATTTCAGGTGAACTGGAGGACTACAGCGTCGTACTGTTCGGCGTGGCTGCCACCGTTTTTGTCGCGATTATAAAAATGCTTAACCTGCCTGCCCGCTTCACCCGCGCCGAACTGATCGACGCGTTTTCCACCGGCGCCAAATATGCGCTGGCTGTGGGCGCTGCGGCGGGTACGGTCGGCCTGGTCATTGGTGTGGTCACCATGACCGGTGTCGGATTCAAAGTCAGCTACATCGTAAACACGTGGGCCGGCTCGATGGCAGATTTCTTGACCACCGTTCTGCCCGCGTGGCTGATTGGCAAGCAAGCGCTGATGCTGTTGTGCGCACTGTTCATGACGGGTTTTGTGTGCATCCTGATGGGATGTGGCATTCCTACGACGGCCAACTACCTGATCATGGTCACCGTCGCAGCGCCAGCGCTGGTGCAGATGGGAGTGGAGCCCATCGTCGCGCACTTTTTCGTTTTTTATTACGGCGTGTTGGCGGACATCACACCGCCGGTCGCGCTCGCCGCCTATGCCGCGGCAGGCATGGCGAACGCAGATCCCTTCAAGACCGGCAACACCGCGTTTAGATTGGGTCTCGGTAAAGCGCTGGTGCCATTCGTGTTCGTGTTTTCTCCCGCGTTGTTGCTAGTGACCAAAGGCTTCACCTGGAGCGCTTTTGCAGTAGTCTTCACGGCGTGCATTATCAGCATCTTGCTGTTGGCCGCAGCGCTGTCGCGCTACTTGCTGGTGGAGATGAAGGGGTGGGAGCGGGCACTGGCCTTTGTCGCCGCACTGATCATGATCGCGCCGGGAATGAATATGTTGTTGCTGGGGGTAGCCGTTGCCGCGCCGATGCTGATTAGTCAGTATGTGCGAGCCCGGCATACTTCGTCGACACAGCCAAAGGCATAACTACAGCTATCCACTAAAACCCCATTGCGCTGGTTGACGGCTCCCCCTACGCTTGATTGGTAATACCGCCGCACAAGGCTTGCATTTCAACGGTACCCACACGGCGCAGGATTTGCACGGTGCACCGTTGCCAGTCGCATGGAACACGGTCAACTTGACCGGCAACGGGCCAATCCAAATGCTGTCGAAAATTTCGGGTGGCCCGGTCAATACCGTGCCCGGTAACGACCCGGCAGTCAACACCATTAACGTCGCTGCTGTCACAGGCGGCACGGGTCACTGCGGGGCGTAATCGCCCCGCTTTTTTTGGGCACGCTTAAACGTGTGCTCTCGCTATGGCCACAGGTAAGTCTGATAAGTGCTGGTAATTTTGCTGATGCCCGCGCCTAGGGCAATAGCTGACGCACACTGTCGGCATTTGCCGACAAGCCGGCCGTTTGGTAATCTCCAAAATTCGCATATGAAAATCCTAAATTT
>JACMNN010000159.1 GCA_014378555.1 Burkholderiales bacterium | reverse complement strand
GGCAATCGGCAGCGCGCGAGTCAGCGGCAGTTGTGAGATGGCGAGTTGACCGGAGCTTTCAATCGGGTTGAGGCCGACGCGACCGGCCGACTGCACGCGCGTTTGATCGTTCAACGTGGCTTGCAGCGCGTAGTCGCCACGGTCTTGCGGCAGCGTGGACAGCTTGTCTAATTTAAATGTCAGTGGTGTCAGTTCTAGGCGCTTTTCTGCTGCGCCGACTCGCTCATCGGTCAGGCGGACGGCGGCGTTGGTGATGCTCAGGTTGTGCAGCAAAACGCGCGGCATGTTATCGCTGCGCGGCTCGGTTGATTTAGGTAGCGCATCCAGAAAACGCACCCAGTCGAGCGAGCCGTCGCGGTTGATGCGTGCGCTGATTTCCGGTTGCGTCAGCGTGATGTGGTCAGTCGTCCACGCGACGTTTGTGAGCGTCGCCCAACTGCCTTTAATTTCAACAGCAGCGAGTTTCAGCAGCGGGTTATTCGCATCGTTGAGTGCAACTCTATTTGCGTTCAAGCGTAGCGTAAACGGATTGAATGACGCCTCGCCGACGTTAAGGTTGCGACCGGTTTTTTCCTTCACCCAGTTCGGCGCAGCGGTGGTGATGATGTATGGCAACAGCCAAGCGAGGCTGCCGAGCAACACGGCAACCAATACGACTAATGTGAGCGCTGTTTTCAGCAATCGCCTGCGCCACGTTGGGCCTTTCGGGGTGTGCATCAACGCCGGTTCGGCGGACGTGGCGACAGCAATGGATGAGGAAGAAGTCATGCCCCCATTTTCTACATTTGCGAGCAGCTGCGAGCTCTGCGTCGTTGCCTAAAGAGCCTCTGTTCGAAGCAGATTGTTCTGATGCGATTGCGGGCAGCATAAACGAGCACATGCGCGTGGATCAAGCTTGTTCCCGCGGGGCTTTTGCAACGCTTGGTCGCTGTTGGGTGAAAAGCGCCCGCGCTGGATGGGTTGCTACGAGCCAATGCCCTTCAATGCGCAAAGTCGGGAGTCGCCCATTACTCACGCAAGCACATGCAAACTGGTACGTGTGGCGAAAAGTTGTTGGCGCCGTATTCGAGCCTAGATTTTCGTGTCAGTCATTTTGGCGCGGTACCACTCGTGGAAGTGCTGCATGCCGTCTTCCATCGGGCTTTGATAAGGACCGACTTCAATCCGGTCCTGCTCGACCAGCGCTTTGCGGCCTGCGTCCATGCGCAGTGCTATTTCGTCGTCCTCAACGCAGGTTTCCATGTAGGCGGCTTGCTGCGCCTCGATAAATTCACGCTCGAACAGTGCCACTTCTTCTGCGTAATAAAACTCGACCACATTGATTGTTTTGTCCACCGACTGCGGCCACAGCGACGACACCACCAGCGTGTGCGGATACCACTCAACGGTGACGTTGGGATAGTAGGTCAGCCAAATCGCGCCATGCGGAGGCGGCACGCCTTGCCGGAATTGGGTCACCGCATCGTGCCAGCGTTTGTAGGTGGCCGAGCCGGGTTGATCGAAACCGCGCGACAACCCTACGGTTTGCACCGAAAATTCCTTGCCCCACTCCCACGCCAAGTCGTCACAGGTCACGAATTGACCCAACCCCGGATGAAACGGCCCTACGTGGTAGTCCTCCAGATACACCTCAACGAAGGTTTTCCAGTTGTAGTTGCACTCATGAACGACACTGCGATCGAAAACATATCCAGAAAAATCGAGCGATTTTCGGGTTTGCGTGGACAGCGCGGCAAGATCAACCACAGGATTTGACGCCCCGGAAAACAGCAACCCGTTCCAAGCCTTGAGCTCGGAGTTGCGTAAATTCAGCTCTGGATTACAGGGGAAGTGCGGCGCACCGATCAGTTGCCCTTCGCCGGAATAGGTCCAGCGATGCAGCGGGCAAACGACGTTGCCGCCGTTACCTTTAAGCGATCCACGGCCGTCGAGCATCATCGCCTGACGATGCCGACAGATATTAGAGATAAGGTTGACGCCGCTTTCAGTGCGAGTGAGCGCTTGCGCATTACTGCGACTCGCGAGTACCGCATAGTCGCCTAATTGCGGCACCATCAACTCGTGGCCTGCGTAACCGGGACCCCCAGCAGCGCCGGACGCACCGTTTGCGAACAGCAGTTCGCGTTCGAGCTGCAACAGGGCAGGGTCGAAATAGGCCGAAGGGGGCAGTTGTGAGACCGGTGCGGACAACTCCGCAGCGGTAAAGGGACGCGTCATGGCTCCAGACCGTTTCAGGAAAAGTTAACCCAACTTAAACCAGGTGCAATTACGGACTGCACCCAACCTTTGCTAAGTCAACCTCTGCCCGAATCGGCCGGCACCGGGATTTGTCCCGTAATGCTCAGCGCGTTTGGCTTGAGGCTGCGTCGTCAACACCATATTATCCCATGGCGGGGAAGGACTGTTAACGCAGCGGGGGTCGAATGGGTGGACAGAAAATGATATTTCGAGCAAAAAAACTGGGTTGAGCGCACATTTTGTGAGCACTGGCGGTCGTCAACGGTTCGTGGCAACGCCTCGGCTTCGTAGAATCAGCAGATTAGTAATCCCAGTTCCGCTATGGCTAAGCCCGCTCCACAGACCTTTGAATCCGCGCTCGAAGCGCTCGAAAAGTTGGTCGCCGACCTTGAAGGCGGCAAATTGCCGCTGGCCGACTCGCTCGCAGCTTACAAGCGTGGCGCGGAATTGTTGAAATTTGCGCAGGGCGAGTTGGCGTTGGTCGAGCAACAGGTCAAAGTTTTAGAGGGCGATGTGTTGAAGCCATTTGCGTTGGATTAACGAATGTCTAACGCAGCTTTTGATCAATGGGCCGCGGCTCACCGCGCACGGGTAGAAGCTGCGCTGATACGCTGGTCGCCTGCATCCGAATTATCGTCCGGAAGTTTGTTGGAGGCCATGCGCTACAGCGCGACGGGTGGCGGCAAGCGGTTGCGCGCATTGTTGGCGTACGCGAGCGCCGAGGCGATTGGCGCTAGTGTGGAGCTGGCCGATCACGCTGCGGTGGCGGTGGAAATGATTCACACCTACTCGTTGATTCACGATGACCTGCCATGCATGGATAACGACGATTTACGACGCGGCAAACCGACCAACCATGTCACGTTCGGCGTCGCGACGGCGATGCTGGCGGGGGATGCGCTGCAGCCCCTCGCCTTCGCTGTTCTGCTCGGCGCGCCGGCCGCTGCGAGCGGCGTGGTCGCCGCTACCCACGAGCTGGCCGACGCCAGCGGCGCGTATGGCATGGCGGGCGGACAGGCGATTGATCTGGCTAACGTTGGCCGTGCCATGACGCTTGCAGCGCTCGAAGAAATGCACGCGATGAAAACCGGCGCGATGTTTGAAGCAGCGATTGTCATTCCAGCTTTGCTCGCCGAAGAAGACGAAACCACGCTCGCGGCACTGGCGATATACGCACAAAAAATAGGCCTGACATTTCAGGTCGTCGATGATGTGCTTGACGC
The DNA here is from genome assembly GCA_014378555.1 of Burkholderiales bacterium. Taxonomy (GTDB): domain Bacteria; phylum Pseudomonadota; class Gammaproteobacteria; order Burkholderiales; family Casimicrobiaceae; genus Casimicrobium. The sequence continues at coordinate 1,496 of JACMNN010000159.1, read as the reverse complement.
CACCGCCGATAGCGCCACGCTCGGCAAAACCGCGGGCAAAGACGCTGCTAACGACAAGCCGACGTTTGTTTCGCTGATGGGCATTTTGGCGGCAAAATCTTATGCGCAGCGCCTCACCGACGAGGCCATCAGCGCGCTCCCTCCAAATTTAGATACGTCACGTCTGGCCGACCTCGCGCGTGCGATGGCAACGCGTTCCGCCTAGTTGTAAATCAGCGAATCGCATAGAAAGTATCGCGCCCATGTCACTTCTTGAATCGATAAATCTACCTGCGCAATTGCGGCAACAACCGCAAACGGCGTTGGTCGCCGTGTGCCAAGCCCTACGCGCATTTGTGCTCGATTCAGTATCGAAAACCGGCGGTCACTTATCGTCAAATCTTGGGGTGGTTGAGCTGACTGTTGCGCTGCATTACGTGCTCGATACGCCGCATGATCGTTTGGTGTGGGATGTGGGTCATCAGTGCTATCCACATAAGGTGTTAACCGGCCGCCGTGACCGTATGAACACGTTGCGGCAGTGGCAAGGTCTCGCCGGATTTCCCAAGCGTGACGAGAGTGAATACGACACCTTCGGCGTGGCCCATTCGTCGACCAGTATTTCCGCCGCGCTCGGAATGGCCGTTGCGGCCAAGGCCAAGGGCGAACACCGCCGCGTGGTTGCCGTCATCGGGGATGGCTCGATGAGCGCGGGCATGGCGTTTGAGGCGCTAAACAATGCCGGCGCCATGGACGCCAATGTGCTGGTGATCCTGAACGATAACGAGATGTCGATCTCTGAGCCTGTCGGCGCGTTGAACAAATATTTGTCGCGGCTTTTAGCCAGTCACACCTATGACAAAGTGCGCAACGTGGGCAAGAGCGTGCTGTCGGCTACGCCGCTAATGTCGCGCTTTGCGCGGCGCTGGGAAGAGCACATGAAGGGCATGGTTTTGCCCGGCACCATGTGGGAGGAATTTGGCTTCAATTACATCGGGCCGATTGACGGTCACGACGTGAATTTGCTGGTCGACACGTTGAACAAAGTGAAAGATCGGCAGGGCCCGCAATTTCTGCATGTGCTGACGCGAAAAGGCGCGGGCTACGACCGTGCCGAAGTTGACCCGATTCTCTATCACGGCGTTCCAAAGTTCGATCACGTAGCCGGCATTCCGCTAGCGCCCGCCACGCCCCCGAAAAAGACTTACTCCGACATCTTTGGCGACTGGTTGTGCGACACCGCTGCCACCGACCCGACGGTGATGGCGGTGACGCCCGCGATGGGCGAAGGCTCAGGCATGGTGCGCTATTCCAAAGAGTTTCCGGAGCGTTATTTCGACGTCGGCATCGCAGAGCAACACTGCGTGACTTTCGCGGCGGGCCTTGCCTGCGAAGGCATGAAGCCGGTGGTGGCAATTTACTCTACGTTTTTGCAGCGCGCCTACGACCAGTTGGTTCACGATGTCGTGTTGCAAAACCTACCCGTCGTGTTTGCGATTGATCGCGCGGGATTGGTC
>JACMNN010000024.1 GCA_014378555.1 Burkholderiales bacterium | reverse complement strand
GCGAACGCGGCGAGCAGCGCTGACACAAAGCTGGTGACTTTAATGGACGGCATGAAGTACGCCACCGCCATTAAAGCCGCTGCGTTAAGTAGCCAAACGATGAGTAAGCGGGTCATGGTTTTCTCCGGTTGCGTTACTCCCTCTCCCGCAGTGTGGGAGAGGGTTGGGGTGAGGGACGGCGACTAGCAATTTTCGTGAAAGCACCAAAAAACCAAACGCATTAGGTGCTCAATCTCGGTTCCGCTCATCACCGCCCTCACCCGCCTTGTCGGGCACCCTCTCCCATACATGGGAGAGGGTACTTGCCGACTAGTAGCGGTACGTATCCAGCTTGTAAGGGCCGGCTTTGCTCACGCCAATGTAGGCCGCCTGCTCGGTGGTCAGCTCGGTCAACATTGCGCCCACTTTTTTCAAATGCAAGCGCGCTACTTTTTCGTCGAGGTGCTTTGGCAGCACGTAGACCTTGCCTGATTCGTATTCGTCGCTCTTGGTGAACAGCTCCATCTGTGCGATCACCTGATTGGTGAACGATGAGCTCATCACAAAGCTCGGGTGACCGGTGGCACAACCGAGGTTGACCAAGCGGCCCTTGGCCAGCAGCGTGATTTTTTTGCCGTCCGGGAAGATGATGTGATCAACCTGCGGTTTGATCTCGTCCCACGTGCATTGGGCGAGCGAGGCAACGTCGATTTCGTTGTCGAAGTGGCCGATATTGCAGACAATGGCTTCGTCTTTCATGGCGGCCATGTGCTCGTAACGAATTACGTTTTTGTTGCCGGTGGCGGAGACAAAAATGTCGCACTTGTCGGCGGCGTATTCCATGGTCACGACTTTGAAGCCTTCCATCGCGGCTTGCAACGCGTTGATTGGATCAATCTCGGTCACCCACACCTGAGCCGACAATGCACGCAAGGCCTGTTCTGAGCCTTTGCCAACGTCGCCGTAACCGGCCACGCACGCCACTTTGCCGGCAATCATCACGTCGGTTGCGCGCTTGATGCTGTCGACCAGCGATTCGCGGCAGCCGTACAGGTTGTCAAACTTGCTCTTGGTGACGGAATCGTTGACGTTAATGGCGCGGAACAGCAGGGTGCCGCGGGCAGACATTTCGTTTAGGCGCAGCACGCCGGTGGTCGTCTCTTCGGTCACGCCAATGATGTGCTTGGCCTTCCTCTCGTACCAGGTTGGATCGACGGCTAGCTTGGCCTTGATCGCAGCGTACAGGCAGGTTTCTTCTTCTGAGGTTGGGTTCGCGATGAGGGACGCGTCTTTGGCCGCAAGTTGACCGAGATGCATCAACAGCGTGGCGTCACCACCGTCGTCAAGAATCATGTTCGGGCCTTCGCCGTCGGTGCCTTTGGCGCCGAATTCGAAAATGCGATGGGTGTAATCCCAGTATTCAGTCAGCGTTTCGCCTTTGGTGGCGAACACCGGCGTGCCGCGTGCGGCCAATGCGGCGGCGGCGTGATCCTGTGTCGAGAAAATATTGCATGACGCCCAGCGCACGCTGGCACCCAGTGCTTGCAGCGTTTCGACCAACACAGCGGTCTGGATGGTCATGTGGATCGAGCCGGTAATGCGCGCGCCCTTGAGCGGCTGGGCGGCGACGAATTCCTCGCGGATCGCCATCAGGCCCGGCATTTCGGTCTCGGCGATCTTGACTTCTTTGCGGCCCCATTCGGCGAGCGAGCGGTCGGCAATCACGTAATCTGTAAAAACTTTATCTGCAACGGCGTTCATAGTCAGTCCAATTTAATTGGGCGACACACGAGAAAAACGCAGGGAGAAAAGGGCTCAAAGCCCATCGCTCGCGAGAGTTGTGACCCGGTAGTCACCAAAACTGCGAGCGCGGTTGAAAAAAGCCTGTTCGAGCCTAGCCGGTCACGCCTAAAAAATTAGGCACCGGTTGCAACGCTCCTCGAACAGCCTAAATTTTAATACAGCTTGCCGTCATTTTCAACATTGAGTTGCGGCGCACCAGCAAATTCCTGCTTCGCCAGGCAGTGCGGGGCAGGCGGCGCACCGCGATCGGCAAGCATTGCGATCTCCGCGGCAGCGCCATCTACCTCTACAACTTGGTGCCGGTGGCCTTGATGATTGGCGCCCAATCAGCGATCTGGTTGGCCACCAGCGCTGCATATTCAGCCTGCGTCATTTGGTTGTAAACGATGCCATTTTCCTCGAGCTTTTTGAGCACGTTGGGCATCGTCAACACCTCAGCCAGCGCGGCGTAAAGCTTGTCGGTGACCTCTTTCGGCAACCCTGCCGGACCGGACACACCGAAATAATTGTCGATGCGCAGCTTCGGGTAGCCTGCCTCGGCTGTGGTTGGCACGTCCGGCAGCAACGGCGAACGTTTGGCTGAGGTGACCGCAAGCGCTTTCAGCTGCCCGCTTTTCACCAGCGGCACAAACGCCGTGATCACGTCGATGCCCACCGGGATTTGTCCGCCGAGCAAATCGGTGGTCATCGGTGCGCCGCCTTTGTATGCCACGTGAAGCATCCGGCCCTTGGCCATCGCGTTGAAAAATTCACCGCTGATGTGGCCAATGCTTGCCGGACCGCCGCTGCCGAACGGCGTGCCGTTGGGGGATGCCGCCAGTTTCGCCAAACCGGCCAGCGAGTCGATTCCCGCCTTAGGACTGGCCATAAACAACACCGGCGCTGAGCCCGCATAAAAGACGTGGCTGAACTGCTTGACCGGGTCGTACGGTTGCTTGTCGAGCACAAACGGGCCAATCGACAACGGCGTGGAGTTCGCCATCATCAACGTGTAGCCGTCCGGCGCGGCCTGTACCGTCGCCAACCCGCCCACGCTACCGCCCGCGCCAGGGCGGTTGTCCACAATCACCGGCTGACCGAGCTTTTGGCCCAATGGCTCGGAAATGGTGCGCGCTACGATGTCGCTGGCTCCACCGGGCGCAAAAGTAACGATCAGTCGGATGGGTTTGTCGGGATAGGCCGCAGCGGCCACCATGGGCGTGGCGAGTAACAGCAGCGCGCCGAGCTTGCGAATCAGGTTGTTCAAGATCAATCTTCCGTTTGTGGATGGGTAGTGGCTAACAACATGCAAAACTCTTGCCAGCAGAGCCGAGTGCTGCGGCAACCGGTGTCGCTTCGATTACGCTTGCGAGATTACAACTAACGCTGCCTCCATGCCTGATTTTTGGCCCGCTTCCGGTTACCACCTTCTCGCCCGCTCCGGTGACGCCCTCACAGTGACTGACGACTTCATCCGCTCGTTTTTTCTGCGCCCCGAAGTGGCACCGGTGGCGGAGTCGTGCGCGGCGGAACTGAAGCTGCACGAGCTATTACTCGCAGCTCCACGGCGCACGGTTGCCGGCGCTGAAATTCTGCAAATTGCGGATCCTGACGCACAGGCGAACTACCGCATCTTGCTTAAATTCCGCGATCGCTTGCTCGCCGCGCCGACGCTGGAGGCCGCCTACATCGGCTTTTTCAAAGGCAGTGGCGTGGATGTGCCGCCGATTTTTCTGTTTCAGCTGACGCAGATTTTTCTGCGCCATATCTTGGGTGCGGACGCGGATGCGCTGCAGGCGCGCATGGCGGAATGCCTGTTCCGCGTGCAAAAGGTATCGGTGCTGGAAGACGGTGCGGTGATGGTGGCGGACGAGGAAACCATTGAGGTGTTTTCTGAAACGGGCGGCTTTGGCTCGCTCGGTGAGCTGCTGAAAAAACAGAACACGCCGACGCGATCGATCGATCTCGATGTGCTGTCCACCGACAACGCCGCAATTTATTGGCAGCGCGACGAGCGGCATGACCTCGCGGTAAGCGTCAATCGCGGGCAACCGGCGTTGGACGCGCTGATGCGGGTGCTGGAAAAGTGGGTGGCGCACTTTTTGGGCGTTGAGGTGACGATCGTGCATCGTCGCGAAATTGACGACAAGCAGTGGGTTTGGCACGTCGGGCTCGACGTCATGGCGAGCAGCATCCTGAACGATCTCTACAACAACGCGCCGGTGGACGAAGAACGTATGGCGCGGCTGCTGTGCCTGTTCGAGTTGCGCTTCAAAAACCCAGCCGATATGCGCGCCAACATCGCTGGACGGCCTGTTTATCTGGCGATGGCGATGGATGCGGACGGCAAATTGAAAATTAAGCCGCAGAATTTGTTGTTAAATTTGCCGCTGAATCGGGCGTAGGTCGTCGGCAAAATGCCGCGCCGCATACAAACTTCAGCGCGGGCATACAATCCGCGCTCTTGCATTCGGTCACTCGCCTATTCATGAGTTCAAACCCGTCCAGCGCGCAGCCCATTACGCATCCAAAAGGGGCGCGCTTGGCCGCCCTATCGCTCGGCGCCGTAGGCGTGGTTTACGGCGATATTGGCACCTCACCGTTGTACACGCTGAAAGAGGTTTTTTTCAGCGCTACCCACAGCATCGCCCTGACCGAGGCGAACGTGTTTGGTCTGCTCTCCATCATCTTTTGGGTGCTCACTATTGTGGTGGCGATCAAGTACGCCTTCCTGATTTTGCGCGCTGACAATCAGGGCGAAGGCGGCACCATGGCGTTGCTCGCGTTGGCGCTTCGGGCGGTGTCGAGCGTGGCGCGACGGCGCTATTTGACGCTGTTCGGCATCTTTGGTGTGGCGTTGTTTTTTGGCGACTCGATCATTACGCCGGCCGTGTCGGTGCTTGGCGCGATGGAGGGGTTAACCGAAATCAACCCGAATTTGCAGGTGTTCGTGGTGCCAGTGGCGCTGCTGATT
>JACMNN010000158.1 GCA_014378555.1 Burkholderiales bacterium | reverse complement strand
TGCCAACGTTAATGCTCAATCTGTTGGCTGCACGACGACGAGCGCGTCTAGCGGTAACGCAACATTTAGCTGTCCGCTCAATGTAGTGGGCGCACAGGCGTTGCAGATCAAGACCAACACGGCCGTTAATGGCGGCGTGGTTATAGCCAATGGCGGAAGCGCGACGTTCACGGTGAACTCTGCGACAGCGGCACCTATTGTGAGCAACATCACACCTCTGAGTGGCACTACCGGCACGACGGTCACAATTAACGTCACTGGCAGCGGTCTGCCGTCGACGACTGTTGCCAACATTAACGCTCAGTCTGTTGGCTGCACGACGACCAGCGTCACGGCGACGGGCGCAACATTTAGCTGTCCGCTTGATGTTGCCGGATCGCAGTTGTTGGTAATTAAAACGAATACGGGAGTAAATGGCGGCACCGTTATCAATGGGGGCAACGCGACGTTTACCGTAGCTTCCGCTGTGCCCGGCATTACCAGCATTAACCCGTTAAATGGAACGACTGGAAATACCGTTTCGATAAGTATTTCGGGATTCAATCTGCCGTCTACTATTGTGGCCAACATCAATGCACAGTCAACGGGTTGCACGACTACGAACGCAACTAGCGGAAGCGCAACATTTAGCTGTCCGCTTGATGTTGCCGGATCGCAGTTGTTGGTAATTAAAACGAATACGGGAGTAAATGGCGGCACCGTTATTAATGGGGGCAACGCAACGTTTACAGTTGTTGCGGGACCGCCAAACGTCAGCAGCATCGGTCCGCTCAGCGGCACAAAAGGCACCACAGTAAGCATCTCGGTCACGGGAACCAATTTGCCTTCGACAATCGTTGCGAATATAAATGCGCAGTTGACGGGCTGTACTACTTTAAGTGCAAACAGCACGAGCGCCAGCTTTAGCTGTCCGCTAAGCGTGACAGGCTCGCAAGCGATGGTGGTCAAAACCAATACAGGCGCAAATGGCGGTACCGTGATTAACGGGGGTAGCGCGACTTTTGTGGTCACTCCATAGTGCTATTTTTCTCGCAATAACGCCGAACAGTTCGCAGGGTTACGTATTCCTGTTGTCCGCGGTAGACCATCCTTGGGTTGCTAAAGTCTGGTGCAGTGTGCTACATTTGTGTGACTAATTGTTAGGAAAATACTGCGGACAGTACCATGATCACCGTAAACATTCGTAAACAGGGCGGCGCTGCGGTGATCACCATCCCCGCCGATATTTTGAGAGTGATTGATGCACAAATCGGCACGCCACTTCAGATTGACGTGCATGACGGTGCATTCACGGCGCGCCCGGTACTCGCGTCTAGGGGCGTGGGGAAGCGTTATGCACTGAAGGATTTGCTGCGAGGTACAACTCCAGCGCGTATCGCGAAACTGAACGCCGAGACTGACTGGGCGCGAAGCCCCGCTGCACCCGTTGGCCGCGAGATTGGTTGATGCGACGCCGCATCCCTCGCCAAGGGGACGTGTATTGGATTGATCCTAACCCCGTGACTGGGCGTGAAATGCGTGATTGCCATCGCTGGGTGGTGATCACGCCAGAGCCCATCAACCGCTTGGGCGTTTGCATGACGGTACCTGTCACCAGCGGCGGCACGTTTGCCCGCTCAATGGGTATTTGCGTTGTAATTTCTGGGCACGACACGTCAGGCGTAGCTGTGTGTAATCAGGTGCGCACCTTCGACATTGCCGAGCGCGAACGAGCGCAGGGTGCGAGGTATGTAGAGTCCCTAGATGCGGCCACGGCTCAGGAAATCGTTGCGCGTGTTGTTAGCGTTATAGAGGCTGACTGAAGCGCCCGCCATTTTTAGCAGATGCTCGTCAGTCGAGTGGGCAGGCGTCGAGAATAGAAGCGCAACAAACGGAATGAGATGAGCGACATGCCACTCACTGCTGCGACTCTCGCAGTTTGAGCAATGCTCGCGCAGTTTGTAATGTTTGAAATCGCGCTCATTTTCGGCTTGGTTTCTACCGTTCGAGCGCGAGCTGACAGTGGCTTGGATGTCGCCGTGCAACTCCCGAAGCGTATGCCCGTAGAGCGCTACATTTCGATAATGAATGCGTTGATCGACGCGACGGTACGGGGGTTGGTTTGATTGATTTGCGCACGGTAGGCGGCGAGCTGTTTGGGCAGACAATGAAGCGCTGCATCATGCTCGTCGGCGCGCAACCGATGATGGCCGCGCTTTGAGCGCTGCACATGTGACACGAGACTGACTTTATGCCTTACTGCCGAGCGCAGCGCCGTGCGAGACTTGAGCGATGGATAACAAAATAATCGAGCAAAAATTAGCGTCGCCGGGACGTTGCGCCCTGCGCATTCGATCTCGTTGCGAAAGAGGCGAAAGCTGCGGGACTGCGTTGACTAAAAATGTTGATACGCAGGGGATTGAGGCGCTGAATCTAGCGCGCGCGATTTGCCTTCGCGTAGACATTGCGCTGCTCTTGCGGTGCCTGTTGATGGCTTGGGTGTTCGGCTTAGCGATGGTCTCAGCGTGTGCCCACGCCGCCGACTCAACCAAAACACTGCGCCTCGCCTTTCCCATCGCCGAAACGAGCTACGATAACGCTGTGGCAAATGATGAGGCTTCGCAGAGTATTGGCGCGCGCATTATCGAGCCGATGCTTGAGTATCACTACCTCGCGCGACCGGTGCAACTGGTGCCGCGTACGCTTGAATCGATGCCGCTGGTCAGTGATAACGGCGCGACTTTTTTATGCAACATTCGCAAGGGAATTTTCTTTGCAGACGATCGTGCCTTTAAAGGCAAGCCGCGTGAACTGACCGCCGCGGACTATGCGTATTCGCTAAAGCGACTGCTTGATCCGAAGGTGAAATCGCCGTGGTATTTTTTGCTTGAGGGCAAGTTGATCGGCGGTGATGAAGCTCGCGCATCGGCGGTTAAATCGGGACGCTTCGATTACGACGCAAAACTGCCCGGTCTTGAGCTGTTGGATCGGTACACGTTACGCATTCGCCTTAAAGCCACCGACTACAACTTTGCTTACGTCCTCGCGATGCCCAGCGTCGGCGCGGCCGCGCGCGAGGCTGTTGAAATGTACGGCGCTGACATCGGCAGCCATCCGGTCGGCACGGGGGCGTATCAACTGGCGCGCGATGAGTACAAACGCGCCAGATTGACGGTGTTAGTCGCCAACCCGACTTATCGCAAACGCACATGGGATTGGGTCTCTAGCGATCCGGAGGATCAGGCTTTGATCAAAACGATGGTGGGAAAATCATTGCCTGCCATTGGTCGGATCGAAGTTAATTTCATTGAAGAAGCGCACCCGCAGTGGCTCGCCTTTGTGTCCGGCCAGCACGACTATTTGTGGGATTTGCCTGCGTCGATGATTGGCGTGGCAAAGACGGGTAGGATTCTCAAGCCCGAGTTGGCTGCAAAGGGCATTCGCTTGGTCATGAAGCAAACTCCGACCATTTATTACACGTTGTTCAACATGACGGACCCGATCGTGGGTGGAGACAGCATCGAGAAAATCGCGCTTCGCCGTGCCATCCAATACGCGTTTCCGCTTGACGAGCAATCAAAGGTGCTGTTTCATGGCGATCCGATTGCGGCCAAAGGCGTCGTGCCGCCAAACGTGACTGGGCATTCGCCCACTCGCCCCCGAACCCATCAGTACGACCCGGCGCTCGCGCGAGCGCTGTTGGATCGATTTGGGTACATTGATCGCGACGGAGATGGCTATCGTGAAATGCCCGATGGCTCGCCGCTAGTGGTGGCGCGCGCGTCGGGTACCGTACTGTTGGCGCGGCAAATGGATGAGTTGTGGAAACGTGCGATGGACGCGGTGGGCATCAAAATGACGTTCGAGCAGCAGAAGCTGGTTGATCGTCGCAAAGCTGCACGCGAAGGGCAGGCCAAGCTGATGAATGAGTCGTGGACCGCAGACCATCCCGATGCGGAAAACTTCTTGCAGCTACTTTACGGCGGTAACGCAGTATCCGGCGGCGAAAACTATTCACGCTTCAAGCTAAAGGCCTTTGATGAGCGCTATAAAAAGATGCGAGCGTTGCCTGATGGCCCAGCGCGGAATCGTCTTATCAGCGAGATGGAAGACCTCGTGAAACATTACGCGCCGTGGATCGTGACGTGGCATGACACGGCGTTTTATCTGGAACAACCGTGGTTTATCGGTTTCAAGAAGCACCCGATTGCGCCTGATGCGTGGGAGTATGTGGACGTTACCCCGAGGCGAACCGTCATGTAATTTTTGCAATGTTGTCCGTTGGGCGCTCCACGCCCACCCGGCGTTGCTCAATGAACTCACTTCTTACGCGCGGTGACGGTGTGCACGGGGTGCACACCTTACGCATTTCGTCCTAAACCGCCAACAATTCCACATCAAACATCAGCGTTGCGTTCGGCGGAATCACGCCGCCCGCGCCGCGTGCGCCGTAGCCCAAGGCTGCCGGAATGATGAGGGTGCGCGCGCCGCCGACTTTCATGCCCTGCACGCCCTCGTCCCAACCTTTGATGACGCTGCCTGCGCCTAGATCAAAGGCGAACGGATCGCCGCGATCTTTGCTGGAGTCGAATTTGGCGCCCTTGACGCCGTCGTTGTAAAGCCAGCCGGTGTAGTGAACTTGCACATACGCGCCCGCTGCGGCTTCAGCGCCAGTGCCTACGGTGGTGTCGATGTATTGAAGGCCGGAAGCGGTTGTTTGCATGATTGATCTGCTTTAAAAATTAGGGAAGCGCAGAATCGTAACAGGCTGTCGTTGCGTGCTGTCAGTACGCAAAACCGACCGCGCACTTATTGCGTACGTTGTTAACGCTGCGGGTATTAATCTGGTCGCGTCAGGACTCTGATCAGCAACGCCTGAACCGTGTGCTATAAAAAATGTGGGGATTGATCAAGATGAGTGCGAAAAACGGTTGGGTGCTGGCGATCGGTGCTGCCGCCTGTTTAGGGGCTTCAGCGGCATCAGCTCAGTCCAGCAGCGGAAGCCTATTGGCGGATTCTAGTGGCCG
>JACMNN010000157.1 GCA_014378555.1 Burkholderiales bacterium | reverse complement strand
TGATTTTTTGCACCACCGAGCGCTTGCACGCGTTTGCCGTGATGGGCGCCGGTTTCATAAATGTAATTGGCAATCGGCGTGCTACCGACAAACGAAATGGCCTTGACATCCGGGTGCGTCAACAGCGCATCAACCGCCACTTTGTCACCCTGCACCACGCTGAACACGCCGTCAGGCAGTCCGGCTTGTTTGAGCAAATCAGCCATCATTAGCGAGGCGCTCGGATCAATCGGGCTTGGCTTCAAAATGAACGTGTTGCCCGCCGCAATCGCCACCGGAAACATCCACATCGGCACCATCACCGGAAAATTAAACGGGGTGATGCCCGCCACCACGCCGAGTGGTTGCCGCAGCGTCCAGTTGTCGATGCCGGTACTGACCTGATCGGTGAAATCACCCTTAAGCAATTGCGGAATGCCACAGGCAAATTCAACCACGTCAATGCCGCGCGACACCTCTCCCTGTGCATCGGTGAACACCTTGCCGTGCTCGGCGGTGATGGCGTGCGCCAGCGCATCGCGGTGCAGATTCAACAATTCGAGAAACTTGAACATCACCCGAGCGCGACGAATCGGCGGCGTGTCAGCCCAGGCCGGGAAGGCCGCGAGCGCTGCGGCAACTGCTGCGTCGACATCTTCGCTGCTGCCGAGCGCGACTTGAGCCGTAACGGCGCCGGTAGCCGGGTTGAACACGTCCTGTGTGCGCTGCGATTGTCCGGCGGCGCTGCGGCCACCGATCCAGTGTGCGAGGACGGTGGGTGGAGTTGCGGCTGTGGTCATAAGGTGGCTTTGCAGGATGTAGGGCGAGACCCAGAGTTTATGTTTCGGTGCACGCTTTGCAAATATCCTATTTGTGACTACATTGTTCAATAATATGAACAAATACGCATCATGAGCACTCAAGCCAACAGCCCCGTCTTTGCCGATCTGCACCTACTGACCGTGCTGGCACAAACGCGCAGCTTCACCCAAGCCGCAAGGCGGTTGGGCGTGTCCAAAGCCTCGGTCAGCATGCGGATTGGCGAGCTGGAGCGAGCGGCTGGGGTGCCGCTGGTGCGGCGCACGACGCGATCGGTGGGGCTCACCGAGGCGGGTCAGCAACTGGTGGACGACACTCACGCCTCGTTCACGCATATCGCGCAGAGTTTTAACAATGCACGCGATTTGGCGGGTCAGCCGCGCGGACTAGTGCGTGTCACCGCCCCCGTGGCGTTGGGCCGTCAACACATCGCGCCGACCCTCGCTGCGTTTGTGCAACGCTATCCCGAGATTCGACTGGAGCTTGACCTCTCGGATCGGCTGGTTAATCTGGCGCTGGAGGGCTTTGATCTGGCCATCCGTCACGCTCACGCACCGCCGGAAACGCATGTCGCCTGGGTGCTCTGCGAAACCCGCTCGGTGTTGGTCGCAAGTGCCGATTACCTGCGGCGCAAAGGCGTGCCGAAGCACCCGAATGAGTTGCTGCAGCACGATTGCCTGCTTTATTTGCGCGACACACCGGGACAACGTTGGTCGTTCGTGCGCAACAGCCCGCGTTCGCCCGACGAGCGGGTGATCGTGACCGTACACGGCCCACTCCGCGCGAACAATAGTGAGGTGTTGCGCGAGGCAGTACGCGGTGGCCTGGGCATCGGTTTGTTGCCCGATTTCACCGCTGTCACTGACTTTCGAAAAGGCGATTGGTTGCCGGTGTTACCGGATTGGCAGCCTGAAGGTTTCTTCGGCGACCGGCTTTACGCGATTCGCCCCTGGGCCGCGCAGGTGCCGCGCGCGGTGCAATGTTTTGTTGATCACTTGCGCGAGGCTTTTGCGCAAGGCTTTCCCTCAACGCCCGACGCGCCGCAGGCGTTAACGTGAGCCTTCTACTTAAGCCGCATCCTGCAAACACCGTTCCGGCCGCCAGTCGTACAGCCACTCCACCGCATCAAAAAAACGCTCAGGCGTGCGGCCCTTCCACAAGCTGTTGCGCACCAAGCGCTCAACGCCGCTGGCGTGATAGATGCGTCCCATTTCGCGCACCGACAGCACCACGCGCGCGGTGCGGGCGACGCGGGCGCGCTCGTACAAGCGGAATGCGCCCGTCATATCGAAATCACATGCCTTAACCGCTGCGGCCAAGGTCACCGCGTCTTCCAGCGCCATGCATGCGCCCTGCGCGAGGTATTGCATCATTGGGTGTGCCGCATCACCCAGTAGTGTCACCGGGCCTTCGCCCCAATGCTCAATTGGGTCGCGGTCGGCGGTGGCCCAGCGCCGCCATGACGTGGGCAAATCAAGCAGTTGCCGCGGCCGCGCGTGAATGCCGTGAAAGTACGACAGCACTTCTTCTTTACTGCCGTCGGTCACGCCCCACGTCTCTTGGTTGCGGCTGTGAAAAGTCACCACCAAGTTGTATTGATCGCCGCTGCGCAATGGGTAGTGAACGAGGTGACAGTTCGGCCCGGCCCACACCACCGGCGCGTTCCAGCGCAGGGCTTCCGGCATGTCAGCGACGGGTACTACGGCGCGATAAACGACGTGTCCGGTAACGCGTGGCTCGTCCCCAATCAGCTTCTGCCGCACCACGGATTTCACGCCGTCGCAACCGACCACCGCTGAGGCCACAAAGCTGCGGCCATCGGTCAACGTCACAGCCGCTTCATGCTTGCGCAGCAACACATCGCGAACGTGGGCGCCCGCGTGATATTGAATATTGCCGTTCGCCTTCACCGCTGCAAAAATGGTGTTGTGTAAATCGGCGCGATGGGTGACGGCATACGGGTTATTAAAGCGTGCGCGGAACGCTTCTCCCACCGGGATGGTTGCCACCTCGCTGCAATCGACCGCATCCATCAGCACCATGCGATCAGTAAACACCGAACCGCGGCGCACGGCGTCGCCCACGCCAAGCGCGTCAAGTGCGGCAAACGCATTGGGCCCCAGTTGCAGACCCGCGCCGATTTCACCGATCTGCGCGCTCTGCTCCAACAGCGTTACCGGCACGCCAATGCGCGCTAAAGACAGTGCCGCGGACATGCCGCCAATGCCACCACCGATAATCAGTACCGCTGGTTTAGTGCTGGGTAACATGCGCGCCGATCAGTCGAGAAATGCTTCGCGCAGAATGCCCATTGCCGTTTGTACTGGGCGATCGGAATAGCTAAATAGCACCGTGTCCTCGGTGGCGGTCAGACGCAGCTTCGCCCACGACGGCACCACAAAAATATCCTGTGGTGCAAAGGCAAACGGCTGGTCATCGATAAGGGCCGTGCCGTGACCTTCAACGACGCAATAAACGGTGCCGTCGGTCGAGCGATGCGCTTTTCCGGCAAAGTCTTTGGGTATGAGTTGCAGAAAGGTGGCGATGGTTGGCATCGGCGCGCCACCGGTCAAGGGATTGATGTAGCGCAGCTTGTGACCGTGCCAAGCGTCGGGCGCCTCACCGCGCTGCAACTGAGCCAGCGCTTCACGACTACGCGCATACGGATACGAAAAAATAGGCGATGTTGCCGACGTATGCGTGTGCCTAACCGGCACCATGTTGTGTCCGAAGCGCGCAAAACTCGAGCCTTCTGGGCGCGACGGTCGCTGGGCCGCCACCTCGTCGTTCTCGGCAAATCCAGCGTCAAAAAAACGCACCATCGGGATGTCGAGCCCGTCGAGCCACACCACCGGTTCAGTCACGCCTTCAAATCCGGGGTTGCCATGATCATGCCAGTCCCACGATGGGGTGATGATGAAGTCGCCCGGATGCATCGTGGTGCGCTCACCACCAACCGTGGTGTAGGAGCCCTTGCCATCAACGATGAAGCGCAGTGCCGACTGCACGTGACGATGCGATGGTGCAATTTCGCCGGGCAAGATTAACTGCAGGCCCGCATACAGCGACTGCGTAATCGACGAGCGGCCGCTCAGCCCGGGATTTTCCAAAATCAACACGCGACGCACCGCCTCGGCCGCAGTGATCAACGCACCCGATCGCATCAAAAACGGCCGCACTTCCTGATAGCGCCAAAGGGCCGCCACGCAGGGTGACTGCGGCTCACGCGGCACCAACGCATGCAGCGATTCCCACAGCGGCGTCATGCTCAGCGTGTCAATTTCTTGGTAGAAAGCGGCGCGCGCGCTGCTCGATGTAGGGACAGTTTCTGCTACCCGCGTCATACGACTTTCCTTTTGCTCATCATTACATCCACGCCGGCACAGGGGCCTCGAAATAGCACCTGTCGAATCGCACCGAGGCATACGGCCGCAGATAGATCGCGATAAGTTTTGCCATGGCGCGTCTCCTTAGTTTTACCGTGTAACTACGCCAAATTTAAGCCGGCGAAACATAGATGCTACGCGCGGGGCGTTACAGATTAGCCCTAGCGACACGTTGTCGCTCAACGAGGTTATCTTGATAGCCGCGTTGAGTTCGGGCAACGCGCAAGTGTTCGCGTTCCGCAACTTAAAAAATCGTTTGCAGGCTCGGTTCAATCATGCGTTTGTAAAAAGCCTGACGGTATTCGCGTCTATGAAAAGCCACAACATCCCCGCCACGTGCGTTGGGAATATGAATAGGTTATGAAGATGTATGTGGTATACAAAAGCTACTCATGTTGTAAGATTCAGGCTGTTTAATTCAAGAGCAATTTAAGTGGACATTATTTCTGTTGGGCAATTCAGCCTCGTCTACAACGCGTTTTCCTTCACTATTGCGGTGATGGGTGCGGCGACCGTTTTCTTTTTTCTTTCGCGCTCGCAGGTGTCACCCGCCTACCGGACGGCACTTACCGTCACTGGCTTAGTCACGCTTATTGCGCTCTACCACTACGTTCGCATCTTTGCGAGTTGGGAAGGTGCCTACACGCTGGTAGACGGCGCGATGAAGCAAACCAACGCCAAATTCAACGACGCATATCGCTATGTTGACTGGTTGCTAACAGTGCCACTACTCCTGATTGAGTTGATATTAGTGATGCGCCTGTCGCCCGCCGAAACACGCGCCAAAGCGACCAAGCTCGGGCTACTCGCTGCGCTCATGATCGCACTGGGTTACCCCGGCGAAATTTCATCTGATCCGAGCACCCGCTGGATTTGGTGGGCATTGGCGATGGTGCCGTTTGTGGTGATTGTGTATGACCTGTTTGTCGGTCTGAAAAGCTCGATCGAGACGCAGCCCAAGGAAGCGCGCGGACTGATCAGCGCGGCTCGCTCGCTTACGGTTGTGTCGTGGCTGTTCTACCCAGTGGTCTTCATCTTCCCAATGATCGGTTTCACTGGCGGTGCGGCAACAATCGCGGTGCAAGTGGGCTATACGGTTGCAGACGTAGTCGCCAAGGCGGTCTTCGGCGTGATGATCTACATGATCGCAGTGCGCAAGTCGGAAGTCGAAACCGACATTCGCAAGTAGTGGCTGCTGCAGCTGACGACATATCGCCAGCTGCACACGCTTCATCCCTCCAAGCCAGCGGTAAGCAATGAATCTAGACTATGCGACGGCGCCTGCTCGGGGCTACGAGCCGCGTTCGCGATCATCAGAGCCGGCGCTGCGCTGGGTTGCAAGTGTCCCGCACGCGGTTGTGGTGGGTGCTGGATTTGGCGGAATTGCCGCGGCGCTTCGGTTGCGTGCCAAGGGCTACCGCGTTACTGTAATTGACCGTTGTCAACAGCTCGGCGGTCGCGCTCAAGTGTTCGAGCGAAATGGCTTTCGACACGACGCCGGGCCCACCGTCATCACGGCACCATTTTTGTTTGAAGAACTGTTCACGCTGTTTGGTGAGCGGTTTGCCGACCACGTCAAACTGGTGCCGCTAACGCCTTGGTACCGCTTTTGTTTCGCTGACGGCGATCACTTTGATTACGGCGGTACGCTCGATGAAACGCTTGCGGAAATCAGCCGCATCTCAGCGGACGACCGTGAGGGTTATTTACGATTGCTCGAGCATTCCAAACGCATCTTCGACATTGGCTTTACGCGTTTGTCGGATAAACCGTTTGACCGATTGCGCTCCATGGTGCGCGTGATTCCGAGCCTGGTTCGGCTCCGCTGTGACCGCACGGTTTGGGGCTTGGTCAAGACCTTTCTAAAAAATGAAAAATTGCGTCAAGCGTTCTCTATTCAGCCGTTATTGGTCGGTGGCAATCCGTTTGATACCACCAGCATCTACGGGTTGATCCATTACCTGGAGCGGGCGCACGGCGTATTCTTCGCGATGGGTGGCACCGGGGCGATCACGCGTGCCCTCGGCAATCTTATGGAGCGCCGCGGCGTCGCAGTGCAGTTGGGTGCCACCGTTCGCCGCATCCGTATCGAGGCGGGCGCAGCTACCGGAGTCGAGCTCGAAAACGGCAAAGTCATCGCAGCGGACTTGGTCATTTCCAACGCCGATGCAGCGCACCTGTACACCTCAATGGTTCCAAAAGCGCGGCAGGCATGGTCGTCGCGACTGAAATTGTCTGCAGCGAGTTACTCGATGGGTTTGTTCGTTCTGTACTTCGGTACCCGCAAGACTTACCCGGGCGTAGCCCATCATACGATCTGGCTCGGTGAGCGTTACCGAGAACTGCTCGACGAGATTTTCAATAAAAAAATCTTGAGTGAAGACTTTTCGCTGTACCTGCATCGACCCACCGCAACCGATCCCAGTTTCGCGCCCCCGGGGTGCGAAAGCTTTTATGTGTTGTGTCCGGTACCTAACCTGCAGGCGGACATCGACTGGTCTGTGCAAGGCCCGCTGCTGCGCGACCGTATTGTTGCGGCTCTGGATCGAACCATTCTGCCGGGTCTAGCGGAGACTATTACCGCAGAGTTCAGCATGACGCCCAACGATTTCAAGCACGACTATCTCAGCGTCCACGGCGCAGGGTTTTCGGTAGCGCCACTTTTTAGACAGTCGGCCTGGTTCCGTTTTCACAACCGGGCTGAAGGAATTCGTAACCTTTTTCTGGTGGGGGCCGGTACCCACCCTGGGGCGGGCGTGCCCGGCGTACTGTGCTCGGCAAAAGTAGTCGACGCCATGGTTCCTGCTGCCGAGATGGTCTTGCGTCAAGAACCTTACGCCGCATGAAAACGCTGAGTTCTGGCAACGGCTCACAAACCGCTGCGAATACCGCTTACGGACTAGCTGACCAACTGCTAACCCAGCGCGGTCGAACCTTCCACTGGGCACGCAGACTATTGAGCACGCGGCATGCCGAGCGCGCCACCCGGCTCTACGGCTTTTGTCGACACATCGATGATTTGGTCGATGAGAGCGCGTCGCTCGCCAACGCTCAGGCTGCGCTTGTGTCGGTACGGCAGGCGCTGCAAACTGGCCAGTCCGATGACCCAGTCACCTGTGACATGCTGCAGCTGATGCGCGCCTGCGACATCAACCCAACGATCCCGCTTGAACTTATAGACGGCGTTGAGAGCGACCTCGGCGCGGTTCGCGTGACCGACATGGCGGAACTGCTGCGCTACTGTTACCGGGTTGCGGGAACAGTGGGTTTGATGATGACGGATGCGCTTGATGTCAGCGCCCCCGAGGCCTTGCCACACGCTGTGGATCTTGGCATCGCAATGCAGCTAACCAACATCTGCCGCGACGTGCGCGCCGACGCGTTGCTCGGTCGGCGCTATCTGCCGGAGACGCTCGTGGGCGCGCTCGAGCCAGCCGCGTTGATTGACCCCGATGCCGCGACGCAGGCAACAGCGGTGCACGCGATCGAAGCACTTTTAACGTTGGCGGATCGTTACTACTCCAGCGGCGAGCAGGGCCTGCGCTATTTACCGCCCGGCGCACGCTCTGGCATCTTAGTGGCTGCCCGCGTGTATCGCGAAATTGGTGTAGTGCTGCGCCAACGCGGCGGCGACTGCTGGACGTCCAGAGCCTCGGTCAGCACTGTGGCAAAGGCTGGCATCACATTTCGCGCTTTGGGCGGCACCATGATTCCATGGCGCCGCGAGACCGCACGCACGGCGCACTGCTCACCACTGCGAGCGACGCCATTTGGCGCGCACAGCGCATGGCCCACCAAGGCTGACCTTGGCGACTGACGCGGATGTGGTGATCTTGGGCGGTGGCTGTGCCGGGTTGAGCCTCGCATTGCGCCTTGCCGAACAACCGGGGCTGTGCCGACGCGTCATAGTGCTTGAGTCACGTCAGGCGTATCAGCACGACCGCAGCTGGTGCTTCTGGCGCCTAGGTCCACACCGCTTCGAGTCCTTGGTTGCACGCAGTTGGTCGCGTGTAGCGGTGCGCTCGGCGACGCAGGCGGTGCAGGTTAACTGCGCTGGCACGCCGTATCAACTGCTGGAATCAGGTGCTTTCTACCAACAGGCTGAAGAGACCATTCAAGCGAGCGATACCGTGCGGCTTCAGATGGGTGTGACGGTACTCGCGGTGCCTCAGCCGATGTCTGGGGGTTGGCGCATCACCACCTCGGTAGGTGAACTGACAGCAGCACAGATCATCGACACACGACCGCCGCGCTTGCCGCAGCGCGGAGATGCACTGCTGTGGCAGTCGTTTCTTGGCCAAGAGGTGATCTGCGACAGTCCGGTGTTTGATTCGAGTCGGGTTGAGTTGATGCACTTTGCCAACGACCTGCCCGACGCGATTGCCTTTACCTACGTTTTGCCGTTGACCAACCATCGTGCACTGATCGAAACCACGCTGTTTGATCCCTCTCCGTACGCGCCTGCCGATCTCGCGCTGCGCCAACAGCGAGCGGTGCAACGCCTTTGCGGCGCAGCATCCAGCCGCGTGGTGCGCACCGAGGCGGGCATCTTGCCAATGGGCCTGCTGTCGTCGGGCAACACGGACCCGCAACTGGAGCACGCCGGAGGCTACTGCCGCGTCGGCTTAATGAGTGGTGCGGCGCGTCCCGCCAGTGGCTACGCTTTTCAAAGAATTCAACGTTGGGCTGATCGCTGCAGCACTGCTGTGCGCAGCGGCTACGACCCGATCAAGCACTCTCCAGATCCGCTGTTGACACGGTTTATGGATCGCCTGTTTCTCGACGTGTTGCGTAGCCATCCGGCGCGCGGCGCAGAGCTTTTCATCAACCTGTTCGATCGCGTGGCCATGCCCCGTATTGCGCGTTTTCTCAGTGATCGCGCCAGCCTGGCAGACCGGATCGCCGTTGCGGCCAGCTTGCCGACCGGTTTGTTTCTGGCACAGCTGCTGCGCCTGGTTCAGCGTGCGCGGCTGCGAGAGCGGCTCACATGACACACCTCCTGC
>JACMNN010000156.1 GCA_014378555.1 Burkholderiales bacterium | reverse complement strand
GCGATCGGCGTCGGGTTTGCGCCACAGGCTTTGGGTGTGGCCATGTACACCGGCACATCAGGCACGCGAATCTTCAAACCCTTCATCCCTGCGCAATCGGTGAATGGCTTGTTCGACGTGGTGTGCCGCGCCCCGTAGTAGGTGTAGGCGGTCATCTGGATGCCGGTTTTGGCGCGATAGCCGTCGACCATTTCTTTGAACACATCACTGCGCGAATACGCCGCTTGATGCGCTGCATCGCGGAAGATAAACGGGTAGTAAGCAATGCCGATGCGCGGATAGCTGCGCGCTGCGAACGAGGGGCCACTAATGATCATGTCCACCGTGCCGAGCGTTAAGCCCTGGTTGATATCGGTTTCTTTGCCGAGCGATGAGGCGGGGAACACCTGAATCTCAAATTTGCCGTTACTGCGCTTCTTGATTTCGGCGGCCGCCCATACGGATTCGGTGTGATACGGCTCGGAGGTTTCGTAGACGTGAGCCCACTTTAGTTTGGTTTGTGCAAAGCCAAGCGCAGGCGCGATAAGGGCGGCTGCGACGAGTGCGAAAGTGGCAACTGAACGGATTGTGTGAAGTTTCATGAACTGGCCTCCTTGTTCAAAATAGCGATGGGATCAACGCCAACATTTTCTTTTGCCACTAGCATAAGCTAGCGCAAGTCGAGTCATCGTACAACAGGAGGAAAGTGAAACAAAGCAGGATTACCCATATTCGAGCGACCCCGGTGACGGTGCCACTGGCCGCGCCGCTGCTGCACAGCAACGGCGCGCACTGGGGGCGGTTTGTGCGCACCATCGTTGAGGTGGAGACCGACGACGGCTACGTTGGCCTTGGCGAATTTGGCGGTGGCGGCGAGGTCGCAAGCAGCGGAATCGAGAGTCTTATTGGCTACCTAAAAGGGCACAACGTATTTGAGCTCGAAGCCATGCGCTTCGCCATCTGCAACCCGACGGCGAGCCTCTATAACAATCGTACGCAACTGCATGCAGCCATCGAATTTGCCTGCCTGGACATCATGGGACAACGCTTAGGTGTGCCGGTGGCCGAGCTGCTGGGTGGACGGGTGCGTGACGCGGTGGACTTCGCGAGTTACCTGTTTTTTCGTTTGCCGAACGAGCAAACCGGCGACGGCGAGGTGCGCACCTCAGAGCAACTGGTGGCGCACGCGAAGGCGCTCAAGGCCGAGCACGGCTTTAAGTCGCACAAGCTTAAGGGCGGCGTGTACGCGCCGGACTATGAGTTGGCTTGCTACCAAGCGATCGCCGCGGCGCTGCCCAAAGATCGCCTGCGGTATGACCCTAATTCGGCGTTATCGCTGGCCGACGCAATCACCTTCGGCAAGGCCATCGAACCGCTCAATAACGATTACTTTGAAGATCCGGTGTTCGGCATGCCGCAGCTTTCGCGGTTGCGCGAGTTCGTACGTATTCCGATTGCAACCAACACCGTCGTCGTGAATTTCGAGCAGCTCGCGATGAACATCACCAACGCGCCGCGCGCGGTCGATGTCATCCTGCTCGACACCACGTTCTGGGGCGGCATTCGCCCTTGCATCAAGGCCGCAGCGATCTGCGACACGTTTGGCCTAGGGGTCGCCGTGCATTCATCCGGAGAACTTGGCATTCAGCTGGCCACCATGCTGCACATGGGCGCGGTGGTTCCGAACCTCGGCTACGCGGCCGATGCGCACTATCACCATCTGGTTGATGACATCATCGTCGGCGGCAAAATGAAATACGTTGATGGCGCGATCAAGGTGCCCACGGGCCACGGTCTCGGCGTCACTTTGGACCGTAACAAGCTCGCCGAGTATCACGAGCTGTTTAAACAAATGGGCGGCTACACCTACGACCGCGACCCATCGCGTCCGGGCTGGTATCCGCTGGTGCCGAATACGCGCTGGAAAGCTTCGTAAACGCTGCTTCATCAATTTTTTACGATTAAACCAAACAAAATTATTGCTCACGATGATCACATCAGATATCCACCCGGTCGCCACTGTATCGGTGCTGCCGCCCTTCGTCAGCCTGTCCGACCTTATCCGCGATCACGCGCAACTTACGCCTCAGGCGCCCGCGTTGAACGATGGCACGCGGGCCATCAACTATGCCGAGCTCAACTTGCTGATGGACCGGGTGGCCGCCTCGTTGCAACGCGATGGTTTGCAAATGGGTAGTGTCATTGCGCTCTGCGCGGCAGCTTCAGTGCGCTACGCCGTGGTGTTTCTCGGCGCGCTGCGTGCCGGTGTGGTGGTCGCGCCGCTCGCGCCTTCGTCCACCGCCGCGAGCCTGCGATCCATGCTGCGCGACGCGCAAGCAAAGCATCTGTTTCTCGACGCTGATGTGGCGCAGTTGCTCGACGCCAACGTCAATGACAATGAACGGCATGGCAATCGTATTGCCCTTGACGACGGCGCACACGGCAAGCACTTTGACCACTGGCTGGCCGGCGAAGGGGCGACGCCGTTACCGGTCGTCGTCCCGCCGCTGCACCCGTTCAACATCATCTACTCGTCCGGCACCACCGGCACTCCGAAAGGCATCGTGCAATCGCACGCCATGCGCTGGGCGCATATTCAACGCGCTACGACTTATGCCTATGCCGCCGATAGCGTGACGCTGCTGGCCACGCCACTTTATTCAAACACCACGCTGGTATCTTTTCTGCCGACGCTTGGCTGGGGCGGCAGCGTTCACCTCATGGCGAAATTCGATGCCCTAGGCTATCTGAAAATCGCGCAGCGCATTCGCGCAACGCACACCATGCTGGTGCCGGTGCAGTATCAGCGCATCATGGCGCTGCCGTCGTTTAACGACTTTGACCTGTCGGCATTTCAAGCAAAATTTTCTACCAGCGCACCGTTCCGCGCCGAGCTTAAGGCCGACGTGCTGGCGCGCTGGCCCGGCGGCTTAATTGAGTTCTACGGCATGACCGAAGGCGGCGGCAGCTGCATTCTCGAAGCGCATCTTTATCCGCACAAGCTGCACACCGTCGGCAAGCCCAGCGTCGGCAGCGACATTCGGCTAATTGATGAGGAAGGCCACGAGTTGCCCGTCGGCTCCATTGGCGAACTCGTCGGCTGCTCGCCCAGCATGATGACCGGTTATCACAATCAAGAGGCCAAAACCCGTGAGGTGGAATGGTTTGATGGCAACGGAACACGATTCATCCGCACCGGGGACGTTGGCCGTTTTGACGAGGATGGCTTTGTGACCTTGCTCGACCGTCGCAAAGACATGATCATTAGCGGTGGCTACAACATCTACCCAAGCGACCTTGAGGCCGAACTGCGCATGCACCCCGAGGTCGCTGATGTTGCCGTGGTGGGCGTGCCGTCAGAGCAGTGGGGCGAAACGCCGATTGCCTTTGTGGTTTCGCAGCCCGCAGCCACGGCAAGTGCGGCTGAGTTGGTGGGTTGGTATAACGCTCGTGCGAGCAAAACGCAGCGGTTGTCAAATTTGTTTTTCATCGCTGAGCTGCCGCGCAGCGCCATCGGCAAGGTGCTCAAGCGCGAACTGCGCGATGGACATCTTGCAAGCGCCGGCTAAAAACACCATGCGCCTTAATCTGCAATTGCTGAGCACGCTGCCGGCCTCGGTTGAACGCCCGGGCTACAACCCATCCACGCTTGGCGTTGGCATGGTTCACCTCGGCATTGGCGCATTTCATCGCGCGCATCAGGCCGTGTACACCGATGCGGCCGTGGCAGTTGCTGGCGGCGGCTGGGGCATTTGTGGTGTGAGCCTTAAGTCGGCCACCGTGCACGATCAACTGGCAACCCAGGATGGTTTGTACTCGGTGCGCAGCGTATCGCAGGCGGGTGATGCGTGGCGCGTGATTGGCAGCGTGCGCGAGGTGCTGTTCGCGCCGCGGCAAATGGCGGAGGTGATTGGGCGCATCGCCCGCGCTGAAACAAAAATTGTGTCGCTCACGGTGACTGAAAAAGGCTACTGCGCCAACTTCAGCAAACGCGAGCCGCTGTGGGATCACCCGGATATCGTCAACGACTTGCTGCATGCAGATCAGCCGGTCAGCGTGCTCGGCGTGCTGGCGGCGGGCCTCCACGAACGCTTCCGCAAACGCGGGGCGCCACTGACCATTTTATGTTGCGACAACTTGCCTGAAAACGGCGCGGTGCTTGAAGCACTAGTGCATCAATTTGTGCGCTGTCTCTATCCGCAAATCATGCCGTGGCTGCGCGACAATGTGGGCTTCCCGTCGTCGATGGTGGATCGTATCGTGCCGGCAACCCGGCCTGCTGATGTGGCCGATGCAGCGACAGCGCTTGGCGTTGACGACTTTGGTGTCGTTAGAGCTGAACCGTTTACGCAATGGGTCATCGAGGACAATTTCGCGGCGGAACGCCCGGCGTGGGACTTGGTGGGCGTGCAGTTCGTTGCAGACGTCAAGCCGTTTGAAAAAATGAAGTTGCGACTGCTCAACGGATCGCATTCGCTGATGGCCTATTTGGGCTATCTCGCGGGCTATGAAACCATCGCGCAGACCATCGCAGACCCTGCGTTTGAGCGCCTCGTGAACGCGCTAATGCGCGAGGCTGAGACCACGTTAGAGCAGGTCGACGGTGTTGACTTCGCAGCCTACGGAGCGCAACTGATCTCTCGCTTCGGCAATCCCGCTAATGGCCACCGCTGTGCACAGGTGGCAATGGACGGCTCGCAAAAAATCCCGCAACGCTGGATTGCGGTTGCCGCAGAACGTCTGGCAAAGGGCGGAGACGTTAGCGTTATTGCGCTGGCCACTGCGGGCTGGATTCGCTACGTTTACGGCAGCAACGAACTTGACCAAAAAATCTCATTACAGGACCCGCTCGCTAGCAAGTTCGCGGCCATCGCGGCAAAGCATCCGTACGACGCGTTGTCGTTCGCCGATGCGGTGTTGCGAATCGAATCCGTGTTCGGCGTGCTGGGGCGCAATCCCGCTTTTGCCGCGCCGGTAAAGCGATATGTGAGCCAACTTTTTAGAGACGGTGCGCAGGCCACGGTGGAAGCGTTCGAATAACCGGGCCGGTGGGTGCGGACGTTAACGTCACCCGATTCGCCCGAGTTACTTGGCAGTTTCCGAGACTACTCGGTAGCGCCAAATGGCAGCGGCGTTCGGCCCCCGCTATTGCGCCTGAATAATCCGCAGCATCCTTCGCAACGGCTCTGCCGCGCCCCACAGCAATTGGTCACCAATGGTGAAAGCGCCCACGTACTGCGGCCCCATGGCCAGTTTGCGTACGCGGCCGACCGGAATGTTCATGGTTCCGGCTACATTCATCGCGGTGAGATTTTTCTCGGTGGCTTCGCGCTCGTTCGGCACTAATTTCACCCATTCGTTGTCGTTGGCGATCATCGCTTCAATGTCGGCGAGCGGTACGTCTTTGTTGAGCTTGAAGGTGAGTGACTGCGCATGACAGCGCATTGAGCCGATGCGCACGCAGGTCGAATCAATCGGAATTTCTGTCGAACCGAACAGGGCGCCGATGCCCATAATCTTATTGGTCTCAGCGCCGCCTTTCCATTCTTCAAGGCTTGTCCCGTCGCCGCGATCCGTGTCGATCCAGGGGATTAGGTTGCCGCCGAGCGGAACGCCGCGGAAGTTGGCGGTTTCCGCGTCCGTAAAGGCGCGCTGTTTCGCCGTCACTTTGCGGTCGATATCGAGAATCGCGCTCGCCGGATCAGCCAGCAGATCTGCCACTTCGTGGTGAAGTGCGCCGTATTGCAGCAGCAACTCGCGCATGTTCGGTGCGCCGCCGCCGGAGGCTGCTTGATAGGTGGACGTTTGCATCCATTCAACCAGACCGGCCTTGAACAATGCGCCAACACCCATCAGCATGCAGCTCACGGTGCAATTGCCGCCGATCCAGTTGGTGACGCCTTTGGCCAGCGCCGTCTGGATTACTGGCATGTTGATCGGGTCAAGAATGATGATCGCGTCGTCGGCCATACGCAGGATCTTCGAGGCATCAATCCAGTGCCCCTTCCAGCCCCCGGCGCGTAGCGGTGCGTACACGGCTTTGGTGTAATCGCCGCCTTGGCAGGTGATAATGACATCCATGGCTTTGAGGGCGGTCAAGTCATTGCCGTCTTGCAGAATGGGGTCGAAAACTTTGCAGCCGTCGATTTTCGGCGCGGCGCTACCTGCGGAAGAGGTGCTGAAAAAAGTTGTCTCAATGCTGTCGAAGTCTCGCTCGGCACTCATGCGTTGCATGAGAACGGAGCCGACCATGCCACGCCAGCCGACTAGGCCGACGGAAAGCTTACGAGCGCTGCTCAAGGACATAGTTTTCTCAATCAAATTGGCTGTTTGCTGCGGTGCAGCTAACCTCCAAGAATAGCGCATAGCACATCTATTTGTCTAAATTTTGGGCATCGTAAAAGTGCCTCTGTGGCGGGTTCCCATCGCGAATCGACTCGCTCACTGTGTCGCAATAGTTTGCGGCAGTGCAAAACAATTTGGCCAATCGGATAAAATTCGTAAGTTGTTTCGTCGTCGTCCTGTTTTGTGCGTCCACTGACGATAGCAATACCCAAAAAGCCAAAAAAGTCCTTTCGGAATCGCGGAAAGCTCATGAGCGAAGTGTTTAGCAAAGTAAATAAGTCAAGACGAAACCTAGTAATCGCGGTGGCCGCTGTGCCAGGCGCGATTACCGGTGCCGCCGTTGTTGCCCCGTTTGTGGCAACGCTTGCCCCGTCTGAGCGGGCAAAAGCCGCCGGTGCGCCAGTCACGGTGGATGTCGCCAACATCAAACCCGGTGAAAAGCTCACCGTAGAGTGGCGCGGCAAAGTGGTGTGGGTCATGCGCCGCACACCAGAACAGGTGGCGGCGATGGCGGCCATTCCCGCTTCGCAGCTGACCGATGCCGAGTCCAAAAAATCAGACCAGCCGGGTTATGTCAACGCGAAAACGCGTTCGATCTCACCAGAGTTGATGGTGATGGAAGGTGTCTGTACCCATCTAGGTTGCTCGCCAACGTCAAAGCTCACTCCCGGAGAGCTCGGCAACGACTGGCCAGGCGGCTTTTACTGTCCGTGTCACGGGTCGAAATTTGACGTCGCGGGTCGCGTGTTCACCGGCTCGCCTGCGCCAAAGAATTTAGTGGTACCACCGCATATGTTTGCCGGCACCTCGCTCACCATTGGCGTTGGCCAAGACGGAAAGGAAGCTTAGTTCATGGCATCCACCACGCCTTCCATGTTCACCAACCCGGTTTTGAAATGGGTCGATGCCCGTTTCCCGCTAACCGGGATGATTAAAGAGCATCTGACCGAATACTACACGCCGAAAAACTTCAATTTTTGGTATTACTTTGGCTCACTGGCGCTTCTGGTTCTGGTGCTGCAAATTGTCACCGGCATTTTTCTCACCATGAACTACAAGCCCGATGCGGCCTACGCATTTGGTTCGGTGGAATACATCATGCGCGACGTCGACTACGGTTGGCTGATTCGCTACATGCACTCAACCGGCGCGTCGATGTTCTTCATCGTGGTTTATTTGCATATGTGCCGCGGCCTGATGTATGGCAGTTATCGCAAACCACGCGAGCTGCTGTGGATTTTCGGCATGCTGATTTATCTCTGCCTGATGGCTGAGGCTTTCTTTGGTTATTTGCTGCCGTGGGGCCAGATGAGCTTTTGGGGCGCGCAGGTGATCGTAAACATCTTCTCGGCAGTCCCATTCATCGGGCCTGACCTCGCGGTTTGGATTCGCGGCGACTATTCGATTGGTGACGCCACTTTGAATCGCTTCTTCGCGTTTCACGTGATCGCGCTGCCACTGGTGTTGCTCGGCCTGGTGGCCGCACACATTCTTGCCTTGCACGAGGTGGGCTCGAACAATCCCGATGGCATCGACATCAAGAAAAACAAAGACCCAAAAACGGGCATTCCGCTGGACGGCATTGCTTTTCATCCTTACTACACGGTGAAGGATATTGTTGGCGTGGTCGTGTTCCTGATGATTTTTACGGCGATCGTGTTCTTCATGCCGGAAATGGGCGGGTACTTTCTTGAATACAACAACTTTGTTCCAGCGGATCCACTGAAGACGCCAGCGCACATTGCACCCGTTTGGTACTTCACGCCGTATTACTCGATTTTGCGCGCCATTCCACCGCTGTTCGGGTCGCAGTTCCCCGGCGTTATTGGCATGGGTGGCGCAACGCTGATTTTCTTCGCATTGCCTTGGCTAGATCGTGGCGCGGTTAGGTCGATCCGTTACCGCGGCAATCTGTATAAAAGCTTCTTTGCGATGTTCATCGTCTGCTTCATAGTGCTGGGTTACCTCGGCGTGAAATCGACTGACGTTTGGGGACAATTCGGCGATTGGAGCGTGATCCTTGACACTAAAGAGCGCGCCACTTGGGTAGCTCGGGTGATGACCATTGGTTACTTCGCGTTTTTCTTCCTGATGCCCTGGTATACCAAGGCCGACAAGACCAAGCCGGAACCGGCTCGGGTCACGATGCACTAGGTGCCGGCTAAAAAATCATGACTACGAAATTCAAAGCTCTTTTTTCTGTACTGCTGCTGCTCGTGACGGTGCAGGCCGCATTTGCCTCGGGCGGGCCGGAAGTGAAATTTGTCGGCGTCACCGCCGACCGCACCGACATTGCCTCGCTTCAGCGTGGCGCACGCTTGTTCGTCAATCACTGCCTGAACTGTCACAGCGCGCAATACATGCGCTACAACCGCCTTCTTGATCTCAATCTCACCGAAGAACAGATTAAGCAAAACCTCATGTTCACCACCGACAAAATCGGTGACACCATGAAAGTCGCGCTTAATTCAAAAGACGCCAAAGAATGGTTTGGTGCAGCTCCGCCTGACTTGTCAGTCATGGCGCGCAGCTACACGGCCGCCGCAATCTCGGGCAGCAGTGACTCACCTTCGGCGGTGCTCGCGGCCTACTTGCGCGGCTTCTATCAAGACGATTCACGCGAGACTGGTTGGAACAATCTTGTGTCACCCAATATCGGTATGCCGCATGTGCTGAACGAACTGTCTGGCACCAATAAGCTGGTTGAGACGGTCTACATTGCCGACGGCAAAGAGATGAAGACTGACCACGACGCTGAGGCGAAGGCCAAGGGCGCGTTTATCGCGTCGCAAACCATGTCCGCGTTTGAGCACCACGTCGATAAAAAAGACGGTAAAGTTGAGAACAAATACATCGTGCGCACGCTAGTCAATGTTGTTCCCGGCAGCATGACGCCGGTTCAATACGATGTGGCCATCGCCGATTTGGTGAATTTCATGGGTTACGTTGCCGAGCCGAATAAGGCCAAACGCATTCAGATCGGCATTCTCATGATGTTCCTGTTGCTCTTCCTTCTTGGCGCTGCGATTTGGCTCAAGAAAGAATTTTGGAAAGATATTCACTAGAATTCGGCTCCCGCAGACAAAGCATTGCGGCAGACCTGCGGGTCTTCCGGAGCCTTTTCTAGAACTCACTAAATTTGCCCATGGAGTGACCCGTTCATCACCTCATGAGGCGACTGGCGCAGCAGCGAATGCAGCGTAAAAACGAAGGAAACCACGCCCTATGATGACGCTTTATTCCGGCACCACCGACCCGTTCAGCCACCAGTGCCGTATCGTCCTGCATGAGAAGGGCATGGACTTTCAGATCATCGACGTTGATCTCGATCACAAGCCTGAAGATCTGGCTGTGATGAATCCGTACAACACGGTGCCGGTTCTTGTTGAGAGGGACCTTATCCTGCATGAGGCGAACATCATCAACGAATACATTGATGAGCGTTTCCCGCATCCACAACTGATGCCTGCCGATCCGGCAACGCGCGGTCGCGCCCGCCTGTTTTTACATCGCTTCAACCGCGAAATTTTCGTGCACGTTGAAGAGCTCGAGAAAAAAAATCCTAAAACAGCAGACAAAGCCCGCGCTGCAGTGCGCGATCGTTTGACTGAAATTTCGGTTGTTTTTAACAAGCAGAAGCACATGCTCGGCGAAGACTATTCGATGCTGGACGTCACGCTGGCGCCGCTGTTGTGGCGTTTGTCGCACTACGAAATCGACTTGCCAAAGGCCGCCGCACCCGTGCTTAAGTATGCGGAACGTTTGTTCAGCCGCCAGGGCTTCATCGACGCGCTCACGCCGGCTGAACGCGGGATGCGTCGCTAATCAGTTGCCGTCATGAGCGAGCAATCCGCTAAGCCGTACTTAGTCCGCGCGCTCTACGAATGGTGCGTGGAACAAGGCTACACGCCGTATCTTGCGGTGCGCGTTGACCCGCACACGCGGGTGCCAGTACAGTTTGTCAAGGACGGCGAAATCGTGCTGAATGTGGGGCCATTGGCCACTCACAAGCTCACGATGGATAACGGTTGGGTGCTGTTTAACGCGCGCTTCAATGGCACGTCACAAGAGGTAGCTGTGCCGTTCACGGCAGTCATCGGGATTTTCGCCAAGGAAACCGGCTATGGCATGGGCTTTCAGCCCATGCTGGATGCTCTCGAATCAGACAACGGGCAACCTGTAGCGATCGCCAGCACCGCTGATGAACCTTCAGATGCGCCTGAAGTACTGCCTCCGATTGCAGCCAAAGGCAAAACAAAAGTCAGTCATCTCAAGGTCATCAAGTAAAATTAGAACATGCCGTTTTAGCTCAGTGGTAGAGCAATCGCCTTGTAAGCGATAGGTCGTCAGTTCAATCCCGACAAACGGCACCAATTTTTTGAGCACGCATTGGCTGCGCTCACGGCTGAAAAACCACAGCCCCCTAAAACCCGTAAAGCGCTGCCGGATTTTCCACCAGAATTTTCCGCCGTGTACCTGCGTCATCAGTCCATTTCAGCAACAAATCTAACATCGCCGCGTTGGACGGCAGCGGGCTCTGATTGGGGTGCGGCCAATTGCTTGCCCACAGGCAACGATCTGGATGCGCAAGTGCCAGCGCACGGGCGAGTGTGCTGACGTCGTTGTAATCCGGGGCGCCCGTTCGCGACGTCTCGTACGGTGCGGACAGTTTGATCCAAACACGACCCCCGTCCAGCAGTTTCAGAAGCGTCATAAACGCTTGCGTTTCGACACCGACCGGTTCAAGAAACTTCCCGGTATGATCGATCACCACCTTGCACGGCAAACTGCTGATCATTGCCGCGTGCAGCGGCAAATCGCGACCGTCCAACTGCAGATTAATATTCCAGCCGAGAGGTGCGATACGCGCAGCCATCGACGGCAGGCTGTCCCATGGCAGTAAGCCGCCGAGCATCATGTAGCGAACGCCGCGAAAACCGGCGGCATGCAGGCGATTAAGCTCGGCGTCGCTCACGTTCGTTGGCACCACACATATGCCCCGTGCAGACTCGCCAAATTGCTTCAGCGCATCTTCGGCACAGGTGTTGTCGAAACCATAGCCGGTTGGCTGCACGACGATGACGCGCTCAATTCCGAGCGCGCGCTGTACCGCCCGATAGTCGGACACCGGGGCGTGCGGCGGTTTGAACGATGCCGTGGGCGCAAGTGGATATTTGTCTTCGTAAATGTGCGCATGACAGTCACAGGCACCAGCGTCAGGTTTGAATGAGGGTGATTCCATACGGGGGTGCCTTTTGAACACTAAGTAGCGATGTTTAGGGTCAGAAATTTTCGCGCCCGAGACGCCTCGGCAGCATTCACAGCGCCCACCGGAATTTCGCCACGCATGATGGTTGCAATCTGACTGACCGTTTCCATTGCTTGATGCTCGGTGGCTCCGGGTGTGAGCCCACCAATATGGGGTGAGGCAATCACCCGTGGATGAAGTGCGACTTGTGCTGTCGGCATTTGATCGGCAGCTCGACCCACATCCACCGCGCAACCGGCAAGATGGTCGGAGTTAAGTGCGGCGAGCAGCGCGTCGTCATCCACCAAATTGCCGCGTGACGCATTGATAAAGAAGGCGCCCGATTTCATGGTGGAAAATCGTTCCGCATTCATCAATTTCTCAGTGTGTTCGTTGGCAACGGCAAGGCACACCACGTGGTCGGATTCGCGCAACAGCTGTGCCAAATCGACCTGCTGTAAGCGAATGTCGCCAACCTTGGTATGCGGATCACAGATGAGCACCCGGCAGCCAAACGCTAACGCTAAATCGCAAAAATATCGCGCGATCTGACCATAGCCAATCACGCCAACAGTCGCGCCGCGCAGTTCTCGACCCATTCGGATCGCGGGCTCAGTGCCCGCGCGATAGGCAGCCGTGGTCAGACTAATGTCACGACTCAAGTCAATCATCGCGCCGATAATCCACTCAGATACAGCCGCCGAAAAACCGGCACTCGCTTGCGTCACCAACACACCATGCTTGCTAGCCGCAGCAACGTCGACGGTGCGGATATCAATCGCACAGCGCACAAAACCGGCGAGGTTTGGCAATTGTGCGAACAATGATTCGGGTGCCGCAGTTTGCCGATAAGCGATGATGAAGTCGTGGCTTTTCGCGGCGGCGATCAGTTCCTGCTGATCAAGCTCACGGTCTTCGGGGTTGAATTGCACATCGGCAATTGCCTTGATGGCCGCCGTCGCGCGGGCACCAAAATAGTGGTCGAGTTTGTTGCGCGGGTGCGTGACGTAAACCTTGATCATTCGCTTATCTTTCCTGCGTTGCCGCGCTTCATCGGTTCAGCAAGCACCTTGGATGACTTGTCCTCAGGTGCAATCAGCCATGGCGCAACCGATTCGCGCTTGATGAGCGTTGCATTGAAAATCTGTTCGCTGGCCTCGGTAGTGGCGTTGTTGAGACGAATCATCACCCGCTCCACCATCGCCCGTGCCATCTCATTGACGGGTAACTGCACGGTGGTCAGCGCAGGGTTCGACAGCGCCGACAGAAACAAGCCGTCCATGCCGATGATCGAGACATCATTGGGCACCGTCAAACCTGCGTCACGAAAACCAGCCATCAAGCCCAGTGCCATCAAGTCGTTGACTGCCAGTATCGCGGTGGGGCGTTGCGGGTCGCCCGCTATTTGGCTTGCCAGCAGACGGCCTGATTCGCTCATCACCGAATCACCGTATTCATTCAATGGGCCACCATCCAACACTCGCGCGCTCACGCCCGGGCTGCCGGCTTGCGCTGCGGCCAGAAACCCTTCGATCTTGTCATGTCGGCTCATCGTCATGCCTGAGGCGGTTGCGAACGCGAGCTGGCGGTGACCACTCTCAATCAGGTGCGCCGTGGCGATTCGCGCCGCTTCAAAATTATTCACCGTGACGTGATCAATTTCACTGC
>JACMNN010000155.1 GCA_014378555.1 Burkholderiales bacterium | reverse complement strand
GGTGTCATGACGTATGAGGTCTTAATAACTGCCCAACGGTTTCGGGCGTCATGATTTATGAAGCCTTGGCACCAAGTGCCCAACGGTTTCGGGTGTCATGATTTATAACGTCTTACTCAGCGCACAACGGTTTCGGGTGTGATGGCTTATAAAGTCGCAATCCTCCAAACACAACAAGGAAAACAACTATGGCACGCACAGTTCAATGCATCAAGCTTGGCAAAGAGGGCGACGGTCTTGATTACGCACCGTATCCCGGTGAGTTGGGCAAGAAAATTTATGAGAACGTCAGCAAAGAAGCCTGGGCTGGTTGGCTTAAGCACCAAACCATGCTGATCAACGAAAATCGCCTCGGGCTTGCCGATCCGAAAGCGCGCAAGTATCTTGCCGAGCAAATGGACAAATATTTCTTCTCAGGTGGCGGCGAGACGGCTAGCGGCTTCGTTCCGCCGGCGAAGTAGATTTTGATGAGCGCCGTGTCCCGCTTTCCCGTTCCCGAACTTGCCGACATTCCAGAAGACTTGCGCGCCCGCATGTTGGAAGTTCAGCAGAAAGCGGGCTTCATCCCCAACGTGTTCTTAACGCTGGCGCATCGGCCTGCCGAGTGTCGCGCCTTCTTCGCCTATCACGACGCGTTGATGGATAAGGCATCCCCCGCGCTCAACAAGGCCGAACGCGAGATGATTGTGGTTGCCACCAGTGGCGCGAATGACTGCGTGTACTGCGTCGTGGCGCACGGCGCAATTCTTCGCGTTTACACCAAAAATCCGCGTATTGCTGATCAGGTCGCCATCAATCACCGTAAGGCTGAGACCACGCCTAAACAGCGCGCTATGCTCGATTTCGCGATGAAGGTATGCCTGAAATCTAACGAAATCGACGAGCCGGATTTCGTGGCGTTGCGCGAACACGGATTTACTGACGACGACATCTGGGACATCGGCTCCATCACCGCGTTCTTCGGCTTGAGCAATCGTTTGGCCAACATGAGCAGCATGCGACCCAATGACGAGTTTTATTTGATGGGTCGGGTGCCGCGTCAGGCATCTGTCCACGGATCGTAGAGCCGCAGTCCTGCAATATCCGCAAAGTCGCGCACATTGCGCGTGGCCAAAATCAGGTCATGCGTGAGTGCGGTAGCGGCCAACAGGCTATCGACTAGCGGTAGTGGTCGCGGCGTCTGCGCGATCATGCGTCCCCACCGATCTGCGACGCGCATATCAATGGCATGGATACGCGATTCGAATCGCGGTACGAGTTGATTGACTAACCAGGATTCAAGCTTGTGTTTGTGCGTGGCGTCTTTCGCGCTTTCGATGCCTTTGCGCAACTCGCCAAGCGTCAGCGTGCTGAGAAAGCACTGCGAGGGATTGAGAGCTGCGATACGTTCAACCGCGACAGGATTGGCGTTTCGCTTCAGCGGTTCGGACACCACGTTGGTGTCGAGCAGAAAGCCCACGGTTAGTCGAGCGAAATCTCGCGCGGCAGACTTTTATCGCGCGTGAAGTCGAGATCAAGCCCGAACAGTGGCGATGCCTGCAAAAACTCGACCAAGTTTTGTTTTGGTGCTTTTAGCCGTTGATATTCAGCCATCGAAATCACCACGGCCGCAGGCTCGCCACGCACGGTGATTTCCTGTGGTTCAGTTGCGGCGAGGCGAACCACTTCGCTCAATTTGGCTTTGGCTTCTTGAAATTGCCAGATAGACATCATTGGTTCCTTGACTGGTCAGACTAGTTTGTATTATACGTTACCAAGAGATCGAAAATTAAGTCGTTGTTTGGTCGGATGGATGACTTCACAAAACGCTTTACCGCGATTGGCAAAAGTGACTGGCCTCGCGCAGCTGTGGCGCGCCCTAAAAGCATGCGAACAGTTGTTCGAACAGAGACCCTTCGACAGACTTCGGGGGAGTGGCTAGGCGGCACGCCTTCACCTCATTCCAGTGCCCTCACCCTAAACGTAACCCTCTCCTGCCCTGCGGGAGAGGGGACAGAACCTAGGCGTTTACGATTTCCGCGATCGCACGCTCGGTGCGCGCTAGGCCGTCGTCAATATCGGCATCGGTGATATTCAACGCGGGCGCAAAACGCAAAATATTATTGTTGCCCGCCGTCAAAAACACCACGCCATTGCGGTGCCCTGACTTCATGAAGTCGCCCGCGCGGTTGTCGTATTTTTCAACCAACTCGCAGCCTAGCCACAGGCCTTCTCCGCGCACATCCTTGAACACGTTGTGCTTTTTGTTGATGGCTGCGAAACCGTCGCGCAGGCGCTGTTCCGAAACCAGAACGCGCTTCAAAAACGCTTCGTTATTGATAATGTCAAGCACCGTCTCAGCCACCGCGGTGCCGAGTGGATTGCCACCATAAGTGGTGCCGTGCGTGCCCGGTTGCATGACCGCTGCGATCGCCTCGGTGGTGATGAAACAACCAATCGGAAAACCGCCGCCAATGCCTTTGGCGCTGGTGAGAATGTCTGGTGTTACGCCTTTTTGCATGTAGCTGTAAAGCGCGCCGGTGCGGCCGGCGCCACTTTGAATTTCATCAAAAATCAGCAGCGCCTTATGCTTGTCGCAAAGCTCACGGGCGGCCCCTAAAAACGCCGCTGATCCCGGGAACATGCCGCCTTCGCCCTGCATCGGTTCGAGAATGATGCAGGCGACGTCGTCGTCCATCACAGCGCGCAATGCGTCAACGTCGTTGTAGGGCACATGGGTGATGCCCGCAGGCACCGGGCCCATGCCCTTGGTGTATTTGGCGCTACCGCCGGTCGCCACGGCAAGCCAGGTGCGGCCGTGAAACGAATTGGTGGTCGAGATAATGCGGTGCTTCTGCTCGCCGTAATGAGTGCTGGCAAATTTACGCGCCGTTTTAAGCGCGCCTTCGTTGGCCTCGGTTCCGCTATTGCACAGAAACACGCGGTCGGCGAACGTGGCCTCGGTGAGCTTCTTGGCAAAGCGCATCGCGGGCTCGTTAACCATGTAATTGCTGATGTGCCACATGCGATCGGCCTGCGCCTTAAGCGCGGCGTTTAGCGCCGGATGGCAGTGCCCAAGCGAGAGCACCGCCACGCCGCCAGCGAGGTCAACGTAGTCACGGCCCTCGCTGTCCCAAATGCGCGACCCCGCCGCTCGCACCGGCACAAACTGTGCGGGCGCGTAGGTTTGAAACATCACCTCGTCAAACGTTGCTCGCGACACCCGCATACCTTCGGCTTCGCGAATGTGTGCGGGTGGCGCAAAGTTGGATTGGCTTCTGATCGGGTCGTGCATTGTGGTCTTGGTTACCTCAGGTTAGTGGTTATGGCCGTCGTGGCCGTGGTCGTGGCCATGATCAGACTCTGCCGCTTTCGCCGCAGGTGCTGCCGCGTGCGCGCTCATGCCGTTGCAGGCGGTGACCATAATTTCGACCTTGTATTCTGGTTTGGCGAGCCGCGCCTCAACCGTGGCACGTGCCGGCGGCATGCCTTCAGGCACCCACGCGTCCCACGCCTCGTTCATCTGCGCGAAGGTTGCGATATCGGCCAGATAAATGGTTGCCGTGAGAATGCTTTTCTTGGTGGCTCCGCCGTCTTCGAGCAACTCATCAATCTGCTTGAGGATCTGCTCGGTTTGGCCTTTAACGTCGGCCGTTGGGTCGGATGCGACCTGACCAGCGAGATATAAAAAGCCGTGGTACGTGACCATTTCTGAGAGACGTTTACCAACGCCATAGCGACGAATCATGTTGTGCTCCATTCAGTTTGAAAAAAACTTCATCTCAATTTTACGGGTGCGCCACTGCGCAGTCGCGAATCCGGCCCACAAATAAAAACGGCCGCTAGGGGAGGGCGGCCGTCGCGCATTTTTGGATGCGGTCAGAGTCGGAGCGTCGGGAGGGGAGGCCCTTGCTCGTCAGGTTGTAATGTCGCCACTGTCAGCATTCGGGTCGGGCGCGTGCAGGTGGGGGAACCTTCGCGCATTTGGCCGCACACAAGGGGAGGAGGTGCGAGCCGTGACCGTTGTGAAGCTTTCGTCGGCGCTTCTTTGTTATTCAATTTATCGTCGTGGCGCACCTGTATCAGGGGTCAAATTCACCTGCACGCGCATCGTCGCACCCGGATCAAAGGCCATGCGCGTGGTGTAGTCGCGGCCCTGATAGCGGTAGGCGACGTTGTAGCCGGTGACCTCATCACGATCATCGTAGACGGTGGTGCAACGTTGCACGTTGCGAGTTTCTGGGACGTAATCAACGCGCGACGGACCGGGGGTATAGGCCGAACCGGCGTACGCAGAAGGGCTATTTTCAATTTGATTGCCAATCAGCCCGCCAGCGACGACGCCGACGCCGGTGCCCACATCGCGACCGCCCGATGAGCGACCAAACTGGTGGCCAACGACGCCGCCGATGATTGCACCCAGTACGGTGCCCGCACCAACGGTGCGCTCGCCAGACGGCGCGGGTTGCACGTAACCCGTTTCAACGTAGCCCTGCGACGGAACGCGCCGATCGGTGGTCACGGTTTCATTGCTGCACTGTTGCCGTGGCGTACTGTTGCGCTCGTAAATTGGCTGTGCAGACAACACTTGCGCGGTGTCGCTGTAACTTTGGGCCATGGCTGAGCTGACTGCAAGCGCCGCTAACGACGCGGCAAATAATTGCTTCATAAAAAATGGGCTCCTAAAAAACGTTGCGCAGCATGCGATTCCTGTTTTTTGGACAGGTCTAGTGCAGAAACGTGCCATGCTGATTGGCGGTTGACGATGATTTCGAGTCAATGGCCTAACCCTGTTTTTCGACCGCAAGGTCTATTGGATGCGGGTTAGACCGCGCATTATCGATAAGTCGGCAAGCACGCTAACGGCCAATTAATCCTTATGGAATGACCAACTAGGGAAGCACGGATTTATTCGTCTCCCCGCCCCGGTCTTCACCCGGGCGCCTGAGGGCCGGGCCCCACGCCCAACGTAACCTATTGATTGGTAGGGGCGCATGGATTCCGGCCTACGCCGGAACGACGAAGGTCCTCGTAGGGCGGGCACGCAATACTGGTCGTTTAACTCCGTTCGCCCTGAGCGGAGCGTTGGGTTTGATGCGTGATCAGACCCAACGCTCCGCTCAGGGCGAACGGGTTCGGACGCTAAACGAACGGTATTGGGCGGGCACGGGGTGTCCGTCCTGCTCTTGTTCAACCTGCACCTACATCGGCGCTTGCTCAACGCGCCGGAGCGGAATGACGCATAAATCTGCGTTCCCTTATCAAATAACCAATCAGCCGAAAAACTGCTGCTTAGTTCCCGATTGCTGCGGCGTGTTCAGCCCTTCGCCACCGGACGCGAATCATCGCTGCACCATTCGCTCCAACTGCCGGCATACAGCACGCTGCCGGTTAAGCCCGCGTGTTCCATAGCGATCATGTTGGCGAGTGCTGACACACCACTGCCGCACTGGTGAATCAATTGCTCAGGTGAGCGGCCCGCCAGAATCGCCGCAAACTCGCGCTGCAGTTCATCCGCTGGCTTGAATAGGCCGTCGCGCAAGTTGTTCGGGAACGCGCGATTGAACGCACCGGGTATGTGCCCGGCAACAGGGTCCACCGGCTCCACTTCGCCGCGGTACCGCTCTGCTGCGCGCGCGTCGAGCACGCGGCGATTTGGGTTGGCCAGGGCGGCTTGCGTTTGCGCCGCCGTCAGCCGCATGTGGTCATGCAGCGACGCGGTGAAAGTGGTCGCAGCGCGGGCGTTAACCGTGGCTTCAACCGCGCGGCCTTCTTTTTGCCATTGCGAAATGCCGCCATCAAGCACACGCACGTTGGCATGCCCCAACCAGCGCAGCATCCACCAAAGTCGCCCCACAAACATCGCGCTGCCCTGATCGTAGACCACCACCAAGTTGTCGTTACTGATGCCTTTTGCGCCTAGCGTTGCCGCAAATGCATCGGGTTCGGGCAGCGGATGGCGTCCGTTTTCCCCGGTCTTGGTGCCCGACAAATCTTCGTCAATCGACAGGTAGATCGCGCCGGGAATGTGCGCCGAAAGGTAGGCGTCGCGACCGATGGACGGGTTCATCAAATCATGTCGGGTATCGACGATCACCAGTTTGGGATCGTTGACTATCGCGGCCAGTTCAGCGGTGGAGATGAGAGGAGATGCCATATCGCGGAGTTTGAAAAGTGGATTGATGGAAGCGGTTTACTGCGCGGACCGTGTGATTAAGGACAGCCGCGCAAAGCTAAAACGGCGCATCGTGATGATCCTGCGGTCCGGCGGGGTTGCCGCGGTCGAAGTCGAACGGAATATCGTCTTCATCGGAAGCTGCAAAATTTACTTCGTCGAACGCGTCGTGAGGCTCGCTATCGCCGCTCTCGTGGGTATCAACCTTCGGCGGTGGCGGATTCACTCGCGCCGCAGGCAGCGCAGGCACCGCAGGCGAAGCACGCACAACCGGCACAACACGGGCAACGGGCGTCGCAGCCGCCAGCACAACGGCCGGAGCACCCTCCCGTGTCGGTCGCGTAAACACACGAGGCGGTGGTGTTGCGCGCAACTCTGCGGCTGCATCTTGCTCAGCGGTCGGAGCCGCTCGTCGAGCGCCTAGCGCAAGAATGCCCACGCTTAACAAATGCTCAGGTATGGCAATCGCCCGGGCGCTCGGAAACAGGCTGCCGTCCTCGATCTGCGCGCGCAGTTGCCGCAGCTCTGCCTCCGCCTCTTCATCACTAATGCCATCGTCGATTTCAGCATCAGCATGGGTGATGAGCCGCGACACCTCAGTGGCAAATTCGGTCTCGCGAAACTGCTCTAGCAATGCGCCCACGTTCGGCTCGTCGGGAAAGCGAATGGCCACATCAACCACCGCCTGCAACAGCCGCAACACCTGCGGCATATTGTTCGCGTCCGGGCACTGCATATCAACCAGATACATCGCAAGTTTCGGGCGGCCAAGAATTCGCCGGGTGCAGGCAAGCACGCGCTGCGTGGCCGGATCGGTGCGTGGCATCGGCGGACGGCGCGCCACGTATCGCGTGCGTGGGCCGTCGTCAAAGGCCGCTTCCTGCGACTCTTGCGGCTTCGCTTTGATCGGTGGCAGCAACGTATGCGCCGCGATGTCAACGTCGCCCTCCAACACCTTGGCGAGCACCTCACGCAGCATCGGCGCGCTGACCAGCTCTAGATGCAGTCGCGCCGCCGCCGCACGCCCCGCTTTGGCCTCCGCGCTGTCGCCCGCGTGGCGCACATTCAGCTCGCGAATCCAATATTCGGACAATGGCAATGCGTTGGCCACCATGGCTTCAAATGCGGCCTGCCCAAACTCACGCACGTAGCTGTCTGGGTCATGCTCGGTGGGCAAAAACAAAAAGCGCACCTGCTTGCCGTCGCGCAACGCGGGCAACGCGTTCTCAAGTGCGCGCCATGCCGCGCGCTGACCGGCAGAGTCGCCATCGAAGCTAAACACCACCTCATCAGCCAACCGCAACAAACGCTGCGTGTGCGCCTCAGTGGTCGCGGTGCCTAGCGTGGCGACCACATATTCAACGCCATACTGCGCCAGCGCAACGACGTCCATATAGCCCTCGACCACCAACACGCGATTGATTTTGCGGATAGCGGCCTGCGCCTGAAACAAGCCATACAGCTCGCGGCCCTTGCTAAAAATCGGCGTCTCTGGCGAGTTCAAATATTTTGGCCCACCGCCTTCATCCTTGGACCCGAGAATGCGTCCACCAAAACCGATCACCGCGCCCTGCTGGTTCAAAATCGGAAACATCACCCGTTCACGAAATCGGTCGTAGCGCTTGCCGCCGTCGCCGGTGGCGATCAGTCCCGCAGTCTCTAGCAACTGGTTGTCGGCGTAGTCATCAAACGCCTCGGCCAGCGGCTGCCAGCCCGCCGGCGCCCAGCCCAAATGAAAGCGCCGCGCCACGTCACCGCTCACGCCGCGCTTCTTAAAATACTCAATGGCGACGGGTGAGGTTTTAAGCTGCTGTTTGTAGAACCCCGCCGCCGCGATCATCACGTCAAACAACCCGCCTGCTTGCGGGTCGGCCTGCCGCGTGTTGTCGTTGGGCACCGTCAGGCCCATGTTTTGCGCCAACTCCTCCACCGCATCAGGGAAGCTTTTGCCGGCGTACTCCATCAAAAACGTGATGGCCGAGCCATGCGCACCGCAGCCAAAGCAGTGATAGAACTGCTTGGTAGGACTGACCGAAAACGACGGCGACTTTTCTTTGTGAAACGGGCAACACGCCTGATAGTTTTGCCCCGCTTTTTTAAGCGGCACCAGGCGATCAATCACCTCGACCACGTCGACACGAGAAAGGAGCTGGGCAATAAAGTCATTGGGAATCACCCCACTATTATCTCCGTTTCGGCCCTCTTTCCCGCGAGACAGAGGGGGCAGGGTGCAGGCACTGGCTGCGCCTCGTTCAGCACTAATTGCAAAGCAAACCGATAGAAAAGCACGGATTTATTCACCATCTTCGTCATTCCGGCGCAGGCCGGAATCCATGCCTCCCTACCAATCAATGTGTGTGTAGGGAGGGGCCGCTTTGTAAGGTGGGCACCCCGTGCCCACCCAGCGGTGACGTAGCTTCCATTTTTACTTGGCGACGACCGACCGGCCTAATCATCTGGGTTTATAGTTGGGCTATGACTATCGCCTCCCCACTCGCCCAAATAAACACCCCCGCCGCCGTGATCGACATGGCGCGTATGGACGCGAACATTGACCGCATGCAGGCGCGGGTTAACGCGCTGGGGGTACGCTTTCGGCCGCATGTGAAAACGAGCAAATGTGTTGATGTGGTGCGTCGTCAGCTGAAAGCGGGCGCCGCTGGGATCACGGTTTCGACGTTGAAAGAGGCCGAGCAGTTTTTTGCGTCGGGCATGTCCGATATTTTTTATGCAGTGGGCATGGCGCCGCACAAGCTGCCGCAAGCCGCCGCACTGCTGCGGGCCGGTTGCGGCTTGCGTATCTTGGTTGATAACGTAGCGGCAGCGCAGGCGATTGCGGCGTATGCAGTGGCTCATGATGTTGCGTTTGCGGTGTTGATTGAAATTGACACCGATGGGCATCGCTCGGGCGTGAAACCAGAGGCACCCGATTTAATCGACATTGCGCGTGCGTTGACGGCGGACCCGCGCGTGACGCTGACCGGCGTGATGACGCATGCCGGGGCAAGCTACGACTTTCACGATGCCGCGTCGCTGCAGCGCATTGCAGAGCAAGAGCGGGTGCTGTGTGTGCGCGCAGCGACGCGCCTGCGTGAGGCAGGTTTTGCCTGCCTTGAGGTGAGCGTGGGGTCAACGCCTACTGCGCTATCGGCGCGTTCACTCGATGGTGTGACCGAAGTTCGCGCCGGCGTTTATGTGTTCTTCGATTTGGTGATGGCCAACGTGGGCGTGTGTGATTTAGGTGATATCGCAATGAGCGTGCTGACCACGGTGATTGGCCATCAGCGCGAGAAAAACTGGGCGATTGTGGATGCGGGCTGGATGGCGATGAGCCGCGATCGCGGCACACAAAAACAACCCATTGATTACGGTTACGGGCAAGTGTGCGACGTGGCGGGGCAACCTATTGCGGGCTGCACAGTTGCTAGTGCAAATCAAGAGCACGGTATTGTTGAGTGGCGTGATGCGGGCCTCGGGCAATCGATTGAGGCGCGCTTTCCGGTGGGAATGCAGTTGCGAATTTTGCCGAACCATGCGTGCGCAACGGCGGCGCAGTTTCCGACCTACGAGGCGCTCGGCGACGATGGCGTGGTCAGCACTTGGCCGCGCTTTTATGGCTGGTGAAATTAAAGTACGACCATGAACGACTCAAAGTTATCCGCTATGCCAAAAACGATTGAACCTGCAGGTCTTTCCGCTCCCGGCGGGCACTACAGTCACGCCGTCGTTGCCAACGGTTTTGTATTCATTTCCGGACAGTTGCCGATTGCTGCAGACGGCACCAAGTTGGTCGACGCAACCTTTGCCGATCAAGCTAAGCAGGTGCTCCACAATGTGCGCGTAGCGCTGGAGGCCGCAGGCAGCAGCGTTTCGCAGTTGGTGCAGGTGCGCGTTTATGTGGATGATCTTGCCAACTGGCCGGCGTTTAACGTGGTGTATGCCGAGTGGGCAGGTGATGTGAAACCTGCGCGCGCGGTGGTGCCGACCGGGCCGTTGCATTTTGGTTTTAAGGTGGAGGTTGAGGCGGTGGCAGTGCTGCTGGCATTGCCGCGAACC
The DNA here is from genome assembly GCA_014378555.1 of Burkholderiales bacterium. GTDB lineage: Bacteria > Pseudomonadota > Gammaproteobacteria > Burkholderiales > Casimicrobiaceae > Casimicrobium. Next base: position 2,304 of record JACMNN010000155.1, on the reverse strand, counting down.
TCTGCCGAAAGCTAAGCCGACGTTGATGAATACCCAAGCACTGCAGGGCCTAAAAATCGTCGAGCTGGGCCAGCTTATTGCAGGCCCGTTTGCTGCGAAAACGCTGGCGGATTTTGGCGCGGATGTGATCAAGATTGAGCCGCCGGCAACTCAGTCGAGTGACGGCGGTGACCCGCTGCGCAAATGGCGCCTACTGCATAACGGCACCTCGGTGTGGTGGCAGGTGCAGTCGCGCAATAAGAAGAGCGTGGCGCTAGATTTGCGGCAAGCGGAGGGGCGCGACATCGTGAAGCGATTGATCGCTGAGACCGACGTGCTGATCGAGAATTTCAAACCCGGCACGATGGAGAAGTGGGGCATGGGTTACGACCAACTCGCCGCGACCAATCCCGGGCTGATTATGCTGCGCGTTTCTGGCTACGGACAGACCGGGCCGTATAAAAATAAACCGGGCTTTGGCGTGGTGGCCGAGGCGATGGGGGGCTTGCGTCATCTCACCGGCGAGCCCGGTCGGGTGCCGGTGCGGGTAGGCGTCTCGCTTGGCGACACGTTGGCCAGTTTGCATGGCGTGATCGGCGTGTTGCTGGCGCTGAATCATCGCAACAACACGCGAAGTGATGCCAACCCAAAAGGCGTTGGGCAAATGATCGACGTGGCGTTATACGAAAGCGTGTTCAACGTAATGGAAAGCCTGCTGCCGGAGTACAGCGCGTTTGGCGCGGTGCGCGAGGCCGCGGGCTCGGCGTTGCCGGGCATCGCGCCGTCGAATGCTTATTCGTGTGTTGATGGTTACGTGTTGGTGGCGGGTAATGGCGATTCAATTTTCAAGCGCTTGATGACAGCGATTGGCCGCGATGATTTGGCGACCGATCCGGAGCTTGCGAGCAATCCTGGTCGGGTAGAGCGCGTGATGGAATTAGACGACGCAATCGCCGCATACACGCGGTCACGCAGCGTGGCTGACGTGCTGGCGATGCTTGATGCGGCGGACGTGCCCGGCGGGCGCATCTACACCGTGAAAGACATCGCTGAAGACCCGCATTACCGGGCGCGCGAGATGATCGTTTCGGTGACCAGTGCCGACGGTTTGACCATTGAAACACCGGGCATCGTGCCGAAGTTGTCGGTGACGCCGGGTGCGATTTCGCGTCGTGCGCCAACGTTGGGCGAAGACACCAATTCGGTGTTGCGCGACATCGGGGTGACTGCCGATCAGGTCGCCGCGTTACGAGCGCGTGGCGTGCTCTGACAGTGAAGAATGCGCGATCAGCTTTTTTCCTAGATGCCCATTTGGCGAAGGTTTGTGGCAATAAATCGCTAAAGCCGACCTAGTGCGTAAGCGCCCGCTAGGCCCCTGTCAAATGCGCGCTACATCAAAAGCTGATAGCCAGCTAGCTCGCCAAAAACGCGCGAATCACCTGATTGACTTCAATCGCGTTTTCGCGCGCCAGCCAATGCCCCGCGCCGTCTATCCGGTGCACGGCTAAGTCGCTCACGTGCTGCTCGATGCCGTCAAGCAAAATCGGCAGCAACGCGCGATCTGTATTACCCCATACGATTTGCGTCGGCACCTTAACGTGGAACTGCTCCGGTTTCAACGCGGCAACCACCAAGGCCGCTTTGCCCGGCTTCTCAGGCGTGTCGGGATGCAGTGGCGACACCCGATATAAATTTACGCCGCCGGTCAGTCCGTGCTGCCAGCAGGCGCGATAGGCCGCACGTTCCTCGTCCGACAGCGTGCCCAGCATGTCGAACAATCGCTTGAAATCGTTTTCTACCAGCACCGCTTCCGAGCCTGGGCGACGCAGCCAGTTCATGTACTGACTCGCGGCCTGTTGCGCAGGATCGGTCGCCAGCGCGTGAGCAAAGGTGATCGCGTGCGGCGAATTAAGCACCACAAATTTACCCATCAATTCTGGGTGTTGCGCCGCTAAGCTCCATGACACCGCTCCACCCCAATCGTGGGCAATCACCGCATGCACCGGCGCGCCCAATTGGTTGATAACCGCACACAAATCAGCCACCAGCAACGCGGGTTTGTAGGCCGCAACCTCGGTCGGTTGCGACGACAAATTGAAGCCGCGCAAGTCAATGGCAACACAGCGATAGTCTTTCGAAAACTCAGCCAGCTGCTTGCGCCACGAATACCAAAATTCCGGAAACCCGTGCACGAACAACAGCGTGGGCGCATCGCCTGCGTGGTTGGGGCCGCACACTTTGGCGTGCAAACGAATGCCGTCCGCCGTGTCGAAATATCGGGTTTGTAGATTGAGTTCGGAGTTCATTTCAGCAATGTATTGCATT
>JACMNN010000154.1 GCA_014378555.1 Burkholderiales bacterium | reverse complement strand
CGCCAAGCGGTGGTCGGTTGAAGACAACAGGTCTCCGCCGATGCGATAATCACAACTAGTGGGCCGTTAGCTCAGTTGGTTAGAGCAGAGGACTCATAATCCTTTGGTCGGGGGTTCAAGTCCCTCACGGCCTACCACTACCGCAAGCCCTGCATCGACAGACCCAACAATGATTGCCACCAACGGGACAAATTTGGGTTGGGCCCAAACTCCTCGATTTCGCCACGGCTTGACCGTAATGGCGCGAGCATGCCGACGATAGATCGGCGCAAGCCCTTGCGAAACGGTCTTTGTACCGACCGACGCTAAGGGCGGCTGGCGCAAGCAAGCACTCATTACCGGTCATAGCCGCTGCGCTGCTCTACAACAGTGGCGATGCGGCAATGCGCTTATCGCTTCACGACCCAGGCCGCAGCACAGCGCAGCGACCTGACGCTGCGCGGATGAACTGACTTTTCCCGGCTCGTTTCGGCTACAGTGCTGCTGCTGATGCGCGCGGTATTGATGCAGTACATGCCGCAGTTGAAAATACGCGCGCCACACACGTGACTCATTTCACGCAGTATGCCGTTCGCAGCGAGCTCGTTTAAGAGGAAAGCAATTTGATGGATTGGTGCGCCCAGTGCGCTCAGGTTTCTACGTTCGGGCAGCTTGCGCTGGTGGCGATGGCTTTGACGATCGCCACGTTTTGTTGCGTGCGTGGAACGCACGGTCGTTGGCGTCGTTGTTGGCTTAGTGCTGGCGCGCTGTTTGCAACGCTGACGCTCGGCTTCGCCGCCAGCGGCGGCATGATTGACGCGCAGGGGGTTGCCGGACTGGCGATATTCGCCATCGTTTGTTGTGGCTACCGTGTCGCGCCGCGCCCTTATTTGACAAAGCTGCTGGCAGCAATACTCATTGTCTTCGCGGTACTTTTGGCCACGCATAAATTACCTGGATTTCACGGCCTGCCGTTGCTTGCTCCGATGTCGCTGTGCGACGGCTGCCAGAGGTTTTGGTTGCTCGGCCATCTGGATAAACCCGCAGTCGGCTTGCTGCTTTTTGTCATTGCGCTGGCGGGTTTGAAGTTGCCATACCGACGCGAAGCGCGCCCCTCCTCATTTCTGCGGAACGCTGGCATCACTGTCGCATCGGTGGTCGTCATAGCAATTGTCACCATGACCACGGCGAGCCTGTTGGGGGCCATGCGCTGGGCCCCCAAGGTTCCAGAAGTCGCCACGGTTATGTTGTTTTTCGTCGTGAACTTATTTTTTACAACCGTCGCCGAAGAAGTGTTCTTCAGAATGTTTCTGCACGATGCGATGCGCCGATTTTTTCCGAAAGCGCTCGGGCAGACCTGGCAGATCATTTTCGTCAGCGCAACAATTTTCGGGATTGCGCACATCGCGGGTGGGCCATTGCTTGCGTTGGCAGCGGCGATTGCAGGACTAGGCTACGCCTACGTTTATGAAAAAACACGGCGCATTGAATGGGCTATTACAGCCCATCTAGGGGTCAATATGACACACTTTCTTTTGTTCAGCTATCCACGCCTGACGCCACCGTAAATCAGCGTAAAGTGCCGCGCCTACCGATTTACTTTTTTGACTGGCAGTCAGGGGTGATCATTGCGCCGACAAGACTTAAGCGGTCGGACGCGGAGCTGCGGTGGACGAGTGAAACTGAGTAATCCCCAGACGCCGTATAAAGGGTGGAGTTTGCCTCTCTATCTCGCCTGCAGCATCTGCGTCAGCACTTTTCCTTCGCTTGCGCTGGGCACGCGAACGTTCAAAATTTGCGCCAGCGTGGGTGCGATATCAACCGTCTCCGCGTACTGACCGTAGCGCCCTGCTTTGATCCATTTCGAACCTTCAACCATCAGCGGCACGTTGGTGTCGTAGCTGTACGGCGAGCCGTGCGAGCACACCGCCTGCGGTGAGTTCGATGGGCTTTGGAAATAATAAAACGGCTTTTGCACTACGACCAGATCAATGGCAAATTGCCGATGCCACGCTCGCTGCACCAGTGTTGCCACACGCGTTGCCGGCAGCGTGCCACGCTCAAGCTGACTGCGTGTGAAGGCGAACGCCATGCCTGGCTGTTCCAGCACGGCACGCGCCATAAAGTTCTCCACCTCTTCGCGGTTCGCGCCCTTGGCGTCCATCGCGGCGTAATCCAGCGTCCAGCCGCCGGTCATGTGTTGCGGCGCGAGATTCGCGATGCCAAATTTCTTCTCGGCCAATGCATTGACCGTGCCTCGCAATGCTTTGGGATCTACGCGCCCCGCGTCGAAGCCACGCGCAGTGCTGTATTCGGGCGTATTCATGAATCCGTGGTCAGCGGTCAGTAGCGTGAGCACGTTGTCGCGACCGACTTGCGCGTCGATCGTGGCGAAAAATTTGGCGAGCGTGCGATCAAGGCGAATCAGATGATCCATTGACTGAATGCTCTCTGGCCCGAAATTGTGATTGATGTAGTCGTGGCTTGAAAAACTAACGGTCAGAATGTCCGTTGCGCCGCTCGGATTTTTGCCAATGGACTCGTTTTTAAGCAACGAAGTAGAAAACTCAGCGGTGGCCTCGTCACCAAACGGGCCCGCGATCAGCATGCTGTAATAAATCGGGCCCGGTGTGATCTCGCCGAGACCATACATGTAGCCCATTTTTGAGGTCATGTTGTTGTAGACCGCGGCCCACGGCTGCCCGTCTGCTAATGCGCGTTGGTAGGCCTTCGGATTTTCAAGCAATAGATTCCAGCGCTGATGAAACCATTGATCTTGCGGCTTTTTTTCGTAGTATGTTTCCCACCAAGACGGGTGCTTGTCCATGTAATAACTAGTGCTGGTGAAGCGACCTGTTTTTTTGGAAAGCATGTAGGCCGTACCCGTCTTGCCCGCCATCAAAATCGCGCCGCGATCCTTGCCGGACACGGAGAAAATTCGCCCTGTATTGTTGGTCGCGTAACGCAACTCGTCACCCAACATACTCACCTGTAAATTTTTCGGGCTGACACCGTCGTCTTCAGTCGTCGGTGTGCCGTCGAGGTACTTGTGCGCAGCGTCCGCCGTGTTGTAGATGAACTTGCCGTCGCGGCTCTTCCAGTCATTACCGATGATGCCGGTTTGATAGGGGTACGCGCCCGACAGAATGGCCGCATGACCGACCGCGGTCACCGTCAATGCGTGGGCTTGATGCGCGTCGGAAAACCATGCGCCCTTGTCCATCAGGCGACGGAAGCCGTTGGGCGCCAACAAGTCGTAGCTCTTCAACAATTGCTCTTGTGGCAATCCGTCGATCACTACGACCACCACCAGTTTGGGCGGCGCGATGCCGCCGGCCACGTCGGCACGTTGCGCCTGCGCAGCGACGGGGCCTAGCGGGAGTGCTGCGACGACGCTTAAGGTCAGCCAGATAGCTATTTGGGGAAACTTCACGATTTGAACACTCCGTTACGACATAAACGCTTGATGAAAATAGATTTTAGGCGCGGTGCGAGCGCATCGGCTGCGCACTACTCAATATCGGTCGCGAGCCCAAGCGCGCGCACCCGGCGCAGACGGCGGGACCCACGAACTGAAACAGCGTCTTTCAGGTTCAACGAATACACTCGCACTTACTGAGCTTTAAAGGAATCACCCGTGAAAACGAAAGCAGCCGTCGCCTGGAAATCTGGCGAACCCTTGACCATCGAAACCGTCGACCTTGAAGGCCCAAAAGCCGGCGAAGTGTTGGTGGAAATCAAGGCCACAGGCATTTGCCATACCGACTACTACACGCTGTCCGGCGCCGATCCTGAAGGCATTTTCCCGGCGATTCTTGGCCACGAAGGCGCCGGCATTGTGGTCGACGTTGGCCCCGGAGTTACCAGCCTGCAAAAAGGCGACCACGTCATCCCACTCTATACGCCCGAATGCCGTAGTTGCAAATTTTGCCTGTCGCGCAAAACCAATTTATGCCAACTGATTCGAGGCACGCAGGGCAAGGGTTTGATGCCAGACGCGACCAGTCGCTTTTCGCTCGACGGCAAGCCGATTTTTCACTATATGGGCACGTCAACCTTCAGCAATTACACCGTCGCGCCGGAAATTTCACTAGCGAAAATCCGCAAGGACGCGCCCTTCGACAAGGTCTGCTACATCGGCTGCGGGGTGACCACGGGCATAGGTGCGGTGCTGTTCACCGCCAAAGTTGAGGCGGGCGCAAACGTCGTGGTGTTCGGCTTGGGCGGCATTGGCCTCAACGTCATTCAAGGCGCGAAGATGGTGGGTGCCGACAAAATTATCGGCGTCGACTTCAACCCTGCTCGCGAGGCGATGGCGCGCAAGTTCGGCATGACGCACTTTATCAATCCCAAGAATACTGAGAACGTGGTCGACGCGATTGTGCAGTTAACCGACGGCGGCGCCGATTACAGCTTTGAATGCATCGGCAACACCAAGGTGATGCGCCAAGCGCTTGAATGCACCCACAAAGGCTGGGGCCGCAGCATCATTATTGGTGTGGCCGAAGCGGGTGCTGAAATCAGCACCCGACCGTTTCAACTGGTCACCGGTCGTAAGTGGGAAGGCTCGGCCTTTGGCGGCGCGCGCGGTCGCACCGATGTGCCAAAAATTGTCGACTGGTACATGGAGGGCAAGATCAATATCGATGATTTGATAACGCACACTATGCCGCTAGAGGACATCAACAAAGGCTTTGATTTGATGAAGCGCGGCGAATCAATTCGTGGCGTGGTTTTGTACTAATGACGATACCGACCTCGCTTAAATTGCTGAGTGAACACGCCTGCTTCGGCGGCCTGCAACGGTTCTATGAACACCACTCCAGCAGCATCGGTTTGCCGATGCGGTTTTCGGTTTTTCTGCCTGCGCAGGCGACGGCAATCGCGCATGTTCCAGCGCTGATATTTCTCGCTGGCTTAACCTGCAACGAAGAAACATTCATGACCAAAGCCGGCGCGCAACGTCGCGCGGCGGAACTGGGCATCGCATTGATTGCGCCCGATACCAGCCCACGCGGCGCAGGCATTGCCAATGAGAGCGATACGTGGGATTTCGGCTTGGCCGCGAGTTTTTATCTTGATGCCACCGAGGCGCCGTGGTCGACCCATTACCGAATGGAGACCTATCTGACACAAGAGCTGATAGCGGTCATCGGCGAGCATTTTGCCATCGATACGCAGCGCCTTGGATTGTTCGGTCACTCAATGGGTGGCCACGGCGCATTGACGATTGCGCTGCGCCATGCCGGGCTGTTTAAGTCGCTCTCAGCGTTCGCACCCATTTGCGCCCCGACTCAATGTCCGTGGGGGAAAAAGGCTTTCACTGGCTATTTGGGCACCGACCAGCAGGGCTGGTTGCAGCACGACGCCACCGCGCTGATGAGCGCGCAAAAGATCGCACCCTATCCCGATGGAATTCTGATCGATCAGGGTTTGGCCGACAAATTTCTTGAAGCACAGCTGTTGCCGCATTTGTTTGAGGCCGCTTGCCAATCAATCGGCCAGCCGCTGACGCTTAATCGCCATGCCGGCTACGATCATGGCTATTACTTTATATCGACCTTCATCAACGATCATCTCGATCATCACGCGTACATTCTTGGCAGTAACCCGTAAATTTCCGGTTGTCGTCACCTTAGCAAAGGTCGCGATGACGACGAAAAATTTGACCCTTCATAAAACACGCACATCGCACTGCAATGACCACCAAGAAACCTGAAACGCTTCTCATCCATCCATCGCGCGAAGTTCCAGCGGGCTTTCGCTCGTTGGTGCCGAGCACCGAGCGCGCCTCGACGGTACTGTTCGACAGCGTCGCCAAGTGGAAGCAACGCTCTGGGCTTGATGAGTCAACTTACGTGTACGGCACCATGGGCACGCCCACCACGCGCGATTTGCAAAACCGCATTGCCGACTGGGAAGGCGGCCATAACTCGGTGCTGTTTCCGTCGGGCCTTGCAGCGGTTGCCTACGCTTTTCTGCCGTTCGTCGAGCCGGGCGATCATGTGTTGGTTCCATCCAACGCGTACGAGCCGGTAAAGACGTTGGCGAACGGGTTACTCAAGCGCATGAACGTTACCGTTGAATATTACGATCCCGCCATTGGCGCGGGCATTTCGGCACAGATCAGGGCGAACACCAAACTGGTGTGGGTTGAAACGCCAGGCTCGATCACCATGGAGTTAAGCGATCTTCCGGCCATTGCTGCCGCCGCCCACGCAGCCGGTGCGCTGGTCGCCATCGACAACACGTACAGCGCTGGCTGGTACTTGCGGGCGTTTGAAAAAGGCGCTGATATTTCGGTGCACGCGTTGACCAAATATCCTGCCGGCCACAGCGATCTGGTGATGGGTTCGATCACCACCAAAGACGAATCAACGTGGCGTCGGGTCAAAGAGATGGCGCTGCAAACCGGCCAGTGCGTCGCGCCGGATGACGTGTATCTGGTGCTGCGTGGCCTGCCGACCATGCCGATGCGCATCAAGCATGCAGAGCGTGTGGCGCTCAGCATCGCCCACTGGTTGAAGACTCGCCCCGAGGTGAAGCTGGTGCTGCATCCCGCCTTGCCCGATTGCCCCGGTCACGACATTTGGAAACGCGATTTCACCGGCAGCACCGGCGTGTTCTCGTTTGTGCTTCAGGATCAGCATGGCGCGGACGCTGCAGCGCGGCTCATCGACTCGCTCGAACTGTTCGGCATCGGCGCCAGCTGGGCCGGCATTGGCTCGCTGGCGTTGACCTACGATCTGAGCAAATCGCGAACTGACTGGCCACACCCAGGCGCATTGATTCGCTTAAACATCGGCCTTGAAGACGAGGGCGATTTGCGAGCTGACTTGGAGCGGGGATTCGCGGCACTCTGACCTTTTTAGTGGAAGCGATTCCACAGCTTGTTTGAAAGAAAGACTCACCATGACCACTGCATTCGATTTCACAGCCAAAGACATCACCGGCACACAGCAAGACCTTGCGCAGTACAAAGGCAAAGCGCTGCTGATCGTGAACACCGCAAGTAAGTGCGGCTTCACGCCGCAGTACGAGGGATTGCAAAAGCTGTATGACCAGTACCACGAGAAAGGCCTTGAAGTGCTCGGTTTTCCGTGCAACCAGTTTGGCCAACAGGAGCCTGGAGATGCGGCGGAAATCGCGAGTTTTTGCGACCTGACTTACAGCGTTAATTTTCCGATGTTCGCCAAGGTAGATGTAAATGGCGAAAGCACCGCGCCGCTGTTCGAGCATCTGAAAAAGGCCGCACCTGGACTGCTCGGCAGCGAAGCCGTGAAGTGGAATTTCACTAAATTTTTGGTATCGCCTGACGGCACGGTGCAGCGCTTTTCGCCGCAGGATGCGCCGGCTTCATTGGCAAAGGATATCGAAAAGGTGCTGGGCTAGGCACGAGCCATGGCGCTCTGCTTCGTCACCCCGGCGAAGGCCGGGGCCCACGCCCTAAAGCGCATTTCGCAAGCAGTCGATGCGTCCGAAGCGCGCCCCCCTCGGGCGTGGATTCCGGCCTTCGCCGGAATGGCCAATGGGACAGTTGGCGCACTTATCGGGCTGGTGCTTCTCACCCCCGCCTACGCTGCCAAAACCCTACACCTGGCGATGACCGCCGCTGAAACCACTTTCGATCCGGCGGCAGCGGACGACGTTCCGTCGAGCGACATCATTCGCATGATTTTCGATCCGCCACTGGAATACGACTATCACGCGCGGCCGGTGAAGGTGCGCCCCGCCACTCTCGCTGCACTGCCTGACGTTTCGGTCGACGGCAAAACTTTCACGCTTGCCGTCAAGCCCGGCATCTACTTTCAAGACGATCCTGCGTTTGGCGGCAAGCGGCGTGAGCTGGTCGCTGCGGACTACGTTTACTCCATCAAACGGTTGATGGATCCAAAGATCGCGTCGCCCAACTACTACCTGATCGAGAACAAAATTGTCGGCGCCAAGTCGGTGCGTGCGGCAGCAGAAAAAGCCGGTAAGTTCGATTACGACAGCGAAATTTTGGGGCTAAAAGCGCTTGATCGTTATCGCCTTCAAATCGTCTTTGAAAAGCCTCAGTTTGAGTTTCTGTACGATCTGGCAGCACAGAGTTTTTCTGCGGTCGCCCGCGAGGTGATCGAGAAATATCGCGACGAGCGTGGCCGCGTACGCGAGCATCCCATCGGCACTAATGCGTATCAGTTGATTCAGTCCGAGTGGAAGCGCTCCTCGCGTATTGTGCTCGGCAAAAACCCCACCTATCGCGAAGAAACCGTGCCACTCGCCGGAGGGGCAGCTTCAACGCTGCGTGTGCCGCAAATTGATCGCATCGAGGTGAGCATTCTTGAAGAATCGCTGCCGCGTGTGCTCGCGTTTCAAAGCGGCGAACTGGAGCAAGTGGATGTGCCGCGTGATCTGCATGAGCGCATGTTCAGCGGCAACACGCTTAAGCCAGAATTTGCGGCCCTGGGCATTCGCCACACCCGATTCATGGAGCCCCTGCTCGGCTTTCAATATTTCAACATGCAGGACCCGGTGGTGGGCGGAACATCGCTTGAGAAAAACGCGCTGCGTCGCGCTATTTTGATGGGCTACAACAAAGCGCGTGAAGCGCAGATCGTGTTCAAGAATCAAGTGCAGCTGGCCACACAGCTGATACCGCCGACGCAATCTGGCCACTCACCACAGCTCAATCTGCGCCCGCCCTACGACCCAGTTTTGGCGCGCGCACTGCTCGACCGCTTTGACTATAAAGATTGCGATGGCGATGGCTACCGCGAAGCGCCGGGCTGCAAACCGCTGACCTTCACGCGAGCCAATCCGCCCGACAGCCGTTCGCGATTGCAAGACGAAATCTGGAAGCAAAGTATGGATGGCATCGGAATTCGTGTGCAATTTTTTAATCAAAAGTGGCCCGACTTGATCGAAATGTCGCGTACCGGCAAGCTGCAATCGTGGGGCTGGAGCTGGATTGCCAGCGGCCCTGGTGGCGATGGTTACGCCAGTCTTTTGGTGTCACGCAACATCAACGCCATCAACGACATGCGGTTCAACGACGCCGAGTACGACCGCCTGTACGACCTCGCGCAGAGCAAGCCGTTGGGTCCGGAACGCACCGCGGTGTATGCGGCACTTTCTAAAATTGCCGCCGCAAACACGGTGCTGGATTTCGGCTTTCACACCTACGCCAACGATCTCACGCAGCCGTGGCTCAAAAACTACGTGCGGCACCCGTTCTGGCGCACGCCGTGGAAGTTTGTTGATATTGATGAGGCGGCGCGGGTGAGGGGTTTGCAACGCGCTAGATAGCGTCCACGGTCGCGCACGGTCGCGCACGGTCGCGGATGGGAAGGGAAGGGAAACACCTCCCCCACATGGGGCACAAGCCGCGCGATAATGAATGCTTCGAATCTCCACGATTGCTGACGCATGAAGCGATTTATCCTCGCCCTTTTAACCGGGGCCGTTGTTCTGGCAACGGGCGTGCACGCCACCGATATGAACAAGACCATCAGGGTCGCGTTTCCGGTGGACGTGACTGGCTTTGATCCTGCCGCCACCAGCGATCTTTATTCCGCGCATATCGATAACGCCATCTTCGGCAATCTTTGGGAACAGGACTACTACATTCGTCCAGTGCGCTTTCGTCCTTTTTTGGCCGAGAGCATGCCGGAAATTTCAGCGGATGGACTGACCTGGAAAGTGCAACTGAAGAAGGGCCTGTTTTTCTCCGACGATCCCGTATTCAAAGGTAGAAAACGCGAAGCGACGGCGACGGATTTGATCTATTCGTGGAAGCGGTTGCTTGATCCGAAAATCATCTCGCCCAAAGCCTCGGAAATCAGCGGTAAGTTGATTGGCACTGATGCGCTGGTTGCAGAGGCAAAGAAAACCGGCAAGTTCGACTACGACAAAGCCATCGAAGGACTGGTCGCGCTAGACCGCTACACGGTGCAGATGAAGCTGGTTAAGCCGGCCTACACATTGATCGAATTAATGCAGCAATACGCATGGTCGCCCGTAGCGCGTGAGGTGATTGAGGCGTACCGTGATGCGGGTGGGCGCGCGATGGGTAACCCTGTGGGCGTCGGCCCTTACATGATCAAGCAGTGGCTCAAAGGCAGCAAAATTGTGCTGACGCGCAATCCGAATTTCAACAGCGCTTTGTTTCCGACCGAAGGCGAAGCGGATGACGCTGAAACGCTTGCCAAATATAAAGGGCAGACGTTGCCGCTGGTCGGCAACATCGACGTAAGCATCATCGAAGAGGCCAATCCACGCCTGCTGAGCTTTAAATCGGGCACGCTCGACTATGAGTTCGTCGGGCAGGACCTGATTGGCAACGTGGTGCAAGGCGGCAAACTGGTTGCGGATTACGCAGACAAGGGAATCCGCCACCAGCGAGCGGTGGAGTCGGCCATTTCCTACGATTACTTCAATATGGAAGACCCCATCGTCGGTGGCTACACACCAGAAAAAATTGCATTGCGCCGCGCCATCATCATGGCGTATCCAACCGAGCAGTCGCTGAAAACTTTGTGGCGCAATCAGGCTATTGCTGCCAATCAAATCATTCCGCCAACGCAGACCGGCCACGTTGCCAACAAGCCGAACCTGAATGCCTACGACGTCGAACTCGCCAACGCGCTGCTCGATCGTTTTGGCTACAAGGACATTGATGGTGATGGCTTTCGCGAGACCGCCGATGGCAAACCACTCGTTATCACGCGTTCATCAACGCCCCGCGCAACAGATCGGGAACAGGACGAGCTATGGAAGAAGGCCTTCGATTCGATCAAAATTAAAGTGCAATACAACAATCAGAAATGGCCCGACCTGATCAAGCAGGCGCGCGCCAAACAACTGCAATTTTGGAGTTTGGGTTGGATTTCTGATGGCACCGACGGTGACTCATTCGTGGGCTTGCTCTACAGCAAAAACAGCGGCCAATCCAACTTCGCAAATTTCAATGTGAAGCAATACGACGACTTGTACGAACAAGCGCAAACATTGCCGCTCGGGCCGCAGCGCTGGGCGCTGTATCGCACCATGAACGAAATCGCAACCGTCAATTCAGCCTGGTATCCCGGCGTGTTCCGCTACCAAAACGTGCTGACGCAACCATGGCTGCTGAACTACAAGCGCAACCCCTATCGCCAGCATTTTTGGCATCTGATGGATATTGATGAGAGCAAGCGAGTTAAGGGTTAGCGACAGCCTTTGCAGGGTGGGCACCCCGTGCCCACCAACGCTTGTGAATCGGATCATTCCGGCGCGATCAATGCCACGGTGGGCACGGGGTGCCCACCCTTGTATCTTTAAGTTTGTAGCAATTGCGCCTGCTACACGAGACGAGCCTAGCATGAGCCCACCCTTGAGGCGATGACCTCGAAACGTAGATAACGCAGCTCGTCTCACCTCGCGCCGACGTTGTTTGACGCTGAGCGGCATCGTAGGGCTTTGACCCTGTATCCACAAGGCAAGCGGGCACGATGGTGGTGGCGAGAAACGCAGTATTTGGCGCACCCGTATGACCCTTAATTTGGAGCAGCCTACCCCCATGGAGAATTCGCCCCCAACCCCAACCCCAACCCCAACCGACCTGGCCCGCCTCAACACGCTGGGCATCGATGTCAGCAAAGCCAAGCTCGACTGCGCGCTGCTGCGCCAGAACGCCCCCGGCAAGCGTCTCGACAAAAGTGTCGCCAACACTCCCGCTGGCATCCATGCCCTTCTTGCGTGGCTTGACAGCAAAGGCTGCCCTGCGCAGGCGATCCGCGCCGTGCTCGAGCCCGCCGGCGTGTGTCACGAAACCGCCACGTGGCTTCTGCATGAGGCCGGTTGTACCGTGGTGCTGGTCAACCCGGCCCGACTGAGAAGCTACGCGGGGGCCATTGGCGTGGTCAGCAAAAACGATCAAATCGATGCGGCGCTCTTGGCCCGCCGCGACACGCTCTGCGCTGACATTCAGCGCGATGGCAACCGGCTGGAAAAAGCCCGGTGCGCGATGAACACCCCCAAAGTGGTGATCGGCTCGATCAACAAGACGCTGAAATTTTTGGAGAAAGAGCTCATCGCGCTCGACGCCCAAATTAAGATCCACATTGATGACGATCCGACGCTTAAAAACAACGACACTTTGCTTCAAAGCATCAAGGGCGTAGGCCCGCGCGTGGCCCAGCGCATGAAGCCCTGCTCAGCAGCAAAAGCTTCAAGAGTGCTGAGGCAGTGGCCGCCTTCATCGGCTTGAATCCGGTGCAGCATCTGTCGGGGACCTCGGTGCGCGGGCGCAGCACGCTGTCCAAGCGGGGCCCCTCCGCGCTCAGAAAGCTGCTCTACCTGCCTGCGGTGACGGCCACCACATGCAATCCGCACGTCAGAGCGGTCTACCTGCGTCTGCTGAGCCGAGGCGCCTGCAAAATGAGTGCATTGGGGGCGGCCATGCGAAAGCTCGCGCATCTGTGCTTTGGTGTCATCCACAGCGGTAAGCCCTATGATCCAACGTGGCATCCCGGCGCAAGAAACCACACGCCGCACGCGCCAGCCGTATGACCAACGTAGCTTTTCCACAGGGGCGGCCGAAAACTTGCCCCCTAAAAAGCTCGTTTCGGATGCCCCTGTGCGCAAGTCGGTGCTCAACGCAAAATCCATTTTTTGCTTGCTTTTTAAGACGGTATCTACGCTGCTGCCGTACGCTGTCGTGCGTCAAATTGACTATCGTGGCAGCGAATTAACTTCTTTTTCCCAACGTTCCAGAATGCGTTTTCGCTCCGACGACGCGCCGTATTTTTTGAAGTCGTAATTGATCAGTTTCACGCCGTCCATAGTCGGAATTTTTGCGTCTTGCTTGAACGTTTTGTTGGCAGGGTTTTGTAGCGAATTGGCCTTGGCACCGATGCCCTGACCGGCCGGGCTCATGAGCCAGTCGTAGTATTTTTTGGCCAACTCGCCGTTGCGTCCGCCCTTGATCAGCGCAATGCCGCCTAGCTCATAGGCGGTGCCTTCACACGGCGCCACCGAGCGCACCGATTTGAATCCTGCTTGACGTTCTTCCTCAAAACCAAACAGAAACGAGATGCCGATACCGGCCTCGCCACGCGCTACGTTTTTGGCCTGCGCTTGCGAGCTTTTGGTGTAGCTTGTGACGTTCTTGTGCAGCTTTTTCATGTATTCGAACGCGACGTCTTCACCCATCAACTGGATCAGTCCAGCAACGATGGTGTACGCGCCGCCGGATGACCCAGGATTGGCCATTTCGATCTCACCCTTGTACTTGGGATCGGTCAGGTCGGCCCAGCATTTCGGCGCAGGCAGTTTCTTTTTGCTGAGGATTTCCTCGTTCCAACCAAGCCCGATCGAGCTGGTGTAGAAAGCGCCGACCGTGTTGCCGCTCATGTCGTACTGACGCACACTCCAATCGTACAAATCTTTGGTGTAGGCGGGGCGATAAACGTCGAGCAGTTTCTCTTCAGCTGCGGCAAGAAACGGGTCACCGGTGCCGCCCCACCAGATGTCGGTTTTTGGGTTTGCTGATTCGGCTTTCAGGCGTGCCAGCGCTTCGCCCGTGCCGAGGTGGGTCTGTACGACTTTTATGCCGGTGGACTTAGTGAATTCTGTGGCGGCCATTTCGCACCACGACTGATTGGTTGAGCAATAGGCGTTGACTTGTTGCGCCATCGAGGGCGCAGCAAACAGGCCCACGCTGATGGCGAAAGCGCTAAATTTGAACAGGTTTTTTTTCATGGGATACCTTTTGTGGAGCAATGAAAATTGGGCGCACCGGGGCGAAAACTAGCAACGCCTGCGCATTTGGCACAAGGCGACAAGAATACCGAAAGTCGCGCCAGTCACTTGCGGGGTTTGCGCTTATCAGCGCGGCGCGTTTTTAACCTCGCGATCCCATTTTTCAATGAGCCGTTTGCGTTCGCTGCTCGCGCCGTATTTGGCGAAATCGTAGCTAATGAGTTTGGCTTTTTCCAGCGCCTTGACTCGATCAGGCGCAATGGCTGCGCGGTTCGAGGGAATGGCGATGACTTTAGTTTGATCGCGAATGGTCTGCGCCTCAGCGGTCAACGCCCAATCGTAAAACTTTTTTGCCGCATCGAGATTGCGTGCGCCTTTAACGATGCTCATCGCGCCCACGCTGTAGCCGGTGCCCTCGCACGGCAGCACGATTTCAATCGGCGCGTTCACGTATTGCTCCGGGATAAATTCGTCGAGAAAGGTAATGCCAATTAGTGACTCACCGCGTGCGACGCTTTGCCGCTGTGCGGTGCCGCTGCTGGTGTAACGATTGACGTTTTTGTTGAGCGCACGGAGGTAGGCAAACGCCTTGTCTTCGCCCATCATCTGCACCAGCGTGGCCAGAATAGTGTACGCGGTGCCGCTGGTCGTCGGGTTAGACGTCTCAATATCACCCTTGAACTCAGGTTTCAGCAAATCGCTCCAGCAAGCAGGCGCGGTAAGGCCTTTTTTTGCCAGCAGATCGCGGTTAAAGCCAAAGCCCAACGTGATGCGATAAATGCCTGCGACCTGATCGCCACTCTGAGTCAGCAGATCTGCGGACCACGGATACTGGTCTTTCATGTTGCCGCTGACGTAGGGCTGAAGTAAGCCTTCGTTGGCCGCCTGCAAGTGCGGGTCGTGGGTGCCACCGTACCAAAGGTCCGCCTTTGGGTTCGCGCTCTCGGCCTTCAATTGCGCGAACACTTCCCCGGTGGCTTTGCGCGACAGATTGACCTTCACGCCGGTTTGCACCGAGAACTCGCGCGCTTTGCTTTCGCACCAATCGGCATCTGTTGAGCAAAGGATATTGAGCTGCGCGTGCGAGGCGGTGCAGAACAGAAGAAAAGTGGCGGCTAGCAGGCGTTTCAACGGGGCTCCGGTTTGAAGATTTCGGGTGGCGCAAAGCATAATGGGTCGATGTTGTCCTGTGATGACACCAACATGCCAGCGTAGGCGCGGCGAACCAACCTACGCGACGTTAATCGAGCACAACACTACCCAGCGGCGTTTGCAACATCGCCACCAGATGGGATGCGGTGCTCTGCCCAACCTGTACCCTTGCATCGGAAAAATGCAGCGCTTCAAGCATCGCCGCGAGCGGCTCGGGCTCTGGTGCACCCAGCATCAGCGCCGTAAGCGAAACAGCACTTTCAGGCAAGCGCTCACTAGGATGAGTGTGACAATCCCATTGAATCAGATGCGGCAGTGTGCCGCCTGCAATGCGCTCACCGTTTGGTGTGAAAGCGAACCGCCAGCGGAAGTCCGCGCGCGAAGCCGATCGAACCAGGTTGGCGGAGTAGGTATGCGTTGCCGCCAGCTGCTCAATCGCGTTCAGCGCGCCTTTGCAGCGCGCCACCCATGCCACCAGCCGCGGGCCGTGCTTGATGTGCTCGCGCACCTCAAGCGTGTCGAGCCCAAACCAGCGCGGAACATTTGGCACATCCGCGTCGGGATCAATGGCGATGATTTCGAGGTAGCGCTTGCCGTCAAGTTTGATCAAGGTATTGTGCGTTGCAAGACCATCGTGTTTGCCGCCGCCCACCGCTTCTACGCCTAGTGTTTCACGTGCCCACGCACGGCCCTCGTCCAGCGTTTGCGCCGCTACTACGAGGTGGTCAAATTCGCTGGCAAGCACACTCATGGCGCGTCCGAATCTAACCAGATCGTCACTGGGCCGTCGTTGACGAGGGCGACTTTCATGTCTGCACCAAACACGCCAGTAGGCACCGGTTTGCCCAGCCGCACGGCGAGTTTTGCAACTAGGCGATCGAACGCAGGGGACGCCTGCTCGGGCCGCGCAGCATTGGCGTAACTGGGGCGATTGCCGTTCTTCGCGTCGGCATAAAGCGTGAACTGGCTGACCGCCAATAGGCCGCCGCCGACATCAAGCACACTGCGATTCATCAAGCCTTTTTCGTCGCTAAAAATGCGCAACTTGACGATCTTGTCAGCCATGCGGTCCTCGATGCTCTCAGTGTCGGCGTGGCTGACGCCAACTAGCAAGAGCAGCCCGTTATCTATGGCGCCGGTGACCGATCCTTCGACCACTACGTTCGCGGACATCACGCGCTGAATCAAAATTCTCATGGACTAATTCTATGCACGGCTACCTCTGATCGTCGCAACCATCCGGTTAACGAAACCCGTTCGCGCGTTGCGGGCAGCACCTCATGCGGAAAGCGATCACTGAGAAAACACACCATCGTTCCGGCGCGCGGCTGAACACGCGCAACAACGGTTCCGCTGTCATCATCCGCGTACAGCACCAACTCGCCGCCCGCATCATCCGGCCAATGGTCATTAAGATAGAAAACCAGCGACACTAGCCGCGCATCATCGTCGCGAAAGCGATCCCGGTGCGTTCGGTAAAACGCGCCGGGTGCGTAGCGCGCGAAATGCAACTCCACCTCATGCGCTCCGAGGAACAGCGCTTCGTTGAGATACGTTTGCAAGCCCGTTACCGATGCCACCGCGTCGCGCTCACTCGCATCCACCGGCGCCTGCGCGAGCCAGCGAGTGTCGTCGCCACGCAACTGCGCGTTGGCTTGCACGCCCACGTTGCGACCGACGCGCGCAGATCTCAGCTCATGCGTATCTGCCAGCAAACGGGCTCGCCGCACTAGGCGATCACACAGCTCAGCGGCAAATATCGATTCGCCCGCGTACCATCCGGTTGTTGCGAGGCAGTTTGCGATACTTTCGTGAATGTCGGGCATTGGCTAATTCTAGAATCGATGTACATCTTGGCGGTTAAAGGACGCGGCATGCCGCGGCCCCGCTCCTACAAACGCAACTCAGGCCATATTCAATGCGCGTAGTCATCACAGGTGGAGCAGGATTCCTCGGCAAACTGCTTGCCGCAAAAATTCTTGAACGCGGCGCGCTCACTGATGCCAGCGGGCAACTACGCGAAGTCAGCGAACTGGTGCTGGTGGACATGAATGCTGCGCAAGGCGAACCGTGGCTCGCCGACAAACGCGTGTCGCAAGTGATCGGCGACGTTGCTGATCGCAATGTGCTGGCGCAAGCGGTGAGTGCGAACACGGGCAGCGTGTTTCATCTGGCAGCCGTTGTGAGCGGTCAGGCGGAAGCCGATTTCGACATCGGCATGCGCGTAAATGTAGATGCAACACGCACCTTGCTTGAACTTATGCGAACGCTATCCTTACCAGCAAAGTTTGTTTTCACCAGCTCGATTGCCGTGTTTGGCGGCGCACTGCCGGCCGTGCTTGCAGATGACCAAATTCTGACGCCGCAAGGCTCCTACGGCGCACAAAAAGCGATCGGCGAAATGTTGGTCAGCGACATGGCGCGTAAGGGCATGATCGACGGCCGTTCGTTGCGCCTGCCTACCGTGACAGTGCGTCCCGGTAAACCGAACAAGGCGGCGTCAAGCTTTGCCAGCGGCATTATTCGCGAGCCACTCGCGGGCGTTGACGCGGTGTGTCCTGCCGCACCCGACGCGAAGATGTGGGTGCAATCGCCGCCGCGGGTGATCGACAATCTGCTGATCGGGCACGAGGTCGCGGCATCACACCTGACCCATACGCGCAGCATCAGTGTTCCCGGCATCACCGTGTCGGTGCGTGATATGGTGGACAGCCTACGCCGGGTTGCCGGAGACCACGTTGCTGATCGCGTCACCTGGCAGCTTGATCCAACGATTGATCGACTGGTGTCGTCTTGGCCGCAGGCGTTTTCTGCAGAGCGCGGCAAGGCGCTGGGCATGACGGCGGACACGAGCTTTGACGACATGGTTCGGGCTTATCTGGTTTATATAAATTCAACAAAGGGAGCAACAGCATGAGCCAATGGGATTCAACACAAGTAAAAACACAGGTGTCAGCAGCAGAATGGCAAACCCGCGTCGATCTCGCGGCCTGTTATCGGGCGGTGGCCATGATGGGTTGGGACGATCTGGTGTTCACACACATCACCGCAAAAATTCCCGGCGTTGAAAATCAATTTCTGATCAATCCGTACGGGCTGATGTTCGAAGAAATGACGGCGTCTTCGCTGGTCAAAATTGATTTGCAGGGCAACAAGCTCGACGACAATCCGCACCCCATCAACCCGGCAGGATTTGTGATTCACAGCGCGATTCATGGCGCGCGCGAAGATGCGAAATGCGTGCTGCACGTGCACAGCCTGAACGGCGTTGCCGTGAGCGCACAGAAGAACGGTGTGCTGCCCATTTCGCAGCAGTCCATCTTTGTGCTCGCAAACTTGGCCTATCACGATTACGAAGGCGTAGCGCTGGTAGATGACGAGAAGCCGCGACTGGTGGCAGACCTTGGAACCAAGCACTATTTCATGCTGCGCAATCATGGTTTGCTAACCGTCGCCCCCACCATCGCTGACGCATTTCAAATGATGTACACCTTTGAGAACGCGTGCACGATTCAGATTCGCGCGCAGGCGGGTGGCGGCGAGTTGATTACGATTTCCCAGGCAATCATCGACGGTGCCGTTGAGCAGTCGCGACAAGTTACCAAGGGGCTGGGCGGACGGCTCGGCTGGCCGGGATTGTTGCGCCGGCTGGACCGGCGCTTTCCGGGATACGATCAGTAACACGCCCGCCTGTAAATTTGTTGTTCGGGCAAACGCCCGATCCGAGTGCGTGAATGCGTTAGTGCATTAGTGCATTAGCATCGACAGCAGCCAAGGAGGACAGGCACAGTGAGTGACACCATCGGTCGCGCGGATTTATTTACAGGCACGATGCCGGTCGCTGAACGCCAGCGCTTTGATGTGGGCGCGCTTGAGGCGCACCTTCACGCCAACATTGACGGCTTTGCAGGCCCAATGACCGTTGAGCAATTCAAAGGTGGGCAGTCGAATCCGACTTTCAAACTGGTCACACCAAAAAAGTCATACGTGCTGCGCGCAAAGCCGGGGCCAGCCGCGAAATTGCTGCCTTCGGCGCACGCGATTGAGCGCGAATTTCGTGTGATGCACGGGCTCGCAAACACTGGGGTGCCGGTCGCAAAAATGCACACACTGTGCGAGGACGAATCGGTCATCGGGCGAGCGTTTTATGTAATGGATTGCGTCGACGGCCGGGTGCTGTGGGATCCGCAGCTGCCAAACATGCAGCCCGCACAGCGCGCGGCGATTTTTGATGAGCTGAATCGGGTGCTGTGCGCCTTGCACAAGGTAGATTTCGTTGCCGCCGGTTTGTCGGATTACGGGCGCCATGATGGCTATATCGCTCGGCAGATTGCGCGCTGGAGCAAACAATACCGCGCGTCGGAGACTGAGTCGATTCCTGCAATGGATGCGTTGATCGAGTGGCTGCCCGCGCACATTCCGCCGGGGGAAGAAACCACCGTGGTGCATGGTGACTATCGCCTCGACAACGTGATTTTCCATCCGACCGAACCACGAATTTTGGCGGTGCTGGATTGGGAGCTATCAACCCTCGGCCA
Source organism: Burkholderiales bacterium (assembly GCA_014378555.1). Classification (GTDB taxonomy): domain Bacteria; phylum Pseudomonadota; class Gammaproteobacteria; order Burkholderiales; family Casimicrobiaceae; genus Casimicrobium. The sequence continues at coordinate 12,655 of JACMNN010000154.1, read as the reverse complement.
TCCGCTAGCGGACTTCGCCTATCACTGCATGACTTGGTATTTGCCGCCGGGTGCAGGCCGAGGATTAGGCGGCATCGACATCTCGGATACCGGCATTCCGTCGATCGAGGATTACATCGCGCGCTACTGTCAACGCACCGGGCGCGCCGATGGCATTCCTAACTTCGAGTTTTATATGGCGTTTAATATGTTTCGAATGGCCGGCATTTTGCAAGGCATTATGAAACGTGTGGTTGACGGCACAGCGGCGAGCGCGCAGGCGGTGGCGATGGGCAAATCGGCACGACCGATTGCTGAACAGGGCTGGATGGTGGCCAAGGCCATCAAATAGCGGCAAACATTGGGGGCGCAATGCGAACCCAGTCAAAACAAACAGGATTCTCGCCTTCGCGAGGACGACAACAAACAAGGACGGCGATGGACTTCCAACACAGCGACAAAGTTAAGCAGTACCAGTCGCAACTGCGCAGCTTTTTTGACCAGCACATTTACCCGAACGAGCACCGCTACATGGCGGACATTGAAGAGAATACGGCCGCTGGAAAGCGCTGGACGCCAACCCGCATCATCGAGGAATTAAAGCCCCTGGCGAAGAGCGCCGGACTGTGGAATTTGTTTTGCCCACACGCCGAATTTGGCGCCGGGCTCAACAATCAGGAATACGCGCCGCTGGCCGAAATCATGGGCCGTGTGCCATGGGCGTCTGAGGTTTTCAACTGCTCGGCCCCCGACACTGGCAACATGGAAACCATCATCCAGTACGCCAGCGCCGAGAAAAAAGCCGAGTGGCTGCCGCGCCTGCTCGCCGGTGAAATCCGTTCCGCCTTTGCCATGACGGAACCCGGCGTTGCATCCAGTGACGCCACCAACATCGAAACCCGCATTGAGCGCGATGGCGACGAATACATCATCAACGGTCGCAAGTGGTGGATATCGGGTGCCGGTGATCCGCGATGCGCAATCTACATCGTGATGGGCAAGAGCGACCCATCGGCACAACGTCACGAACAGCAGTCGATGATTCTGGTGCCAGCCAACGCGCCTGGCGTGAAGGTGATTCGCCCGCTAACCGTGTTCGGCTATGACGACGCGCCACACGGGCATTGCGAAATGACGTTCGAGAATGTGCGGGTACCTGCAGCCAACATGTTGCTTGGCGAAGGGCGCGGCTTCGAGATCGCTCAGGGCCGCCTTGGGCCGGGGCGTATCCACCACTGCATGCGACTCATCGGCCTCTCCGAACGGGCGCTGGAGCTGATGTGTAAACGACTCAGTAGTCGCGTTGCATTTGGCAAACCAGTGGCCGCGCAAAGCGTGTGGCACGAGCGCATTGCTGACGCCCGTTGCATGATCGATCAAGCGCGTTTGTTGACGCTCAATGCGGCTTGGATGATGGACGTGGCGGGCAACAAGGTCGCCAAGCAGAACATCGCGATGATTAAAGTGGTGGCACCCAATGTGGCCTGCCAAGTTATCGACTGGGCGATGCAGGCGCACGGTGGCGGCGGCATGTGCGACGACTTTCCGCTCGCCTACGCGTATACGGCCGCGCGCACGCTGCGCTTTGCCGACGGCCCAGATGAGGTTCATCGCGCCGCGATCGCAAAGACCGAGTTGGGCAAATACGTTTCGCGGTAAACATCTGATTAGCTATTTGCAAATACTTTAACTGCATACATAATTCACGCCGAGCAGCCCTTTTCCGCTGCGTGAAAGGGCGTGAATTTTGAGCATCAAAGACTGGCCCGCCGACGATCGCCCTCGTGAAAAATTACTTGAGCGCGGTGCTGCCAGTTTGACTGATGCCGAGTTGCTGGCGATTTTTCTGCGGGTTGGCGTGGTCGGTTTGAGTGCGGTCGGATTGGCGCGCGAATTGTTGCAGCGCTTCGGCTCGATGGCTGGTGTGGTGGCCGCGCCACGCGAGGATTTTTGCGCCGTGCATGGCATGGGTGAGGCGAAGTACGTTCAGTTGCAAGCCGCTGTGGAGCTTACGCGGCGGGCGCTGGCAAGTGCCATGACCGAACGGCCTGTGCTCGATACGCCAGACCTTGTTAAAGACTATTTACGGCTGTCGCTCGCGCATGAGCGGGTCGAAGTGTTCGTCGCGCTATGGCTTGATGCGCAGCACAAACTGATTGAAACGCAGACCCTCTTTCGCGGCACATTGACGCAGACCAGCGTTTATCCGCGCGAGGTGCTGCGTGCAGCCCTCGCCAAAAACGCAGCGGCGGTAATTTTGGCGCACAACCATCCTTCGGGCGGCACCGTGCCGAGTCAAGCGGATCGGTCGCTGACACGAACACTCAAAGACGCACTAGCTCTGATTGATGTGTCGGTGCTCGACCACTGCATCGTGGGGCGCGGCGAGTCAAACTCGGCAGTGCGGTCGATGGCAATGATGGGCGAGATGTAGCGAGTCAGTTTTTTCTGAAAACTCATTTCACGTGGTTGCAGCAAATATGCCGTCACGCATCGACTTTTTCCCACAGCAGGCGCTCTGCCTTGACAGAACGCCGCCGTCACCAAACGCTACTTTGGAATCCCCTCGTTTGACAGCGCGTCTGCCCGCTCGTTGCCCGGGTCACCTGAGTGCCCTTTAACCCAGCGCCATTCGATGTGTTGCTGCGCGGCGAGTGCGTCAAGCGCTTGCCAGAGATCCATGTTTTTCACCGGCTTTTTGTCGGACGTGCGCCAGCCGTTTTTCTTCCAGCCGTGAATCCACGTCTCGATCCCTTGCATCACGTATTTTGAGTCGGTGAACAGGCGTACCCGCGTGGGTCGCTTGAGCGCACGCAGCGCCTCAATCGACGCGGTTAATTCCATGCGATTGTTGGTGGTCGCCGCTTCGCCGCCACACAGCTCGCGCCGATTTTCACCTGCGATCATGAGCACGCCCCAGCCACCCGGGCCGGGGTTACCTTTGCATGCACCATCGGTGTAAATCGTGACTTCTGGATCGTGCATTTACTTGAGTTCCGTTTGCTGATTATTTTTAATGGTCGAGTTCCGATGCGTTCGCGTTGGAACCGCAACGGCAATTCGTTTGCGCCGGGGGGTGCGTACCCAATTGGGTTTCAACAACCGCACGCCGGCCACCCGCTTCACCGCATGTAGAAAGTACACGCCGCCCGCAAACGGCCACCAACGGTCGCCTGCGGTCTCGAAACCACTGAGTCGCTGCAGCGTGGCGTCACTTTTTGCCGGTACGTTGTAGCAATCGAGTTGACCGCCGACGATGTCAAAACCCAGCAACGTCAGCCAATCCTTGGCGCGCGACAACGATATAAATTCGCCCGCCCACGGCCCGCTGCGTTCGCGACCAAAATAGCGCTTGATGCCGAACAACGAATACGGATTAAAGCCGGTCATCAGCAGGCGCCCCTCCGGTCGCAACACGCGAAAAACTTCGCGCAGCACCTCGTGCGGCAACGCCTGAAACTCTAATGTGTGCGGCAACACAATGACATCAAACTGATTTTCAGCAAACGGCAATTGATCGGGCTCAGCAAGAAGGGATGCGTTAGTGTCCCAAGCCAGCGTGAACTTGTGCGTGACACGGCTGGTCTCAAGCAAGGGCATCGACGCCCCACCGATCTGCAGCGCATAAAATCCAAATAAATCCGGTAGCACTCGGTCATAAATTGCCTGCTCACGAGCCACCACGTACCGCCCGAGAGACGACTCCAGCCACTCATCAAACGTATCGTTTTCAAGGATGCCAAAATTGCTCAAAGTACCTCGTATTGTGAAAGATGTGATCCATGGCTGCTGATGACTCGACCGCGCTGACCATCACACCCATTGCAGCGTTCGCCGACAACTATATCTGGGCGATGGTCGCGAAAAACAAATGCGTGGTGGTCGATCCGGGAGATGCGGCGCCGGTGCTCAAGTTTCTTGCGGAACAACAGCTAGACCTTCACGCTATTTTGGTCACCCATCATCATGCCGATCACGTCGGCGGCGTCGGTGAGTTGACCGCGCGTTGGGCGGTTCCAGTGTACGGCCCTGCTGCCGAAAACATTGCCTGTGTGAGCCACGCGTTGCGCGAAGGGGATGTTGTCGCGCTGCCTGAATTTGTCGTCGAACCGTTTCGGGTGATTGAAGTACCAGGCCACACGCGCGGGCATATCGCCTATGTCAGCGGTGATATTTTGTTTTGCGGCGACACCTTGTTCGCAGCCGGTTGTGGGCGGCTATTTGAAGGCACCGCAGCGCAATTACATCACTCACTGGCTCGACTCGCAGCATTGCCAGAAAATACTCGGGTGTTTTGTACGCACGAATACACGCTGTCAAACTTGCGCTTTGCCATGGCCGTGGATGCCGACAATAGCGCGCTCAATGAGCGGGTGTTTGTCGAGCAGGAACGTCGTGCGCGCAATGAGCCAACGCTGCCATCAAGCATCGCGCTGGAACGTGCCACAAATCCTTTTTTGCGCTGCGCGACGGCGGGTATCGCCGACAGCGCACGCACCTACGCGAATTCGCACACGACATTGCGCAACGCATCGTTGTCTGATGAGGTGAATGTGTTCGCAGCGTTGCGGCAATGGAAAAACGAGTTTCGCGCCTAGCATTTTGGCATCGATACTGATTGACCTTAGCTATGCAATAAAGTAACATCGCGCGAGTTTTTGCCTGTCTGCAGGCTCACTTGCCCCACAAATAGGCCCATATTTTTTTAGGAGAAGGCGTGCATCGATCCACACCTAGCTTACTAACTCGTTTAATCCCACGCGCCTTCAACCGTGTAGATCAAAACGACGTATCCCCCGCCGCGACGCGCGCACTAAGTACGGCAAGTACGCTACGTGCGCCATTTGCACCCTGCGGCACCGTTTTAACCGCACTATTTTTCTCACTGGCAGGCGCTCAAGCCGCAGCGCAATTGGCCGCTGTTGCTGTTGTAGCAACAACGGCCGCCACCGTAACCACAGGCGCGAGTGCCGCATCTGTCGCGGCGTCAACCACAGTTGTTCGCGTGCAGCCGTCAGCATTAGCTGAGCCGTCCACCAACGTCTCGGCGCTCAGCGCGTCTGTGGCTGCGCCGGTCGTACCGGCGATCACGACGACGGAACCCGCAATGCCATCCGCGGTGGTCGCCGACAAAGATGCGCCGTTGAATGGCGTTGTCATCGAGTTGATCGCTGACGCGCCGCCGGCCGATATTTGGGATCGTATTCGGGCGGGATATGCCATGCCAGAACTCGACGACCCGCTGGTCGCCAAGTGGGAAAAGTATTACGCCGATCGCCCAGAGTACATGGCGCGGATCGTCGACCGCTCAAGCAAGTACATGTTCTACATCGTCACCGAGCTTGAACGCCGCGGTTTGCCGCTAGAAATAGCGCTGCTGCCGATGATCGAAAGTGCTTTCAACCCGATCGCCCATTCGTCGGCCAAAGCCGCTGGCATTTGGCAGTTCATTCCGTCCACCGGAGTCGATTACGGCATGAAGCAGGATTGGTGGTCGGATTCGCGGCGCGACATCGTGCAGGCCACCAACGGCGCCATTGATTACTTGAGCAAATTGCACGGCATGTTCGGCGACTGGCAATTGGCACTGGCCTCCTACAACTGGGGCGAGGGCTCGGTCGGTCGCGCCGTCCAACGATCAAAGGCAAGCGGCGGGCAAGGCACCTATCTCGCGCTCAATATGCCCGCTGAGACGCGCAATTACCTGCCCAAGTTGCAGGCCGTTAAAAACATTATTCGCAATCCAGCCGCCTATGGCTTGACCATTGCGACGGTGCCCAACGAGCCGTACTTCAAAACCATCACCTTGGCCCACGCCATCGACCTGAAGCGCGCTGCGCAATTAGCCGAAATGACCGAGGCCGACTTCGTCGCGCTCAATCCCGCGCACAACCGCCCAGTGATCGGTGGACGTAGCGAATATCAGGTGCTTTTGCCGGCAAACAAAGCGGATGCGTTTCTGGCGCGTCTCGAAAGCAACGAAAAGCCGCGCGTGTCGTGGATGGCCTATCGCACACGCATCGGCGACCGAATGGATGCGCTGGCGGAGCGCTTTGGCACCACCGTGGCGGCGCTTAAATCAGTCAACGGCATCCGCACGGTAGCGCCGACATTGCCCGCCGGGTATCACTTGCTGGTGCCGTCGGACGGCCCTTCAGAGGATGCGTTGGGCAGCATCAAAAACGCTGTCTTTACCAAGTTTCCAGAATACGTTCCGCCGCGCGTGCACAAGGTGCGTAGTGGCGAAACTTTCGCAAGCGTTGCCAAACGTTACGGCGTTGCTCCCCACACGCTCGCGCAGTGGAATCGCATGGCAAAGCCCGCAGCGCGGGCCGGCCAGGTGCTCTATGTCAGTGGGCCAGCCCCCGTGCGACAGGTCAGCAAAGCGACTAAGGCTGGCCGCGTGGTGTACGTTAAGCGTGGCGGCGCTCCGAAACGCGCCACCGTAGTGAGCAAGCGCGGCCCAGCGAAAAAAGCGATTAAGCGGCGCCGTTAGGGCAAATCGTCAGCAATTAAAAAGCGCGCCTTCGGGCGCGTTTTTTTTAGCGAATCTCGACGACTCAACCAACCTGGCGATGATCGCCTGCACAGTCGCCAAGCGCCATCTAGTCCTTCGTTCGTCAATCGCTACCGATCATGTCGCGTTTGGCGTTTCGTCTTTGCCGGCTTCAGCTGCGCAAAGGACCTTGTAAATTGCCGGCTTACCGCCCGCCAGTGAGCATCGCTGAAAGGGCCAGCATGGGCGCCGTGGGCGCGCTGGACAGCGGTGCGACGTGAACAAGCACGGAGGTGTTCTGGCCCGCCTTATTAGAACCGTGTCGGCGAATAATTTCGACAAATAAAAACGGCGCGTTGCCGCGCCGTTTCGTTGAAGCGAATTCTCTCGAAAGAGAAACTACTTCTTCTTGCCTGCGGCCTTTTTTGCAACTGGCTTTTTAGCGGCTACCTTTTTGGCGGCTGGCTTTTTAGCTGCTGCTTTTTTGGCGGCTGGCTTCTTGGCTGCTGGCTTTTTAGCTGCTGCTTTTTTCGCTGCCGGCTTCTTAGCTGCTGCTTTTTTGGCAGCAGGCTTTTTAGCGGCAGGCTTTTTAGCTGCTGCTTTTTTGGCGGCTGGCTTTTTGGCTGCTGGCTTTTTAGCGGCCGCTTTTTTGGCTGCTGGCTTTTTGGCTGCTGCTTTTTTAGCGGCTGGCTTTTTAGCGGCTGCTTTTTTGGCTGCTGGCTTTTTAGCTGCGGCTTTTTTGGCGGCCGGTTTTTTTGCTGCTGGCTTTTTTGCAGCGGGGGCTTTTGCTGCTGGTTTCTTCGCTGCAGGTTTTTTTGCTGCTGGCTTTTTCTTTGCTGGGGCTGGTGCAGCAGCAGCAGCAGGTGCTGCCATAGTCATCATGTCGCTCATGGTGGTCTCCTAAGGTTGACTCTCACAGTTTTTAAACGTCACTTGAGGTGATCCTTTGCGTTACCCAACCCATTTTCCATTGCTAAATTCACAACAAAAAATCAGCTTTACAACACAACACACCTCAGTGTCAGGCGTCGTCGAAAACAGTTCAAGGCACTAGAACTTATTTACAACAAACGCTCCTGATGACGCGAATTCTATTTGATATTTTTCGCAAACAAGACTATCCACGCGCGTGATTTACGCATGTGAATTGTGATGTTGTTTTGTTGCACCAAATCATGCGATGCTGTTCACAGATTTTTGCGTTGCTGATCACGTATTTTGTCGTTCAAAAGCGATAAACCGTGATCATCAAGTCGTGAAAAATTTACACGATGATGCGCTCGTGCGCGATCAAATCTTCGAAGCGTTCACGCTCGCGAATGAGATGCGCCTCATCACCATCAACCATCACTTCACACGGTCGAGTGCGCGTGTTGTAATTCGACGCCATGGTCATGCCATACGCGCCCGCACACAATACAGCGAGCAAATCGTCTTGCTGCAACACGAGCGCACGCTCCTTTGCAAGCCAGTCTCCGCTCTCACACACGGGCCCCACGATGTCGTAGAGGGTGGCTTCGCCTTCGCGCTGAAGCACCGCTGCAACCGGATGGTAGGCGTCGTAGAGCGTGGGTCGAATCAGATCATTCATCGCCGCATCAACCAGCGCGAAGTTTTTGGTCTCACCGGGTTTCAAATATTCGACGCGCGTCAGCAGCAAACCCGCATCGCCCACGATGGAGCGTCCGGGCTCAATGAACAAATCAAGATTACGCCCGGCTATTTCGCGCTCTACTGCTTGCGCGAAGTCCGCCATTGGCACCAACGTTTCACCCTCATAAACAATCGCTCTGCCGCCACCGATATCGAGATGATGCAATTGAATTCCGCGCGCCGACAAATCGTCAACCAGCGACAACAGTCGTTTCAGCGCATCGATGTAGGGCGACAGCTCAGTGATCTGCGAGCCGATGTGACATTCGATGCCGTGAACTTCGATGCCCGTCATCGAGGCGGCAAGCGTGTACAGGCGAACGGCATCAAGATGCGCAATGCCAAACTTGTTGGACTTGAGGCCGGTTGAAATGTAGGGGTGCGTCTTCGCGTCGACGTCAGGATTGATACGAAACGTGATGCGCGCGCGCTTGCCTTGAGCGATGGCGACGTCGTTGACACGGTACAACTCAGCCTCGGACTCGACGTTAAAACAATGAATATGGTGCGCCAGCGCAAGCGCAATCTCGTCAGTTCTCTTACCCACGCCAGAAAAAATGACCTTACTGGCGTCCCCTCCCGCTGCGATCACACGTTGCAATTCGCCACCCGATACGATGTCGAAACCCGCGCCTTCCGACGCTAAAAGCGCCAGCACACTGAGCGTTGAGTTTGCCTTGACGGCGTAGCAAAGCAACGGCTTCGACGCAGCAAATGCGCTTTTGTAGGCGCGGAAGTTTGCAACTATTGCGGCGCGCGAATACACGTAGGTGGGCGTACCGAATTGCCGAGCGATGTCTGACAGCGGAACATTTTCATAGACCAGTTCAGACGTGGCGGTGGAGCGATGGAGATGGGGCGTAAGCATGACGAGAAGCGCTGCGCGCGTGATTAAGGTGATTAACGAAGTGGCGCGAGGGCAACACCGAGCTGCGCCTTAGGCGGTACTAGCGGGCCTTTTTGGCCGCAACCGGAGAGTCCAAAGCCGACCACGATTAGGGCAACAATGAGGGCGGCGAAAGAGCGGAAGCGCATAAACTAGCCTCTAGATTTTGTTCATCCGATAGTAGCAAATGCGCTCAGCCACCGAATTCAATGAAGCCGTCGACACACTGTTTGGACAGGTGGTTGAAATCATAGACACCACCGAAGCTGCCGATGACATCGAGCTTAATCAAGGCGTGCTCGAAATCACCTGCGTCAATAGAAGCAAGATCATCATCAACCGTCACGCACCCACGCAAGAGGTATGGGTCGCAGCAAAGAGCGGCGGTTATCACTTCAAATGGGCTGACGGAACGTGGACCGACACGCGCAGCGGCGAGGCGCTGTCCGATGCGATCAGTCGGGTGCTGTTTGAGCAGTCCGGGATACGCGTAGCGTTTGATCAAGCGTCTATGTAGCGAGGCAGGCGCGGCTTGCTGTGACCTGCATTAAATCGCGACAAGACGGCTGTCGCAGCAATCTACGACTACAGTTCTAGCAACACCGCGTAACCCTTGATGGCGCGCTTATGCGCCTTGGTGTTCGGATCCAGCGCCTCCACAATCGCCCAAAATCGCTTTGAGTGATTGAACTCAACCAAATGCGCCAATTCATGCGCCACCACGTGCCGCATCAGCTCGGGCGCGAGCTGTAGCAAGCGGAAATTTAATCGCACCCGGCCCTCAGAGGTGCAACTGCCCCACATGGTGCGCGCGCTACTCAGAGTGACCGACTTTAGCGGCAGCGAGGCGCGCGCCGCCATATCGAGCGCCAACTCGGTCAACTCCCGCTTTGCGATGCGTTTAATCTCGTCATTCAGCGCCTCCGCGTTGAACGCGCCATCAAGCGTTGTAGCGATGCAGTGCTGTTCAGTGAGATCGATGCTCTCAAACAAACCTTGCCGCACCTCGACCTTGAGTTTTACCCCGCGAAACAGAATGTGTCCGCCATCGCGATACGCTGCCAGTTGTTGGCTACGCGCGCTTTGTTTGGCGAGCGCTTTGGCGATCCAAGCCTGCCGCTCAACAATCGCTGCGTCAATTTCATAAAGCGGCGTCCAACTCGGCGCGCGGATCAGCAATCCCTCAGTGGTGATCACCAATCCGATCGATTTACGGCGTACGCGTTGCAGGCGAAAGTCGATGCCGGATGAACTGCGGCGAAGCGGGTCTGCACTGCCGCTGGCGATGGCCGGCGGCAGTGCCGTTGCGCGCGGCGGGCGGGGCGTTTGGGGCGCGCGAGGCGTAGGCGGCTTGCCAGCAAGGCCCGCCCCCGTGGGCGCAAAAAGCGTCGTCCAGAATCCCATGCCTAGCTTTTTCGAACTACCCGTGCGTCACCCAAACGCGCGACTTCATTCTCAATAACGCGCTCTACTTCGTCGTTAAGTTCAGCAGACGCACGGCCCGTTGTAGCAATTGGCGGCAGGATCGATAGCGTGATGGTGCCAGGAAATTTCTTCCACGGATGCCGCGGCCAGCAATAACCGGCGTTGTGCGCAACCGGCACAATCGGCACATTGCAGCCCATTGCAATGCGCACACCACCCGTTTTATATCGGCCTTTAGTGCCCACTGGTATGCGCGTGCCCTCGGGGAACACAATGATCGTAAAACCGCGTTTTTGCAGGCGTTCTTTGCCCTGCTCAATCATCTGATCCATCGCCCTAATTCCCGCCTTGCGATCAATGTTGATGGGGGACGAGAGCGCAAAGCCCCAGCCAAAAAACGGCACCCACAGCAGCTCTTTTTTTGCCACAAAGCTGCCCGGCGTGAACCAACTTTCGAGCGCCAGGGTTTCCCACGTCGACGAGTGCTTAGACAACACGACATACGGCTTTTGCGGCAAATTTTCCCAACCGGTGATCACATAGTTAATGCGGCACAGGTGCTTGGCCAGCCAGATAAAAGTGCGCGTGTAGGTGGCGCACAGTTCGTTTCTTGCCTTCGGCGGCATCCAAAATGTGATGCAAATCAGAAACGCCCAAATCGGCGTCAGGATAAGCTGCAAAATGATGTACAGCGTGTTGCGCAAAGCTTGCATTAGTTATTTCCCTTTACCCCGAACTGGCCGTTACGTCGGTTGCTTAGGCCGCAGCCAAAATACTGTCGACTGCGGCTGACAGGTCTTTGAATACTTGTGTTGCTTGCGGCAAGTCGCCCGCAGCGAGCGTGGCGGCTCCCTTGCCGGTCAATACTAAAACCGGTTTCGCACCTGCGGCAGCCGCGGCTTGCAGGTCGCGCAAACCGTCGCCAATACAGGGCACGCCTTCCAGCGGCACATTGAGCCGCTGGCCAATATCAATGAACATGCCCGGCAACGGCTTGCGGCAGCGGCAGTCGGCATCCCCCGAATGCGGGCAGTAATAAATTGCGTCGATTCGCGCGCCCACCTGCTGCGCAGCCTTAAGCATTTTGGCGTGAATGGCGTTCAGCGCATTCATGTCAAGCAAACCGCGCTCGATGCCCGATTGGTTGGTCGCCACAGCCACGTGAATGCCCGCCCCGTTTAGCCGTGCAATGGCTTCTAGCGCCCCCGGAATAGGGCGCCATTCGTAGGGCGATTTGATAAAGTGATCACTATCGATATTGATCACACCGTCGCGGTCGAGGATGACTAGCTTCATCCCACTATCTTAATGGGGTGCGCCCGGCGCTCAAACGCGCTAGCGCCAGCCACCAGCATCGCAGCTGTTAGCGCCTGATGTGCGAAGCTCGCCCGAAGCGGCATGATCATGCGGCGAGCTTTGAAAGATCGGCCACTTTATTCATCGCGTCGCGCAGGTCGGTCAACAGGGCAAGTCGATTGGCGCGCACCGCTTTGTCGTCCGCCATGACCATCACCTTGTCGAAGAAATCGTCAACCGGCGCCTTGAGCGACGCGAACGATTTGAGATAGCCCGCGAAATCGCCTTGCACGAACAAAGCGGTGGCCGAAGGCGTAATCGCGTCAAGCGCGGCGCGGAGCGCCTGCTCTGCAGGCTCTTGCGCCGCGTTGCTCGCGGCAATCGCTTCGTTGCTTTCAGCGGCCTTTCTCAAGATATTGGCGACGCGTTTATTCGCGGCGTTCAGGCTTGCGGCTTCGGGAAGGGCCGAGAACGCCTGCACCGCCGCGAGTTGTGCGGGCACCGTGGCCAAGTTTGTAGGTAAGTCGGCAACTACGGATTCGATTTCATTGGTGCTGACCCCCGTGTCTCTCAAGTAGCCGCGCAGGCGGTCGTAGATGAATTCTTGAAGCAGAAGCTGCTCTTTGGTCTTCGTGCTGTTGGGTAGGGTCTGCGTGACGGCCGTGCCCTTTGTCGCGAGCCACTCACTGACGATTTTGAAAGCGGAATCAAGCAATGCGTTGAGCGAAACGGTGAGCTTTTGCTCAATAAGAATACGAATGACGCCCAACGCATGTCGACGTAGGGCGAACGGGTCTTTGTCGCCGGTCGGCGTTTGACCGACGGCAAATAATCCCGCCAGCGTTTCGAGTTTGTCGGCCAGCGCGACGCTGGTCGGCACGCCAGACGACGGCAACGCATCGCCCGCAAAACGCGGTTGG
>JACMNN010000153.1 GCA_014378555.1 Burkholderiales bacterium | reverse complement strand
GGCGGTGGTTTCGGCTGTCGTTTCAGCAGGCTCAATCGCGCTCGCGTCCATAGTGGCTACTGCGATGTCGGATTCAGCGGCGGGCGCTGCGGCCTCGCCCTCGGTTACCGTTGCTGCTGCTGTGGCAGCCTCCGCAACCGGTTCAATTTTTGGCTCGCGTGGCTTTTTGGGCGGCGCAACGCGCTCTTGACGCGGTGGCCGTGGTGGCGGCGTTGGCATCGATGCAAACAGCGCCTCGCCGGTTGCATTACGTTCGCGCAATTGCTGCTCGGCGGCGATCACGCCATGCACTTGTTGTAATTGCTGCGCCAAGCCAGCGTCGAGCGCTGCAGAGCTTTGCGCATGGGTGGCGTCAACCGCCAGCGCGTTGAGCTCATCGTTGCTGAATTCTGCGGCTTTTTTGCTTTTCAGCGACAACCCGGCGACCTGCATGGCAAGCGCTTCATGCAGGCGACGCGCGGCAGACTCGTTCTGCATTTTGCGTTGCAGATCGATGAGCAAACCTTCGAATTTAGCCTTTCGATCGGCATCGATGGCGAGCTTGCCCCAGGCGCGCTGGGTGTCCACCAACTTGGTCAACGGCACCTCGTCAGCTTCCGACCAGCTTTGCAGTTGGGCCAGCAGTACGTCGGCTTCCTGGGCCACTTTGTCGCGCGACTGCAGGGCAAGCACGCGGTCGTGGCAGGCTTTGCCGAGACGCTTGTCGTGATCGCGCCATTGCAGGTGCATTTTGTCGAGCAGCGCCACGTCAGTGCTCGCGTTGACCGCTTCAAGCTTGCTCGCCGGCATCGCCGTTGACGCAAGCCACGCAGACAAGTCTGCAGCTGCGGTGCGGGTGGCGAGCGCCTTCCACTCTGCCGATGAATCGTCGCGCAGCACCGCGGCGATCACCACCAGCGGCAAACCATCTGCAGGCGCGCTGCTACTGGCGAGCGCCGCCCAGCGTGACGTAGCGGCGGTTCGCACGCTGGCGTCGGCATCGGTTAACGCCGCTTTTAGGGTGTCGATGCTCGCGGTGCGCGTTGCCGCCGCCGTGCGTACACGGGCGTCGGCATCAGAGGTGGCCAGCGTGTGCAAGGCGGGATCTTCTGCGGCAAGGGTTGCAACAGCGGTCAGCCGATCGTCGGCGTTTGAGCTTTGCCATTTAGGCGTACTCGTAAAAAGCGATTTCAGCACAGGTGTGTTCGTTCATTGAGTTGAGCACCGATTTTAGGCGCACCGGCGTTCTGGCTCGCCCCAATAGAATCAACGGGTGAATACCGACCTCAAACGCATCTTCGGCCCCGACGGTGCGCTAGCCGCAGCCCAACCCAATTTTCGCGCACGCCCGCAGCAGGTGGAGCTTGCCAGCGCCATTGCTGAGGCCATCGCCGACAACGCCCAACTGGTCGCCGAGGCGGGCACCGGCACCGGCAAAACCTTTGCCTACCTAGTGCCGGCGCTGCTTTCCGGGGGCAAAGTCATCATCGCCACCGGTACCAAAACGTTGCAGGATCAGCTGTTTGACCGCGATCTGCCGCGGGTGCGCGATGCTTTGAAACTGCCGATTGAAACGGCACTGCTCAAGGGCCGCAGTAACTATGTATGCCACTACCACCTAGCGCGAACGCGGGACGAGGGCCGATTCACCGCACGTGAGCATATTCAGCACGTGCAACGCATTGCCGCGTTCGCCGAACGCAGCGTGAGCGGTGACAAGGCCGACTGCGAGACGGTGCCCGAGGGTTCACCGGTGTGGCCGCTGGTCACCTCGACTCGTGAAAATTGTTTGGGTAGCGACTGTGCGCATTCCAAAGAGTGTTTTGTCATGAAAGCCCGACGCGAGGCGCTGACCGCCGACGTGGTGGTGGTCAATCATCATCTGTTGTTTGCCGATATCGCGCTTAAAGATGACGGCCTAGGCGAATTGCTGCCCGCCTGCAACACCGTGATCATCGACGAGGCGCATCGCGCGCCCGACGTAGCGACCGCTTTTTTTGGGGAATCGAGCAGCATGCTGCAGGTCACCGAGCTGGCGCGCGACGCCGAGCTTGAACAGCGGCGCAAGGCGGTTGACGCGGGCACCCTGCTTGATGCGGCGCAGAGCGCAGGCATGGCCGCGCGTGCGGTGCGGTTGGGGTTCGACGCCGGTGGCGGAAAATATTTGCGCGCCGACGCGCTGACCCGGCGCGAATTTGTGGATGCGCTGGATCGCTTAGTGGTGGATGTCAGCGCGCTGGCCGATGAGCTGGAGCGCTGCAAAGACCGCAGCGAAGAAATGCCCGGGCTATTGACCCGAGCCAAGATCATTGCCGGGCGGCTGTCTGACTGGCGCGACGATTCACGGGCGGATTTAATTCGTTGGGCGGATGTGTCGGCCAACGGCTGGCAGTTGCACGCCACGCCGCTGTCGGTCGCCGAAATTTTCAAAAAGCAAACCGAGGCCAGCGCGCGCAGTTGGATTTTCACCAGTGCCACGCTTTCGGTGGGTGGCGATTTTTCGCTGTTTACGAGGCAGTTGGGCTTAGAGAACGCCAAGTCGGAAAGCTGGCCCAGCCCGTTTGATTACGCCAACGCGGGTCGCATCTATGTGCCGCGAAATTTGCCGCCGCCTAATTCGCCGGAACACACCAAAGCGGTGATCGCTGAAGCGCTCGAACTGGTGGCGATTTCTGGCGGGCGCGCCTTCCTGCTATTCACCAGTTTGCGTGCGTTGCGGCAGTGCGCCGAAGTGTTTCCGCAACTGCTGAAAGAACGCGATCTTGACTTCCCGGTGCTCACCCAAAACGACGCACCGAAAGGTGAGTTGCTGCGCCGCTTCCGCTCGCTCGGAAACGCTGTGTTGATTGGCTCGCAGAGCTTTTGGGAGGGTGTGGACGTGGCCGGTGACGCGCTGTCGCTGGTGGTAATCGACAAGCTGCCGTTTGCGTCCCCCGACGACCCGGTGCTCGCCGCGCGCATGAAGCATCTTGAAGAGCAGGGCGGCAGCCCGTTCATGGACTGGCAGGTGCCGCAGGCCGCAATGTCGCTGAAGCAGGGAGCGGGCCGCCTAATCCGCTCGGAAACCGATCGCGGCGTGCTGGCTATTTGTGACGACCGGTTAGTGACCAAAGGCTATGGCAAAGTGTTGCGCGCCAGCCTGCCGCCGATGCCATTCACGCGCGACCGCGGCGAGGTGGCGGCGTTTTTTGACAGTCAGCGAAATGAATAGACAAATAGCCGCAAAAGTTAGTGGCCGCAGCCAAGCCAGCGATCTCCACTGCATCTAGATTTCATTGATGGCGCTGCCGACGCTTCACTATTTAAGTCACTTCGAGCCGTCGGGCTATGGTCTGTCGGCCATTGCCATGGTCCGCGCGCTGCGCAACGCGGGCTACCCAGTGCGTTGGACGCCACTTAAGCGGGTGGGCTATGACCAAGTGGCGGTCATGTCTTGGCCGCAGGCGCTGACTGAGGCTAGTCACTGGCTGCGCGACGACGAATCATTGTCGGACCTGCCCGCGTTGGCGGTGGTCGCGGCTGTGGTGCCGCTGGCGGGCGCTGCAGGCTTCACCATTGCTCACGTTGCGCCGGAACTGCTCGCGGCGGTGTTTGCAACGGCGGCTGCTGAATCCGCTCATTTTGAGCGCGTTGCCTACACCACCTGGGAGTCCGATGCCTTGCCCGTGCACTGGTTGCGTTGCTTCGACCTGTGTCATCGACTTGTGGTGCCGTCACGCTTCAACCAAGCGGTGTTCGCTGGCGACTTGCGCCGCCCGGTGCAGGTGGTACCGCACGTTCGGCGTCACAGAACCAACGAATTCAGCGCGCCAGATCTTGTTGAGCTGCGCAGCACGCTCGATATCGCGCCGGATGAGTTTATTTTTTATTCGATTAATCAATTCGAGCCGCGCAAAAACTACCGCGCACTGATCGCGGCCTTCGTACAAGCTTTCAGTAGCGCCGACAAGGTGGTGCTGGTCATCAAAACAGGCAGCATAGGTTGGGCCGATGGCCCCTTTTTTGAGCCGGTGCAGGTGCGACAACATTTGCAGCAAATGCTGCTCCGCATGCGGCGGGAGATCAAATCCGATCTGCCAAAAATATGTCTGATTGATGCGGCAAACCTGGGCGGCCGACGTATGGACGCGTTGCATGCAATGGGGGATTGCTACGTTTCACTCACGCACGGCGAAGGCTTTGGTATGGGCGCGTGCGAAGCAGCCTGCGCCGGCAATCCGGTGCTGATGACGGGGTGGGGAGGCCAGCTTGATTTTTTGGGTGGCGACTACCCTGGCAACTTGCCCTACACGCTGGAAGCCGCCCCCGTATGGCCACCCGAGCGTCCGTCATTCTGGCCGTCGCAGCGCTGGGCCGCATGTTCAATTGACGGCGCGGTGCAAGCCATGCAGGGTGTTGTCGCATCCCCCGATGAGTTTCGTCGTCTCGCCTTAGAACGGGCGGAGTCGATTCACATGCAGCTGTCCGAACCTTCGGTTGCGGCGGCGTGGGCAACCGTGTTTGCGGCGTCCTAGGATGGCAACAGCGATTCCGCAGGTGTTTCATTTTGTGTTTGGGCTCAAGCCGCAGACTGAGCCATTTCATTTGGTTCATTATTTGTGCCTAGCCTCGTGCCGCGCGCAGCACCCGAAAGCACGTATTTGCTTTCACTATCGAAATGTGCCGTGGGGCCCGTGGTGGGACGCTATATTGCCTGAACTGACGCTGCATCAGGTGGCTGAACAGCCGGTAGATTGGCGGCCCGAGCGCTACGCTGCGCACGCCGATGGCCGCCTCACCCTGCAGCAAAATTTAAGCTACGCCCATGAGTCGGACTTTTTGCGGCTGGATATCTTGCTGGAGTACGGTGGGGTGTATGCCGACATGGACAGTTTTTTTGTGCAGCCTTACCCGGAGCGTTGGTTCAGTGATGTCACCAACAGCGGCTGCGTAATGGGCGAAGAATTGCCGGTACCTGACACGGCGGGCGTGGCACTACCGTCGCTGTGCAATGCCGTTATTCTGGCCGTGCCGAATGCGGCTTTTGTGCGCGCTTGGCGGACGCAAATCGCCGACGCATTTGATGGTTCATGGAGCAATCACAGTTGCGCGCTGGCGGCACGATTGTGGCGTGACAACGTGGCCCCGATCCAAGTGCTACCGGCCGACCGTTTTTTCGCGTTTCCGTGGACCATAAAAGGCATGCAACGCCTATTCGAGCATGACGAATCTCGCGCGCCGTTTATGGCGGGCGTCTACAGCATTCATCTGTGGGCGCACCTTTGGTGGAGCGAGTCGCGCATCGACTTCACGCGCTTTCATGCCGGGTTGATCACGCCAGAAAAAATTCTGGCGGGTGGCAACACCTATTTCGAGCTTGCGAAACCGCTATTGCTAGCGGCTCGCGAGCATCGAAACTGATCTATCGCACGCGACCTGCGCCTAGCGCTTGCCGCCGCGACGTAGTGCGGCAAATCCTGTGAGCAGCAGACCCAGCAAGCTCGCCATCAGGCCACCTAAACCCCACGCCGGCACTGGAACCGACGCAAGCGTTTCCTGCACGCCAACGCCCTGAACGGCAAAGCCCGCTGTGCCCGACACTTTCAAATGCGAAGCGTCGACGCCAGCGCTAGGCAGTCCGTCGTCCAGTGCGATCGACAGTGCGGCGGTGCGCTGGCCGGCAGCCGAGGGCGTGAAGCGCACACTAAACGTCAGGCTAGCGCCTGCGTTCACAGTCACCGGGAATACGGTAGGACTGGTGATGGTGAAATCAGTCGCGTTGGTGCCCGTAAACGACATGCGGTTGATGGTGTAGGTGGTGGTGCCACTGTTCGCGAGCACAAAACTATTGACGACGCTTTGGCCGACCAGCAGTGATCCAAAGTCGGTGCCGTTAAGCCGCGCCGGTGCGGTTGCGCCGTTCGGGATGATATTTGCGTTACCTGAGACCGTTAATGCTGCCCGTGGAATAGCGGAGAACATAGCCACCACCGAACAGTCTGCGGTCACCGCGACAATGCTAAACAGCGCGCCGTTGCGTGTGCCGCCGCAGCCGATGACCGACGCGATGTTGTAGCCGCTGCTCGGCGTCACCGTGAAGCTGGTTGCCGCGTTGTTGTTAACGCTCACCGCGGTGCTTGGGGCAATGGCGCCATTGCCGCCGCTAACACTTGGCGTAACGGTCCACGTTTTGATCGCCACCGAACACGCGGTGGCCGTTGTGCTGGTGCCGGTAGCGTTGCCATTGCAGCCCCACGTCCATGGGCCGCTGCCAGATACTGCGGTGGCAGTTCCGGTGCTGCACAAATTGGCCGACGGCGCAACCAATGCAGGTGCGCCACCACTGGCAGAGCCGCAGACCCCATTGATGGGGGTGAGCGCAAATGACGCAATCACGTTACAACTCGCAGTTACTTGACCCGTGGTGTAGGACGTGCCGGCACCGTTGAGCGTGCCGTTGCATCCCGTCACCGTGGATGTGGTGTAGCCGGCCGCTGGTGTGAGCGTGAAGGTCGAGGTTGTGTTGTTATTGACCGAGACCGTGCTGGCAGGACTGATCGATCCGCTAGCCGCGCCGGTGGCCACCGATGGGGTTACCGACCAAGTCTGAATCGGCACCGAGCAGGCCGTAGCGCTGGTGCTACTGCCGCCACCGGATCCGTTGCATCCCCAGGTGAAGTTGCTGGGGTTCGGGCCGCTCACGGCGGTGGCGGTGCCGGCGCTGCACAGGTTACTGGTGGGCGCCGCCAACACCGGCGTCGTGCTGCTAGCGCTGCCGCATGCCCCATTGATGGAGGTGATGAGTTCGTAGGCGCCAATATCGACTGCGCCGCCGGAGAGCCGTGGGAACCCGGTGCCGCGCTGATCGGTGGTCAGGGTTGATATGCTGCTGCCAGCGTCAATCGCCGGGCTGCCGCTGAGCAGGGCGTGAGTGAACGTGGCGCCGCCATTGTTGGCCAACGGCCCGAGCAGCGGGTCGCTGGTGAGCGGAGCGTTGGCAAAGGTAACAGGTGTCGAAAAAAATCGTGCCAAATTTTTGTTGCCAATGACATTCAGCGCGGTTTGGCTCCCCACGTCAGATCCACTTAAGGAATTGGTATTGTTTGCTACCACGGTATTGTTGAGCGTGATCGTGCCGCCCATTTGGTACAGCCCGCTGTCGCCTCCACACTCACCCCTCACCTCGTTCGCATTAAGGGTGACATTCGTAAGCGTAACGCTGGCCGTAGTGTTGCTAGAACCTATTTCGCTATAGACGCCAGAGCCGCGACAATTCGATGCGTTGCCACTGACGGTGCTGTTGGTCAGCGTCACCGTCGCTTCACCGCTGGCAAAAATACCGCCGCCGTTGTTTGCTGGGCTTGACGAACCGTTGCCGGATACGGTCGAGCCGGTCATGGTGAGCACGCTTGGACCCTGCAAGTAAATGCCGGCACCGTCAACGGTGCCGCCACCAGAGGCTTGGTTATTGGAAATGGTGGAGTTGGTGATGGCCACCGCTGCAATCATGTTTGCAAGCGAGTAAACGAAAATTCCACCGCCTGTGGCGGTTGCGTTATTGCCAGTAACGACGGAATTTTTGAGCTGAAACCTGGTCGCAACACCGTTGCCGCCAGCGCCGATATTTACCGCGCCGCCGCTGTAACTTTGGCCGCCGGTAAGCGTAATGCCATCAAGCGTTAAGTCTCCGCCATATTGGAGGATAAGATTGTTTTGAAACGTTGGGCGACTGATCGTCACACCACCTTGCCCGCGGCCTTGCACTACCAGCGACTGACTTGGCGAACCGGCGAATAAAAACAACGGGGGAGATTGGGTCAGGCTAATGCTGCTGACGGTGTTGGCGAAGGTGATCGTGTCACCAGTGCCAAACGTGCCGCTGGCAACCGTGCAGCCGACCGCACCGCCGGCGGCGCTTCCGAGCATCCCCTGCTGCATCGAGTAGAAAGCGTCGCGCACTGTGCAGACGCCAGCAGCACTGGCGTCCAAACTGCTGTTGACCACTATGGTTGCCGCGTGTGCGGTCGTGCCCGCGAGCCCAAGTGACAACCCGGCCGCGGCGACCAAAGCCACCGGCAGCGCTTTAAGCTGGTGCGATCGTGCCGACTGCAACGGTTGCACGCGCTGCGAAGCGGGAAGGCCGGTGGCGTGATCGAAAGCGGTGCGAGTGGGCATGTGTGGACTTGTGAGATTGGCGATTTTTTTATTATTGCACCGATCCAGCCAAAAATCATTAGTTTCAGAATGGTCTGAGAAACTTTGTGCCACGACGACTGTCACCGCGCTGGAGCCAATGCGCGCCGCTTATGTGCGCCCATCATGAGCGATACGGCGTGCCGTCACGTCATCCTGCCAAAATCGCAGTATGCAAATTACTGCCCACGGCCTTCGACTGCTTGACCTGTCATTTAATTACCCGCACATCGCGGAGAGCTACATCGATGCCGAAATTCGCCACTTGCAGAGTTGTGGGGTGCAGGTATTTGCATGGTCCAGCCAGCATGCGCCAGCGCCGGGGCCGGTGCCCGATGGCGTGCAAATGGCCGTGGGCGAGCCGATTGCGCCGATTGTGGCGCGCTTTCAGCCTGACATCATTCATCTGCATTGGCTGATGTGGAATCAAAACGCAATCGATGTGCTGGCGGCTTTTGGCAAGCCGATGACAGCCAGGGTTCATACCGACACCACGCGCGAACGATTGCAGATGTATTGCGCGCATCCTGCCATTCGCCGGGTGTATATCTATCCGGGGGACAGCGAGCGCTTTGACTTCAAGCACGACAAGCTGCGCGCCATGCCGGTGGTGATCGAGCGCCAGCCAGCGGTCAACGTGGCGCGGGATCGTCGCCTGATTCTGCGCGCCGCCAGCCTGTCGCCACGCGATCAGGCGATGATGGTTGAACTGGCGCACCGCCTGCCGGAATACCGGGTAGTGATGTGCCTGGCTGACAACGCGCATAAGGGCGCAAACGGTACGGTAGAAGAGATTAACGCCGCGATTACCCGCTTCAAACCGGACAATTTGCAGGTACTGTGGAATGTCGCGCCGAGCGACATGGCGCGCTGGTATGCACAGGCGGGTTTGTACGTGCATACCTTTCCGGCCGGCAAAACGGCGGCGATGCCGGTGTCGATCGGGCAAGCGCTTAGCGCCGGGTGCTACACGTTGGTGCGCAACCAGCCTCGTCTGGCGGGCATGGTGGCAGCCGCGGGCGCGGTGTATGCGTCGCTTGAAGAGGCGGTCGCCCAAGTGCGCGCCACCGAGCACTGGAGCGATGCTAATTGGGCCACGCGCGAGGCGCTAAGCCGTGCTGAGGGCGAAAAGTTTTGTGCCGATCAGGCGGTGGCGACGATGCTTAAGGATTGGCTGCAATTTGCCAACTTACGGGAGGCGAACAATTAGCTTCTCGCGCAATTGCGCCCAGTCAGGAGTAGTGCGCGAGGCTAGCGGCGAGGCAGTCTTAGCGCTTTAACTAAAAAAATGATTCAGGAATCGCCAAAGTTAGTAGGCGCCAAAGTTGCGCCCCGTTGTCGCCGGCAAACGCATCGTTTTGCTTTGCCAGCAAGGTGGCACGGTCACGGTAGTGTTTGCCGTCAATCATTTGCTTAAGCATTTGATGCACCCGTTCGCGCGAGGCCTCGGGTCTGAGCAGTTCGGCCACCTGCTCACGCACCAACGTTCGCGCTGTGATGAACGCCTCGGCCATGTCGGGCAGCAACAGTTGTGGCACCCCGGCGAGCAGCGCTTGCGAGCTGGCGCCAATGCCGCCTTGATGAATCACCAAGGTGGCACCGGGCTGGGCCGTCGATCCTTGCAACAATTGTTTAAACGGCAACGGCGTATTTTGAATGTGAATATTGGCGTGCGGATTGCCGACACCTTCCGCCCCCTCAACGTACACCAACGCTGAGACCGCGCTGTGCGCTTGCAAACTGGCGAGCGCGTTCAAAACGGGTAGCGTCAGCGGATGCGAAACTTTTAAATACGCAAGAATCCGCCGGTGTTTATGACCGGCAGCGCCGGGCCAATCAGGTATCCGCGAAGCGCCGCTGGCGGTGGTGCCGGAGCGGGTAAGTTCTAGTGGTCCGCAAAAGCTTGGCGCGCCACAGGCAGCTCGAAGCGACGGCGAATAGTGGTCCAACATCGGCAGCGATCGAATCACCGCTGGCGCGCAATAAAGCGCCGCAGTACTTGTGCTCAACGGCAAGCCGGTGCGCGCCGCAGCATGTAGCAACGCCTTGTTAATTGCTAGTTCAGCCTGCGCCATGCGTAGCCCATTCGGCGCTTCCCAATCGCGAAAGCTGGGCATGGCGCTGCGGCCATCGCTGGGCGGAACAGCAAACCCGGTGCCGAGCTGAACGGTAGGAATTTTCAGCGCTTTGGCGGTTAACAGCGCTGTCGGCGCATGGTCAACTATGACCGCGCTCGGGCCGACAATTTCAATTAAGTCACGCCAGCCTTGCACTTTCGCCACCAGCGCATCGGGTTGCGCGAAGCCTTGTTCGAACAATAGCTCTGACATGCTGCTAGTGCCGGTTAACGGTTGTGTAACGCGCGGCCACGTTGGGGCTAATAGAAAGCGAGCGCCCGCTGGCAGGGTAACGGTTTCGGGCAGCGGTTGGCTTGACGCGATGATCGGTTCAATACCGTGCAGCAGCGCCTGGCGGGCGACCGCGGTGAGCGCAGCAAGATGGCCAAGCCCGTGGCCAAGCTCCCAGCTCAGTAACCATCGCTTCATCGCGCCGCAGCCATCGGCTTCATTGTTTGCCTTTAAAGCTGGCCATTTGGGCGCCCACCTGCATATTTAGTCCGGGCAATGCGGGCTGAAATTCGGCCAGTCGGGCCTGCAACGGATAGAGTTGCGCGAGCAGCCGCGCCGGGCTCATGCTGCGCACCGATGCGATGGCGCGGTGATGCGCCTCATCCCACGCATTGCCGCCGTGGTGGCGGTACAGGTAACACCAGCCGGCACCGCGAAGCCGGGCAATTTTGTAGTCGCCGTTTTCCGCGCCGCGCGCAATCTCCCAGCATAGTGGCGTGTCTTCGCCACGCGCCAGCGTCGGGTAGCGCGGCAACAGATCGCGCCGCGCCAGCATGCTGCCTTGAGCAAAATTGAGCGGATAGGTTTCGCTTTGCCAGTCTTCCCAAAACAGTTCACTACTGGCCTCAAACCAGTGCAACTGATCGACCAAAAAGCAAAACGCAGCGCCTTGCGCTTGCGCGGCATTCCATTGCACGGCCAGTCGCTCCGGATGAAACCGATCATCATCATCCCATTGGCAAAGCCAGTCCCCGGCTGCGGCGTTGCTGGCGACGTTGCGCAATTCACCGAGACTAAGTTTGGGTTCGGCGGCCGCGGCGATCACGCGGATAGCGAGCGCCATTGAGGCGGGTTGGGCGTTGACAATGGCCAGCACGTCGCCAGCGAATGCAGGGCCACCATCGTGCACGATTAACAGTTCACGATCGACAAAAGTCTGCGCGCTAAAATCTGCCACAGCCTCAGCGAGCAGGCGACTGCGCCCCGGTTGTGTGATCGTTACGCAGGAAATCATTAATGGGGCTCGTCTTCTACAAATGGAAAATATCATCGCGTCGGCGTGCCTAATTTTGACCTATCGTGCCGCTCGCACGCCGCATGCTGATCAAGATCAGGGCAGTCCCATCACTCATTCGCGCCTAAGCAACTTACAGGCGGTGTTGCTGTGGTTGCGTCGCTTCCCCGAGCTCGCGGTGATAGTGGTGGAGCAGGACCAAACGCCCACGCTAAATGTGCCCGAGGCGGTGCCTTATCTGCAAGGCGTTAACTACCAATTTGTCTACAACCCTGGTGCCTTCAACAAGAGCTGGGGGCTCAATGTGGGTGCGCGTTGCGCAAACACTGACGTGATTGGCTTTGCCGACGCCGACGTGATTTGCGGCGACGTTGTGGCATCAATGACCGCGTGCCGGGATCGCGTTGTTGCCGTGAATTGTCATCGCCGAGTGATTGATTTATCCGAGTCGCAATCGGCGCTGGTGCGTGCCGGAAATTACGACTTTGTGCCCGACGCTCACCAAGCCTTGGCGCGGGAGAAGCAACAAGAACATCTGGTGTTTTGTGGTGGCAATTTTTTCATTCGCCGCCAAGCTTTTTTGGAGCTTGGCTTGTGGGACGAGCGATTTCTCGGTTGGGGTGGCGAGGACGACGCGATGTCTTACAAATTGCAACGTGGCCGCGTAAGTGCCATGGAGTTCGACAGCCGTCCGGCCATTCATCTGCATCATCCACGCGCGGCGCCGACGGTGGGAGCGCCACCACATCCGGATTACGCCAATAACGTACTGCTGTTGCAGCGCTACCGCGAATATTCCGACGAGGCGTTGTCTCGGCTTTATGAAATTGGCCGACAGGTGCATGGCAATATGAACAAATATCGGCCGCTAGCATGAGCGCGCCCGGGGGCCAAAACCCGGCCAACATCATGATCGGCACCCCCGCCTACGGTGGCATGGTGCATGTCGATTATGTTTCCAGCATGCTGACGTTTGCCGGCTCGGGCATTCCGTTTACGCTGGTCACCATCGGCAACGAGAGCCTAATTACCCGCGCCAGAAACACCATTCTTGCAGCGTTTTATGCGCGTCCGCAATTCACCCATCTGCTGTTTCTTGACGGCGATGTGCGGATGTCCGCCGAGAGCCTTGCGCGGCTAATTAACGCCAAGGTCGACGTGATTGGTGCGCCCGTGGCGTTGAAGGGCCGCAACCCCGACGGCACCCGGATGTGGAATGTGGGCAATTGCGTCGGTGAGGCCGGTGAGATGATGTTGTGCGACCGTATCGGCACCGCCGTATTTATGTTGTCGCGCGCCGCCGTGGCAGCCTTAGTCGACGACGCCATGCGGCGCGGGGCGGTTTATGGCCGCTCAGCGCGCACCCAGCGCGGCGACTTTGACGCGGATATTCACTATGACGTGTTTGGCGTCGGTGTGGTGGAGGGCGAATATCTGTCTGAGGACTTCTGGGCCTGTCACCGACTGCGCCTGCTCGGCTTCAAAATCCACGTTGACCCAACCGTCGCCACCCAGCATCATGGAACAGTCGCTTTTTAGAGCTGTTTTAGTCGACAACGCTTGCCTAAGCGGCCGCTACCAGAACTTCCACCACGCCGCGTTCCGATCGGTCGCGTCCGTTTTGTAGGTGGACATGTAGATCCTTTCGGTGTCGGCGGCCAGTTGCGTGTTGCCCATCGCGCGGTAGCTTTGCACAATTACATTGAGCGCTTCTTCGTTGGCTGGCGTATTGGGGAAGTTGGTCAGGCAGGCCTGGGCGCGGTTGATGGCGGCTTGATAAGCGCCCCGGTTGTAGTAATAACGGGCGATGTGCGACTCGTTTTTCGACAACGCATTGACCAAATAGCGCAGCCGCAAGCGGGAGTCAGCGGTGTAGCGGCTTTGCGGGAACTTCTCTGCCAGCGTTTTGAACGTGGTGTAGGCCTCACGCGCCGATTTTTGGTCGCGTTCCGATAAGTCTTGGGTGGCGATAAACGACAGCAACCCTAAGTCTTCGATGAAGTTCGCCAAGCCTTTAACGAAATACGCGTAATCGACGTTTTCATGATTTGGATAAAGCTTGATAAAGCGATCGGCTGCGGCAATGGCCTGCGCCCGCTCGCCCAGCCGGTAGTGTGCGTAGGCGGTGTCGATAATGGCCTGCTGCGACTGCACGCCATATGGGAAGCGCGATTCCAATGTTTCGTACAGCTTGATGGCCTCGGTGTAGCTGCCGGCGGTCAGCGCATCCTTGGCGCGCTTATACAATGACTCCACGGACATTTTTTGCGGCTCTTCAGTCTTGGAGAACCTATCGCCGAACCAACCGCAGCCCGAGAGCACAATGCTCGCTGCGCACATTAAAACAATACTCTGAAGCTTCGCGGTTAAGCGCATGGCAATCCCTGAAAGTCACATGGACCGGACGTTTAATATAGGCATGATTATAAGTGCCGACCCCAGCCACCTGCTGCAAACCTGCGAGGGCGTACGCCAATGAGTGATTCAAACGTGGCGCCGATCACCATCCCGTACTCCATGTCCGGCATGCGTTTGGACGGCGCGTTGGCGCAATTGTTTCCCCAGCATTCTCGGGCCCGCCTGAAAGCGTGGCTGGACGAAGGGCATGTGCTGGTGGACGGCGAAGTGCGCGCCGGCAAATCAAAGCTTGAAGGCGGTGAGAGCATCGTTGCCACGCTGCCCGACGCTAAGCGCGAAATCGAGGCTGAAGCTGAGGACATCCCGCTTGACATCGTATTTGAAGACGAACATCTGCTGGTGATCAACAAGCCGCCGGGGCTGGTGGTTCACCCCGGCGCCGGCAATCGCGATGGCACGTTGCTCAATGCCCTGCTGCACCACGCACCGTCCCTCGCAAACGTGGCGCGCGCCGGCATCGTGCATCGACTCGACAAAGACACCAGTGGGGTGATGATGATCGCCAAAACGCCGCAGGCGCAAACCCACTTGGTTCGGCAACTGCAATCGCGCAGCGCCGGACGCGAATATTTGGCGCTGGTGCACGGTGAAATCAAAAAGGCCGGCACGGTGGAAGGCGCGATCGGTCGCCACGGCAAAGATCGCACCAAAATGGCCATCGTGGTGGTCGGTGGCAAACCGGCGCTAACGCATTACAAACCGCGTGAGGCGTTCGGCGGTCCAGCGCTGCGTGGGCGGCATTACACGTTGGTGGAATGCAAGCTTGAGACCGGCCGCACCCACCAGATTCGCGTGCACATGGCCAGTGGTTTGCGGCCTGTTGTGGGCGACAAAACCTACGGTAAACGCGGCGACGTGATGTTTGATCGGCAGGCGCTGCACGCATGGCGCCTAACGCTGATTCATCCGGTGAGCGGCAAGACCATGCGGTTTGTCGCACCGCTCGCCAACGACATGAAATATCTACTGAAAGCGCTGCGCGCCGAGCGCGACAATGTGCCTGAGGTTGATGACTTTGATGATGATTTCGAAGAAGACGGCATTGAGGTTATCTACGTTCGTGACTGATCTGTTATGTTGCTGATACGCCCCACTTGGGGGGTGCCGAACGGCGTGCATGCCGCAATGACTACGCGCCTCGGCGGCGTCAGCGTCGCGCCGTACGACGCGCTCAATCTGGGTTATGCAACGGCTGACAATCGCGCCTCGGTGATGCAAAACGAACGCCTCACCACTGCTGCCCTAGGGGTGCCTGAAGCGGATCTGCGCTGGGCCTACCAAGTGCATGGGGTCGACGTGCATCATGCCGAATCGCTGCCTGCCAATACACCCCTCGGCGCGACCGAAATTAAGGGCGACGCCATCGTCAGCCACACCGCGGGATTGGTTTGTGCGGTGAAGGTAGCCGACTGCATGCCGGTGCTGTTCGCCGCGCGCGACGGGTCCGCAGTAGGTGCGGCGCATGCCGGATGGCGCGGACTGTCGGGTGGCGTTTTGGAGCGCACGGTAGCCGCTTTAAATGTCGCGCCAGAGCAACTGATCGCCTGGATGGGGCCGTGCATCGGCCCGGCGGCGTTTGAGGTGGGGGCGGAGGTGCGCGCTGCGTTTGTCGCCCATGACCCACGCGCGACGCAACATTTCGTGCCACGAGAAACGGCGGGCAAATTTCTCTGCGACCTGTATGCGATCGCGCGGCAGCGTCTGCATGCGATCGGAGTGACTGACGTGACGGGCGGCGAACACTGCACATTCACCCAGTCGGACTTGTTTTTTTCGCATCGACGCGAGCCGATAACAGGGCGCATGGCCGCTTTTGTCTGGATGGCTCGATAAACACGGATTTATTCACCCGCTTCGTCATTCCTCCCCGGCCTTCAGTCTACGTAGGTTAGCCACTCCGTGCCCACCCGAGTTTTGCACTGACATTTCCGTTTGCCCTGAGCGCAGCTAAGGGTCCGAAAGCAAAGCCTGTAGTGGTTTGACGCTTCATTCCGTCAAACCCTTCGCTAGGCTCAGGGCGAACGGTGACATGCAATCCACCACGTTCCACGAGCACCTTCACACGGCAGCCAAGTGGGCTGGGCGCCCGTGCCCACCTGACTTTTGCGCTCAAACGTCCGTTCGCCCTGAGCGCAGCGAAGGGTCTGACGGCAGGGCCAGTAGTGGTCTGACACTTCATTCCGTCAAACCCTTCGCCAAGCTCAGGGCGAACGGTGACATGCAATCCACCACGTTCCACGAGCACCTTCACACGGCAGCCAAGTGGGCTGGGCGCCCGTGCCCACCTGACTTTTGCGCTCAAACGTCCGTTCGCCCTG
>JACMNN010000152.1 GCA_014378555.1 Burkholderiales bacterium | reverse complement strand
TCATCGGCAAAATCGGCACGGCAGGCGGCACCGGTTACGCCATTGAATTTGGTGGCGAAGCAAACCGCTCGCTGTCGATGGAAGGCCGCATGAGTGTGTGCAATATGGCCATTGAGGCCGGTGCGCGTGCGGGCATGGTGGCCTACGACGAGGTGACTGAAACCTATCTCAAAGGCCGTCCCTTTGCGCCCAAAACAGATGAAGCTTGGGACGCGGCAACCCGACACTGGCGCACGCTGACCAGCGATGTTGATGCGACGTTTGATCACACGGTGGTGCTCAACGCCAGCGAATTAATTCCGCAAGTGACGTGGGGCACCTCACCCGAGATGGTGGTGTCGGTTGAGGGCCGGGTGCCGGATCCTGACAAAGAAAAAGACGCCACCAAACGCGAAGGCATCGCGCGCGCGCTAACCTACATGGGTTTGACGCCGAATACGCTGATGAGCGACATCAAAATCGACAAGGTTTTCATCGGTTCCTGTACCAATTCACGGATTGAAGACTTGCGTGCCGCGGCCGCGGTGGTCAAGGGCCGTCGCCGTGCGGATAACGTCAAGCTGGCGATGGTGGTGCCGGGCTCCGGTTTGGTCAAAATGCAGGCTGAGCGCGAAGGGCTCGATAAGATTTTTTTAGCGGCCGGATTTGAATGGCGCGAGCCAGGCTGCTCAATGTGTCTAGCGATGAACGATGATCGGCTGGAGCCGGGCGAGCGCTGCGCCTCCACGTCTAACCGCAATTTTGAAGGTCGTCAGGGTACCGGCGGTCGCACCCACTTAGTCAGCCCCGCGATGGCTGCTGCTGCCGGAATTGCCGGCCACTTTGTCGATGTCCGTCGCCTTAGTTGATATTATTTTGTTACACAAGTTCTAGTCATTTTCAACAGGAGTTACTCATGAAACGAATTCTCAGCAGCGCATTATTGGTAGCGTTCGCGCTGTCGGTTGTTGGTTGCAACACGGTTAAAGGTGTTGGCCAAGACGTGCAAAAGGCCGGCGAAAAAATCGAAGACGCTGCAAAAAAATAGCGCACTCGGAACTCTTTCTGGACTCAGGCGACTTCATGGATAAATTTGTTACGCACACAGGACTGGTGGCGCCGCTGGATCGGGCTAACGTCGACACCGACGCCATCATTCCAAAGCAATTTCTGAAGTCGATCAAGCGGACGGGCTACGGCCCGAACTGCTTTGACGAATGGCGTTATTTAGACGTTGGCCAGCCGGGTGTGGACAACAGCAAGCGCCCGCTCAACGCGCAGTTTGTTCTGAACGAACCGCGTTATCAAGGCGCGTCGATTTTGCTCGCACGGCAAAATTTCGGTTGTGGTTCGTCACGCGAACACGCGCCTTGGGCCCTGCAGCAGAACGGCTTCCACGCCGTGATCGCGCCGTCGTTCGGCGATATTTTCTACAACAATTCGTTGAATAATGGACTGTTGGCGATTCGCCTGCAAGACGCTGAGGTGGACCGCCTGTTCCACGACTGCGCCGCCTTTCCCGGGTTCGAGCTGACCATCGATCTGCAGGCACAACAAGTGCGTTCGACCAACGCCAGTTTCGCCTTTGCGTTTGACATTGCGGCGTCACGGCGCGAGCGGATGCTCAATGGCTGGGACGACATTAGTTTGACGCTGCAGCATTCGGCTGTCATCTCGGCGTTTGAGGCGAAGCATCATACGGCGCAGCCTTGGCTGGCGTAGGGTTCGATCGCCCGTTGGCGAGACTCGGTTTCGCGATTGGCTTTTTCTTGAAAGCGCCGATTTAATTGGGCTGGGTCATCAAAACGTCGGAAGTCGATAGTCGTCAATATTGGCCGCTATGCTCGACTAAGAAACGCTTTCGGCCAAAAGTTACTGGCCATAATTTGGACGGGATTTAGTTTCATCCGTCCAACGCCACATCCGTCGCACCTTCACACAGAACAACATGAAAATTCTCATTCTCCCCGGCGACGGCATCGGCTCAGAAATCGTCGGTCAAGCGGTTCGCGTGCTTGAAAAATTCAAGTCAGAGGGCGTGCCCATTACCCTTTCGCACGGCCATCTCGGCGGCGCGGCGTATGACGCGCACGGACACCCTTATCCCGAAGCCACGCAGCAGCTCGCTCGCGACGCTGACGCGATTTTGCTCGGGTGCGTAGGCGGCCCTAATTACGACACCCTACCGCGCGCGCTGCGCCCGGAGCAAGGGCTGCTCGGCATTCGCAAAGATTTGAAGCTGTTCGCTAACCTGCGACCCGCGATGTTGTTTCCCGAGCTGGTCGCATCGTCTTCGCTCAAGCCTGAGATCGTGTCGGGGCTCGACATCATGATCATCCGTGAACTCACCGGCGACATTTATTTCGGTCAGCCGCGTGGTCGCCGCACTAATGCGGCGGGCGAGGACGAGGGCTTTGACACGATGCACTACGCCCGCTCCGAGATCGAGCGTATCGCGCGAGTCGGCTTTGAAGCAGCGATGAAGCGCGGCAAAAAGCTATGCAGTGTCGACAAGGCCAACGTGCTTGACACCTCCATTTTGTGGCGCGAAGTCGTCACTGAAATGGGTAAGCACTATCCCGAAGTGCAGTTGTCACACATGTATGTGGACAACGCGGCGATGCAATTGATTCGCGCACCGAAGCAGTTTGATGTGATCGTCACCGGCAACATCTTCGGCGATATTTTGTCCGACGAAGCCTCGATGCTGGCCGGTTCGATCGGAATGCTGCCGTCGGCTTCGCTCGATGCCAACAACAAAGGGATGTACGAGCCCATCCACGGCTCAGCCCCCGACATCGCGGGCATGGACAAGGCCAATCCACTGGCGACCATCCTGTCGCTGTCGATGATGATGCGCTACACCTTTGGTCGCGACGATCTGGCGGCGCGGATTGACGCCGCGGTGCGCTCGGTGCTCGCTTCGGGCAAGCGAACCGGTGATATTGCCGACATTAATTGCCAATTAGTGGGCACCAAGGCGATGGGCGACGCGGTTGTGTCAGCAATTTAGCGAAATTTTGGCAAAAGTGTTGCATGACGTTGACATTGGCACAGCGCCCGGTCAACGCACAACATCTGGTGCTGGCAGCGCTTGAGCGACACAATATGTAGCGATTTTTGTACAAGACTACCCGCGTAAAGTGAGCGCTCGCTTTTGCGACTCCCGAGTTAAAGCTAATTCTGAGCTTGCGGCGGCAACCCCATGATGTTATTTTTCTTATAGTTTTCAGAATTCAGAGATAGGCATGCTGCGCCAAAAACCACTCGTTGTATCGCTCGTCCTGGCTGGCCTGATTGCGTCCACTCAGGTGGGTGCACTCGGTCTTGATCGCTTAAATGTCTCCACCGCGCTGGGTCAACCCCTAGTCGCCGAGGTTGAATTGTCAGTCGCACCTGGGGACGATGTTGACTCCATCCGAGCCAATATCGCCTCACCGGCGGTGTATCGCGCCGCGGGTGTTGAATATCAGGGCATTGTTCAGACCATTCGCGTGCAAGTGCTGCGGCGGCCCAACGGCAAGCCGTATTTACGCCTCGCCAGCAGCCAATCTATTAACGACCCGTACTTGGACATATTGGTCGAAGTCAATTCGAGCACCGGTCGACTGGTGCGCGAGTACGTCTTCCTGTTAGATCCACCGGCCACTGCGGTCGCACAAAACATTGAGCCGGCGCAGCCTCCCCGACCAGCGATGCCAGCGCTTTCCGCGCCCAGTCCGCGGCCTGCAACTGCGCCGCCCGCAGCGCCCGCAGCGCCCGCCGCACCTGTGGCCGCAGCGCCGCGCGGCGAATCAAAGGGCGGTAGTTACAGCGTGCGAGCCGGTGACACACTTTCGGGCATTGCTGGACGCAACGCCCAGCCCGGCGTGACAATCGAGCAACTGATGATCACGATCCAGCGCAGCAATCCTGATGCATTCATCGGCGGCAACATCAATCGTCTACGTGCAGGCGCTTCGCTCACTTTGCCGTCTAGCGGGGATGCGCAGGGCATCGCCCAAAACGCCGCGATTAATGAAGTTCGCGTGCAAGCCGCCAGTTGGCGGGGCTATGTGGCGCGCGTTTCCGACAGCGTGCCAAATGTGGCGAGTGACGCACCTTCGGCCCGCGCCAGTGGTCGCGTCTCAGGCGCGGTTGCCGATACCGGCACCGGAGCCAGCAACAGCGACAAGCTGAAGCTTTCCCAAGGCGAACGCAACAAACAGCAACAACTTGGCACAGAAAGCAAAGTCGCTGCGGCGAAAGCGCTTAAAGAAGAGCAATCGCGAGCCACCCAGCTGGAACAAACTAAACAGGATTTAGAAAAAGCGCTATCGCTGAAAAATCAGGCTATGGCTGACGCGCAAGCCAAGGCACAGGCCGCCGCCAAAGCGCCACCAGCAACACCAGCACCGCCCGCGCCGGCGGCTGTGGCCAAGGCCGAGCCAGCGAAACCTGCGGTTACCCCGCCTGTCGCTTTGCCGCCGGCTCCAGCACCGGTGGCAATTGCCAAAGTTGACCCACCGAAGCTCGTTGTGGCGCCCGTCGCTCCACCACCGGTTGTTGTGTCACCGCCACCAACGCCGCCCCCCGCCCCAGTAGTTGTCGTTGTGCCGCCAGCTGCGCCGCAGCCTGTGTTGGTGCCAGCGCCAGCGGTCGTGGTCGTACCGCCAGCACCTCCGTCGCCTGTTCCGATAGCGGCGGCGCCAGCCGTCGCGGTAAAGCCATCTGCGCCCCTAGTAACTACGCCGGCAACTACGCCGCCGGCTGAGCCGGGGATGATGAATTATGTGGCCGATAACCCGATGCCCGCGGCCGCAGCAGGTTTGGGCCTGCTCGCGTTGCTAGCTGCGTTTTTATGGAGCCGTAACCGCAAGCAAGTTGCGCCATCGGCCCATTCAAAAATGTCTGACCCGGTCATCAACACCATCAATCCTGACACGGTGTTTGGTACCTCCGGCTTGGGCGTTGTCAAAACCAACGATGTGCCCGTGCAGAGCCAATTCAGCCGTTCCGGCATGGGCACCATTGATTCAGGTGAAGTCGATCCCGTGGCCGAAGCCGAGGTGTACATCGCCTACGGTCGCGAGGCACAGGCGGAAGAGATTTTGCGTGAAGCGCTGCAGCGCGATTCGCAGCGTCCCGACGTGGCCACCAAGCTTGCCGAAATCAGCGCAATGCAGGGCAAACGTGACTCGTTTGATAAGTTGGTCGCTGACATTGTCGCCATGGACCGCACCGGTGAGTACAAGCAAAAACTGATCGCGATTGCCGCAGCGCACTTCCCCGGTCATCCGCTGGTTGGCACCGCAACTGCGTCGACCACCGACGGCGCGACGACGCTTTCGATTTCGCCAACTGCCTTAGCCGTTGGAACTGCTGCCGCTGCGACTGCTGCGGTAGCTTACGCGTCGATTGATGCGCCGAGCGCACCGGCTCGCACGTCTTCGCCCGTGGCCGCGCCACCGGTGTCGTCGTCAGGATCGCTTGACTTCGTGCTCGATGGAATGACCATCACCAAGCCTGGCACGCCCGCAGCGCCGCCTGTCGCCCCTTCCGCTGCGCTGTTCACAACGCCATTGACCATGGCAACGTCGTCCATGCCGACCGCGCAAAACGGCCGCAAATCACTTGAAGACGATCTGGCCGAGCTAGAGGCGTCGCTGAAAAAGGCGACCAAGGCGGGTCAAGTGTCCGAATCTGGCATGGATTTCACCGACTTCTCAACGGCAACGCCGACTAACCTTGGCACCGTCGGTCCGTCGATGCGGCCTGAAATGCTCGACCTGAGTTTCGATGCGGGGCGTCAGGGTTTTGTTGATCCAACGCCATCGATTCTTGATGGTCAATGGCATGACGCATCAACCAAACTTGATCTGGCGCGCGCCTACGAAGAAATGGGCGACCGCGAAGGCGCACGCGAAATTCTCCGCGAAGTGATGCACGACGGCGACGAAGTGCAGATCGCAGAGGCCAAGGCGATGCTTGCCAAATTGGGTGGCTAAGCAAGCCCGCTCCAACTGAGTTAGTAGTGGCGGATACTCCCCAGCGCGACACTCAGCGCTGGGCGCTGGGTCTCGAATATCGCGGCACTGCCTTCTGCGGATGGCAGCGTCAAGTCGAGCAGCCGTCGGTGCAACACGCGCTGGAAAAAGCCCTGTCCAACATCGCCACCCAACCGGTTAGTGTGATCGCTGCGGGTCGCACCGACACCGGCGTTCACGCGTCGCTGCAAGTGGTGCATTTTGAGACGCAAGTGAAACGTGAAGCCACCGCTTGGGTTCGCGGCGGCAATCAATTTTTGCCCGGTGATGTGTCGATTCGCTGGGCCGTTCCGGTCGCAGACGATTTTCATGCACGGTTCGCCGCACAATCGCGGCGCTACGTCTACCTGCTTGCTTCACGTCCGCAACGTCCGGGTTTGCAATCGGGGCGCATTGGCTGGACTCACTGGCCGCTAGACGTAGCGCGGATCGAGGCCGCCCTTCCTGCGCTGTGCGGCACTCATGATTTCAGCGCGTTTCGCGCTGCCGACTGTCAGGCAAAATCTCCGATCAAAACCATTCATTCGGCCACCGTGCAGCAACGCGGCGGGGTGCTGCGCTTTGACTTCCATGCCAACGCCTTCCTGCATCACATGATTCGCAACATCATGGGCACGCTGGTCTACATCGGCAGCGGTCGGCAGCCGAGCGGCTGGGTGCAAGAGTTGATCGCACAACAAGATCGCAAGCGCGCAGCGCCGACATTTTCACCCGCTGGGCTGTATCTTGCCGGAATTGAGTACGATTCACGCTTCAACATTCCCGAAGTATTTGTCGATCCGTGCCTCTAAATTATTCCTCTCCGCCAATGCGCACCCGCATCAAAATCTGCGGCCTGAAAACTGCTGAACACGTTGATGTAGCGATTCACGCGGGTGCTGACGCGCTCGGTTTTGTGCTCTATGCGCCGTCAATCAGGGCCATTGATCTCCCGCTACTGTCAGATTTGACAAGCCGTGTTCCAGCCTTTGTCGCAACGGTGGCGTTGTTCGTTAACCCGACCCACGCCGAGGTCGCCGCCGCGCTTGCCAGCGCTCGCATCGACCTGCTGCAGTTCCACGGTAACGAGCCGGAGCCCTTCTGCGCCAGCTTCGGACGCCCGTATCTCAAAGCATTGCCGGTCACCGACCGGTTCGATTTATTACAATCAGGCTTGCAATACGCCTCCGCCAGCGCGCTCCTTCTGGACACGCCCAGCGCGGGACACGGCGGCAGCGGAAAGACATTCAATTGGCAGCTCATCAACACGTCAAACATGCAAAGCGAGCGCGCTCCAGCCCTCGTTTTGTCTGGTGGCTTGACTGCTGCAAATGTGGCCGAAGCGATACGCTCGGTTAACCCATTTGCGGTGGATGTCAGCAGCGGCGTGGAAATTTCGCGCGGCGAAAAATCTACCGATTTAATCCGTCAATTTTGCGCGGCGGTGCGCTGCGCTGACACGACAAACTCTCCTTAGTTACATCGTCCCGTCCGAGGCCGCCATTCATCTCGCAACAACGCGTGATTTTGTAAGCCCGCTGGACTCTGGCCTTTGCCGGAGCGACGACAAGAAAGAAGTCTCTATGAAACCCTACGATCTACCCGATGCGCAAGGCCACTTTGGCCAATACGGCGGCACCTTCGTCGCTGAAACCCTGATTGAAGCGCTTGACCAGCTTAAAGCGCAATACGCCCGCTATCAGCACGACCCGGAATTCCTTACCGAATTTGCCAACGAACTCAAATATTTTGTCGGTCGCCCAAGCCCGATCTATCACGCCAAACGCTGGAGTGACCGGCTGGGTGGCGCGCAAATTTATCTGAAGCGCGAAGACCTAAATCACACCGGCGCGCACAAAATAAACAACTGCATCGGCCAGGCCATGCTCGCCAAGCGTCTCGGCAAGCCGCGCGTCATTGCCGAGACGGGCGCTGGGCAACACGGAGTGGCCACCGCCACCATCGCCGCGCGTTATGGTCTCGAATGCGTGGTCTACATGGGCAGTGAGGACATCAAGCGACAAGCGCAGAACGTCTACCGTATGAAGCTGCTGGGCGCCACTGTGGTGCCGGTTGAGAGCGGATCAAAAACGCTGAAAGACGCGTTAAACGAGGCGTTGCGCGACTGGGTCACCAACGTCGACAACACTTTCTACATTATCGGCACCGTCGCCGGCCCGCATCCGTATCCGATGATGGTGCGCGATTTTCAATCGGTGATCGGCACCGAATGTCTCACCCAAATGCCTGAAATGACAGGTCGTCAACCCGACGCCGTCCTCGCCTGCGTCGGCGGTGGCTCCAACGCGATGGGGATTTTCTACCCCTACATTCCCTATGAAAACACGCGCTTGATCGGGGTTGAAGCCGCAGGCGAAGGCATCGCCACCGGCAAACATTCGGCGTCACTCACGCAAGGCGTGCCCGGCGTGTTGCATGGCAATCGCACCTATCTTTTGCAGGACGAAGACGGCCAAATCGCCGAGACGCACTCGGTCAGCGCGGGCCTCGACTACCCCGGCGTTGGCCCAGAACACGCCTACCTGAAAGACATCGGTCGCGCCGAATACGTGAGCATCACCGACGACGAAGCGCTCAAGGCGTTTCATGAATGCTGCCTAACCGAGGGCATCATTCCCGCGCTCGAATCGAGCCACGCCATTGCCTATGCGACCCAGCTCGCGCCGACGATGGGCAAAGACAAAATCCTACTGGTCAATCTTTCAGGTCGTGGTGACAAAGACATGCATACGGTGTCGCAACGCTCCGGACTGTCGTTTTACTGCCATCCGGAATGCGAACTCGGGCGCACCACGGCCGAGGCCGCGCGTAACGCGGTGCAACCGTTGCTGAGAAAGTAGAAGGCCGCGCCATGAACCGCATCAACACCACCTTCGCCGCACTCAAAGCGAACAAAAAAACCGCGCTGATTCCCTTCATCACCGCAGGCGACCCGGCATTAGACGCCACGCTCCCGACCATGCATGCGCTGGCTCATGCCGGCGCCGACGTCATCGAGTTGGGCGTGCCCTTCACTGACCCGATGGCTGACGGTCCGGTGATTCAGCGCTCGTCCGAGCGCGCGCTGGCCAAAGGCATGACGATGCGCAAAGTGCTCGCTATCGTCGCCGAATTTCGCACCACGAACAACGCCACCCCCGTGGTGCTGATGGGTTACGCCAACCCAATTGAGGCGATGGGCCGCGAGCAGTTTGTCGACGCCGCGGCAACGGCGGGCGTCGACGGTGTACTGGTAGTCGACTATCCGCCGGAAGAAGCCGACGAATTCTCGGCGATGCTGATCAAGCGTGACTTAGCCCCCATCTTTTTGCTGGCCCCCACGTCGTCCAGCGAACGCATCAACCACGTCGCCCGCCTAGCGCGCGGTTACGTCTATTACGTCAGCTTGCGCGGTGTCACTGGCGCCGGGAATCTTGACGTGCAAGATGTCGCCAGCAAAGTGGCGGTGATCAAAGCCGCGCTAGCCGTGCCAGTAGGCGTCGGCTTTGGCATCCGTGATGCAGCCACGGCACGGGCAGTCGGCGAAGTGGCAGACGCGGTGGTGATTGGCTCTGCGTTAGTGCAAACGATGTTTGATGCGCCTGCAGGGGAAGTGGCAGCAAGGGCGGGGGCGTGGTTGGCGGAAGTTCGAGCAGCGCTCGACGCGTAGCGCGGCCTATGCACCCCGTTGCCCGTTCGCCGGTCACCGTTCGCCCTGAGCGCAGCGAAGGGTCTGACGAAGTGAGACGGTTCGTTCCCCGTTTCCCGGTCACCGCTGCCCGTTCGCCGGTCACCGTTTGCCCTGAGCGCAGCGAAGGGTCTGACGCATTGAGGAAGTTCGTTTGCCACGTTTCTGCTGATGCCGCGGGGCAGTCACTAATCTTCCTTCGCCAAGAAAAGCAACCTTAAGAAGGCGACCCCGACGATTGGCCTTTTCCTGCGATGCTCAGAAAAAAGCGGAACAGAAAAAACTCGCTATCGCTCAAACAGTTTTCTGTTCTTATCGCTTTTTTCTTCCGCTTCTCGGGGCCAATCAACGGGGACCCGTCGAGCTGTTATTTGATCGCTTCGCGATGGGGGTTGGGGTTAATGTGGAAGTACGGCCGTCACACGTCCGTGGTGGTCGCGTCCCGTCCCGTTCCCCGCTGCCCGCTGCCCGCTGCCCGTTCGCCGGTCACCGGTCACCGTTCGCCCTGAGCGCAGCGAAGGGTCTGACGCATTGAGGAAGTACGTTTGCCACGTTTCCGCTGATGCCGCGGGGCAGTCACTTTCTTTTGCTTCGCCAAAAGAAAGTAACCAAAGAAAAGGCGACCCCGACGATTGGCCTTTTCCTGCGATGCTCAGAAAAAAGCGGAACAGAAAAAACTCGCT